>JARYME010000006.1 GCA_029907315.1 Armatimonadota bacterium | reverse complement strand
AAACTCATTAATCGTCCCACACTTGGGACACTGTCGCGTCTGCTCAGGAATATCCGAACCACACTTCAAGGCTGCCACCTCCTCAGACTCTAGTATACCACCGGCAGAAGAACAGACGAAACAGCAGCTGTTCGCGTCCGAGCCACTACCCGCAGTCGTCAAAGTCAAGTCCAGGCCAGGATAAACCAGCTTGTACTCGAGAATTGCTGCGCAATACTATACCCTGAAAGAACTTCCGCAGTTTCGTATCTCTTGACCAAGCGAGTCTTTATTCTCCTAGGACCATTTTGCGCAGTGTCAGGGCATTCTGGACAGCGTAGCCGTGGATATCGTTGTTGAAATATACATAGAAATCCCCATCTTCGAGCATTCGACGGATTCTTTCTGCCCATACTGCTAGAGCTTCGTCAGTATAATTGCCTCGCTGTTCTTCGCCACCAGAATGCATGCGCAAATAAGCAAAGTCTGCAGTCCGCCGAATGTGTAGAGGCAGTCCAGGAGAATCCATCATGCAGTAGGCAGCGCCATAACGTGAAAGCAAGTCCCATAGTTCTTCGGTATGCCACGTGCTGTTGCGAAATTCAAAAGCTGTACGGAGTCCCGGGGGCAAGATCCTAAGAAACTGCTCAAGGCGATCCAAGTCGATCTCCCAACTAGGAGGGAACTGGAACAATATAGGCCCTCGTTTTTCACCGAGTCCCTCCGAATGCTCCAACAACCGTTGTAGAGGCTCTTCCGGATCAACAAGCTTCTTAACATGCGTCAGGTATCGGCTTGCTTTGACAGCAAACACAAAACCGTCCGGCGTAGCTTTGCGCCACCGTTCGAAGGTTTTGCGTTCAGGCAACCGATAGAACGAGGCATTGATCTCCACCGTATCAAAGAACTGCGCGTAGTACCCCAACCAATCCCAGGTCCGCAGTTCCTCAGGATAAAACACCCCACGCCAATGCCAATAGTTCCAACCACAAGCACCACAAAAGAATCGTGACATCTTAGATCAACTCGCTGTCATCGATTTGCTGTGTGCCAACCGATCGGTGTTGAGATGAAGGCTTCATGTGCCTCCGAAAATCCGCGGGGCTCAACAGAACACGCCTGCCGCATCCAACGCACCTTATGCCAATGTCAGCCCCGACACGAATCACCAACCAATCTGATGAGCCGCAGGCATGAGGTTTGCGCATTTCGACAACGTCGCCTACTTTTACCTGTTTGAATGCTTCTCCAGCCATTCGATCAGAACAGCCATTTCTCGTGGTGGCGGCACCTCGAAACACATTCTCTCGCCCGTGGCAGGATGGTCAAAGCAAAGTTGGTAAGCGTGCAGCGCCTGGCCGTTCAAGGCATCTATCAAGCCAGCCAACTCGATTTGTTCTTGCTTGGTATAATCCGCAGGCGGTTTCCTGTCTTTGGCACCGTATACTGAATCTCCTACTACAGGATACCCTATGAAAGAACAATGTACGCGTATCTGATGCGTACGACCCGTGTCCAGTTTTGCCTCCAAGAGGGTAAAGCCTCGAAAGCGCTTACGGACCGCCAGGTGCGTGACTGCCTCGCGCGCAGTGTATCTATCAGTATTCTTTATGACTGCCATGCGCTGCCTATCGGTAGGATGCCTGCCAATAGGTGCGTCAACCACAGCTTTATTAAAACTCGGTTCACCCCATACCAACGCCAAGTAACGTCGTTCAGCCGTCCGACTCTGAATTTGACGCTGAAGATCATGATGAGCAGCATCAGTCTTGGCAATAACTAATAGTCCTGAGGTGTCTTTGTCGAGCCGGTGTACTATACCAGGCCTTTCCTCTCCTCCGACACCTGAAAGCTGCTCGCAGTGAGCGAGAACAGCATTCACAAGTGTTCCGTGCGCAGATCCCGGGGCTGGATGCACGGTCATTCCGCGAGGTTTGTTTACGACAATCAGATCTCGGTCCTCGTAGACTATTTCGAGGGGAATTTGCTCGGGGGCAAGATGGCTCGGTTCGGCATCGGGCACATAAACACTTATTCGGTCGCCCGATTGAACTTTGTAGCTCGACCGGACTGTTCGTCCGTTAACAAGAACGCTGCCTTTCTCGATAAGCTTCTGGACGGTTGAACGCGAGAGATCTCCCAGTCTATTGGCTAGGTAGACGTCGAGCCGCTCTTCACTACCATCATCGACCATCAGTTCACGTGTGGTCGCCATGCTAAGGTGACTCGGTGCCGCGCCAAGAATACCTGTAGATCACAAAGACGCATCCGTGCGAGCAAGAGAGCCAGCACGCGAGAATCGAAGTTGCCCCGAACTCCTCTGCGTTGGCTGGCTCCGCGTCCGACCCTCACACTATGGCGAGGCCGCGGAGTAGACGACGGACCTTTACGATCCCCCGGTGAGCGCTGTCGCTGAACATTTGACAGTCCAGCGGTGCAGCCATTACCTATCACCGCTCTTTTTAGTCGGACATCTTAACCTTCTCCGGTAAAGTGCCGTGGACCTCCCCTTCGTTGCACGGATTGCAAAAAACAGAGCCGGCTCGGCACAATCTCTCACCAAGCCGGCCCAAGTTGGCTGAACATACGATCTCGATTTAGCGCTTCGAGAACTGGAATCCTCTTCTTGCTCTCTTGCGCCCGTATTTCTTTCGTTCCTTAACTCTCGGATCTCTGGTAAGGAAACCTTGGCGCCTAAGCGGTGTGCGCATTTCGGGGCTCACCTGCAGCAAAGCCTTTGCAATCCCGTGACGGATGGCTCCAGCTTGCCCTGCTATGCCTCCGCCCCTGACATCAGCTATCACGTCGTACGCACCCAGTGCGCCCACGGCTTCCAACGGCTGGAGCACCTGCAATTCCAATGACTTGCGGCCCAGGTACTCGCTCATCGGAACGCCGTTTATCGTGACGTTGCCCTGACCCGGAACCAGCCATACCTTGGCTACAGCGGTTTTCCTATGCCCTGTTCCGTAGTATCTAGCGACTTCTTCCAAATCGTCCTCCGACTTGCTCTAGGTATCAGAAATTGATCATATATTGAGCTTGAGCTCCTCAGGCTTTTGAGCCTGATGCTTGTGCTCCGGACCAGCGTATATCTTGAGCTTCTTGATCATAGCATCACCAAGCCGATTATGAGGCAGCATGCCCTTCACAGCCCTTCGCACAGCTTTCACGGGCGAGACAGCCATCAGTTTGCCGCGAGATATGCTCTTGAGCCCGCCGGGATAACCGGAGTGCCAATAAAGTATCTCTTCCGACTTGTGTCCAGTAAGCACACACTTATCGGCATTGACTATTATTACGTGGTCACCGCAGTCGACGTGCGGCGTGAAAATAGGCTTGTGCTTTCCACGAAGGATCTTGGCGACCTCCGCAGCCAGCCTACCCAACGGCACGCCGGTGGCATCAACTACGTACCATTTTCTGGTGACGTCTTCCTTCCTAGCAAAATACGTCTTCATCAGTATTCAACCTCTACGAGAAAGAGTCCTTGCGGCGGAGCCGTTTTGCCGGCCGCCCTGCGGTCACGAGATTCCAGTATTTCGCGCATCTCAGATACGCTTCTCTTCCCTACCCCGATCTCGACGAGCGTTCCCACGATACTTCTAACCATCGACCGCAGAAAGGCATTCGCTCTAATGTCGAAGATTACATTGTCTCCCTGCCGTTCCAGGGACACATGCATAACGTTCCTCACGCTCGAATCCTTCTCATCGCGATCCGCGGCCGCAAACGCCGCAAAATCATGCACTCCGACCAGACACTGAGCGGCTTCGCTCATCGCCAACAAATCCAACTGCTGAGGAACGTGCCAACAGAATCGCCCTTGGATCGCGCTGCGCACACTCCTATTAAGAATAACATATCTGTAGAGACGAGATTTCGCCGAATACCGCGCGTGGAAGTGCTCATCAACCTCACACGCGGAGATCGCCGCTATCGACGGCGGCAGCAGCGAATTCATCGCAACACACACCCGGTCAATAGGTATCGTTCCATGCGACCGGAAGTTTATTACCTGACCCAGAGCATGAACCCCTGCATCGGTTCGCCCGGAACCATATACGGTAATCCGCTCCTTGAAAATCTTGGAGAGCGCTTTCTCCAATTCACCTTGGATTGTCGGCACTCCAGGCTGATACTGAAATCCGTAAAAATCCGTGCCGTCGTATTCAAGAATTACTTTGATGTTGCGCAAAGCAACCTGCTGCAGCTCTCCAAAAGCTCAGAATGGAACGGGCAATCCTAGTCGTACGCCAACTCCATCTTAACAAGAGGAGCCCCATCGCCGCGGCGGAAACCTATCTTGGTAATCCGCACGAAACCACTTCCCTTGTCAGCAAACTTCGGGGCAACCTCGTCAAACAGCCTTTTAACAGGATCCTGCGCGGCTAGCGATTTCCTCGCCTCGCTCTGGGCCTTGCCCCTCAAGCTCAACAAGCTGCGAGAAACACGCGGCGGCGGAAGAAGCCTGCGGGCTTGTCTTCTTGCCTCCAGCGTATTCTTCTTCGCCAAGGAAATCAGTTTCTCGGCGATAGCTTTAGCCTCTTTTGCCCGCGGCTCCGTCGTCTCCACGTGTTCGTACATTATCAAGGACCGCACTATACCCTTCAGCAGCGCCATCCGCTGATCGGTAGGCAAGTCCAGTTTTCTACCAGCAACACGATGTCGCATTCGTCAAATCCCTCACTATTGTCCTGTATCCTCAGACCCTTCTTCACCTGCCAAGGCTTCCGAGTTTTCGGTGTCCTCTGTCGCCTCATCCGGCTCACTTTCGCCGGTTTCTTGCTCCGTTTGAACCTGTTCTTCCGTCGGCGCAGCAGCGTTCGGCTTTGCTTCACCTGATTCTCGGAGTGAAAGGTTCAGCGACGCGAGTTTCTCTTTCACCTCCATTAGTGACTTCCTACCGAAGTTCCTGATGTTCAGCAGGTCCGCCTCGCTAAGCTGCACCAAATCTTGAATAGTCAGAATATTGGCTTTCTTCAAGCAGTTATAGGTCCTAACTGAGAAATCAAGCTCCTCGATCCGCGCGTTAGGCGGACTGGGAAGAGCACTCTTGCCACCGCGACCCAGTTCACCGACGGCGCTTCTAGGTCGCCCAGCAAAGTCAAAGAACAGTCTGATCTGCTCGTCCAGTATCCGCGCAGCCTCACTCACGGCCTCGCTGGGCGAGATCGTACCGTTGGTTGTCACTTCCAGAATGAGCCTGTCGTAATCCGTTCTGTGTCCAACCCGCGTAGGATCCACTGTGTAGCTGACCTTCCGCACAGGCGTGAACACCGCTCCGACTGGAATAACACCGATCGGAAGCTGCGCCTTCTTTTGTCTGTCAGGAAGCACGTACCCCTTGCCGCGTTCGACGGTCATTTCTGCTCTCAATGTAGCAGTCTCGTCGTCGAGAGTAGCTATGTGAACTTCGGGATTGACTATCGTAACCTCCGGTGGGGTCTGAATATCAGCACCTGTGACCTCACCGGGACCATGGACGTCCAGTCTTATTATTACTGGTCCGGACTGTTCAGTACCGTCCAAATCCAATCGGACGAATACTTCACGCAAGTTGAGTATCAGTTCAGTCGTATCCTCGCGCACGCCCGGAATTGTTGAGAATTCGTGCAGCACACCATCGATCTTTACAGTAGTGATCGCTGCACCAGGAATTGAGGAAAGAAGAACCCTCCTCAAAGCATTGCCAATGGTATAGCCGAATCCCTGTTCCAGCGGCTCGGCGACGAACTTTCCGTAAACTGCGCCGTCCTCCAGAATCTCGATTCGCGGCGTTACCATCTCCATGATCCGTCGCCTCCGTTTATCTTGAATAGAATTCGACTATCAGTGATTCCTGAACGTCGGTATCGATCTCGTCTCTGGTTGGTACTGAGAGCACCCTACCGCGCATTTCGTTGGCATCAAACTCAAGCCACGAAGGCAGAGCTCTGCCACCTGCCGCTTCCACAGCGGCAACAAGCGGCGGTATACTTCTCGCTTTTTCCGCGACTTCGACCGTGTCGCCAGGGCGCAGCTGGAAAGAAGGTATGTTGACCTTCTTTCCATTGACAAGAATATGGCCGTGCGACACAAACTGCCGAGCCTGCGCCCTTGAGGAACTCAGTCCCAAGCGATACACCACATTGTCCAACCGCATCTCAAGAAGCTGAAGCAGATTCTCACCGGTTACGCCGGGACGCCTGATGGCTTCCTTCACGTATCGCCTAAATTGGCGCTCCCGGATACCGTAGATTCTGCGCATCTTTTGCTTCTCGCGAAGCTGCACAGCATAGTCCGACAGCTTTCGCTGCATCCGAAGTTGGCCGTGCTGCCCAGGCGGATACGGCCGCTTCTCGAAGGGACATTTTCGCGAGTAGCATTTCTCGCCCTTCAGATACAGCTTAACGCCTTCGCGCCTGCACATTCTACAGACCGGGGTAGCTAATGATCCCATATTTCTACTCGTCTCCTAGAAAACTGGCCTTGCTTTGGATTCGGAATTAGACTCTTCTTCTTTTCGGCGGCCGACAGCCATTGTGCGGGATCGGCGTACAGTCCTTAATCAAAGTGATATCAAGTCCTACAGCTTGCAGTGATCTTATCGCCGTTTCCCGACCTGCACCCGGTCCCTTGACATGCACAGCCACGCGCTTCATGCCGTGCTCCATCGCTTTACGGGCGGCTGCCTCCGCTGCGAGCTGCGCGGCAAACGGGGTACTCTTCTTTGTACCTTTGAACCCCACCGTGCCGGCACTCGCCCATGATATGACATTGCCGTTGACATCAGTTATGGACACAATAGTGTTATTGAACGTGCTCTTGATGTGAGCAATACCCTCGACTATGTTCTTCTTTTCCTGGACTTTGCCTCGCGTCGACGAGGTTGACGCCTTTCTCACCATCTATGGCCTCCTTTCTACACGCTAGGACTTCTTGCGCCTGACACCGACGGTTCTCCGAGGACCCTTGCGCGTGCGCGCATTGGTTTTGGTCCTCTGTCCGCGAACCGGCAAGCCACGGCGATGCCGCAGCCCGCGATAGCATCCGATTTCCATAAGCCTCCGGATAGCCATCGCATACTCGCGGCGCAAGTCACCCTCCACCGTGTAGTTCCCCTCAATCTGCTTCCTGAGTTCCGATATTTCGGCCTCAGTCAGATCCCGCATTCTCTTGTTGGGATCCACACCGGCGGCTGCCACTATCTTCTTGGCGCTCGAAAGCCCTATCCCATAGATGTAGGTGAGCGCATACTCAACCTTCTTGTCTCTGGGGAGGTCTACACCCGCTATTCTTGCCAAGCTGTTTTACCCTCCATTCACGATCAGCAATAGTATGCTCTTGAACGCAAAAAAACGCGTTCCAGCCTATCCTTGCCTCTGCTTATGCTTAGGGTATTGCTTACAAATAACCCTAACAACACCCTTCCGCTTGATGACTTTACACTTATCGCACATCGGTTTCACCGAAGCTCTGACTTTCATCGCCGTGCACCGTTCCTTCGTGGTTATTTATATCTGTATGTTATACGACCTCGAGTAAGGTCATAAGGACTCAATTCGACTTTGACCTGATCTCCGGGAAGGATTCTGATAAAATGCATTCGCATCTTGCCTGAGACGTGCGCCAACACCACATGCCCGTTCGGCAATTCAACTCGAAACGTTGCGTTGGGCAACGCCTCAATTACCTTCCCCTCAACCTCTATAGGTTTCTCTTTAGGCATCGATTCCGACAGCCTCCCCCGCGGGCAACACGGTCAAAATATCTGGTCCGTCCCTGCGAATAGCCACTGTGTGCTCAAAATGAGCCGAAAGCGATCTGTCTTTGGACACCACAGTCCAACTATCACCTAGAGTCTCAACCGCAAAACCGCCCGCGTTCACCATCGGCTCAATTGCAAGTGTCATTCCCTCTTCCAGGCGTATGCCACGGCCCGGTTTGCCATAATTCGGAACCTGCGGGTCCTCGTGAAGCGAACGTCCTATCCCGTGTCCTACCAGGTCTCTTACCACGGAAAAGCCGTGGCGCTCCACGTGCTCCTGAATCGCATGTCCTATGTCCGACAAATGTCTGCCGGGCCTGGCTTGCTCTATTCCCTTGTAAAGAGCCTCCCTGGTAACGCGCAGCAGCCGCTCAGCCTCTTTCGACGCTGTGCCGCCGACTGCTATCGTCACGGCTGCATCAGCATGCCAGCCGTCTACGGCGATACCGAGATCGATTCCCACGATATCGCCTGCCTTGAGCACACGGTCCCCGGGAATACCGTGAACCACCTCTTCGTTTACTGCCACACACACAGTATTTGGGTAGCCCCGGTAGTTCTTAAACGAACTGACCCACCCATGAGATCGGATCAGCTCTTCAGCTATTCTGTCAATGTCCAAAGTCGTGGTCTTACCAGGCTCGATCCTCTTCACGATCTGATCGAGACACCAAGCCACAGCCGCGCCGGCAACGCGCATTTTTTCTATCTCCGCCGGCGTCTTCTTTATTATCATTGAACTCCGAGAGATGCCTTTATCCGACGCGTGATCTCGTCTATCCCGCCTGCGGCTTCAATATCTCGAAGCAAACCCTTACGGCGGTAGTATTCCAACACAGGAGCTGTCTGCTCCTGATAGACTCTCAGCCGGTTCCTTATTGCATCCGGTTTGTCGTCTTCGCGCTGTATCAAGTCAGCACCGCAAATGTCGCATTTGCCGGGACTCTTCGGAGGCTTGGAATCAACGTGATAAGGCTCACCGCACTTCGGACATACACGCCTCCCCGAGAGCCTTCGTACCAGCTCTTCCTCGTCCACTCGAAGGTTGATGACCGCGTCCAGAGGCTTTTGAAGCTCGAGAAGAGCATCGTCCAGTGCCTCGGCTTGCGCGACCGTTCTCGGAAAGCCGTCTAAAACAAACCCGTTATTTCCAACCGAGGCAAGCTTCTCCTTAGCGATCGCGATCACCACTTCGTCCGGCACAAGCTCGCCACGATCCATGTAGCTCTTAGCTTGCAAGCCCACTTCGGTGCCCTTGGCTACAGCTTCCCGAAGCGTATCCCCGGTAGAAATGTGCACCGCCCCAAACTCTTTTTCCAATATACTCGCCTGAGTACCTTTACCTGACCCAGGCGCACCGAACAGAACTATTCGCATACCTTTCGCCTTTGACGATTATCCAACCCAAGGAGTTTCCTTGGAAGTAGGTCTTTACGTGCGCAGAAAAACTACTTTATGAACCCCTCGTAGTGGCGCATGAGCAGATGCGACTCTATCGCCTGCATCGTTTCAAGTGCTACACCAACTACGATCAGCAGCGAGGTACCTCCGACCAAGCTAAACGTCCGGATCCCCGTAAGCTGCGGCACGTAGTACTGCAGAAGCGCAACAATAGCCAAGAAGATTGCGCCCGCAAGCGTAATCCGCGTCATGATCCGGTCGATATAGTCTTGTGTCGGCTTGCCAGGTCGGATGCCCGGAATAAAACTACCCCATTTCTTCAGGTTGTCAGCAAGCTCTTTCACGTTGACAGTTACAGCCGTATAGAAGTAAGTGAAGAATATGATCATGCCGGCGTAGATCACAGATCCCCACCACGTAGCTCCCGGCACCAAGCTGTTGGCAAACCTGGTAAGCCAGTGCTCAGGATCACCGTGCGTGACAATGTTGGCAACAGTCATTGGAAAGTACTGTATTGAAACCGCAAATATGATGGGAATAACGCCGGCCGAGTTCACTTTCAGCGGCAGGTAGCTGGATTGTCCGCCGACCATGCGATTCCCGATCACACGCTTCACGTGTTGAATAGGTATCTTCCTCTGCGCCTGGGTAAAAGCGATCATGAATGCGACTGTGCCTACAAACAACACCACCAGCACAAAAAGTGCAAACCAATCGTTGTTGGTTTTTATCACTTCCAGTGTCTGCGCCACCTGGAACGGCAGGTAAGCAATGATACCGGCAAAGATGACTATAGACACGCCATTCCCGATGCCCTTATCGCTTATCTGCTCTCCCAACCACATCAAGAACGCCGTACCGGCAACCAGAGTGATTGCTATCTGCAAAACCTTCAGGTCAAAGAATCCGCCAGTTCCTTGAACAGCACCGATCGATCTGAGCCAGGTAGTCGTGCCATAAGCCTGGAAAAGTGCCAGCACACCGGTTAGCCATCTGGTGTAAAGCCGGATTCTCTTCTGTCCGGCAGCACCTTCCTTCTGCATCTCCTCGAGCTGAGGTATGGCAATTGTTAAAAGCTGCATGATAATGGAAGCGTTGATATAGGGCATTATGCCCATCGCAAAAATGGTGTATTTCTTGAATGCACCGCCCGTAAACGCATCCAGAATATCGAACAGGCCGCCGCCCAACTTCTCAACGAGAATAGTTGTATCCACCCCAGGCACTGGTATGTGCAGTCCCAGGACGTAGACCGCGAACATCGCGAACAGGAACGTTATCCTGCGTTTGAGGTCGGGTATTCTAAACGCGCCTGCTACAGACGAAAGCATCAGAGAACCTCCACCGAACCCCCGGCGGCCTTGATTTTTTCCTCAGCCGTCTTGCTAAACTTGTGTGCTTTCACCACGAAGCTCTTGGTCAGCTCACCGTCGCCCAGAATCTTGATACCGTCCTTAACCTTCTTCACGAGACCACTTTCTACCAAGAGCTCCGGTGTAATCAATGTTCCAGATTCAAAACGTTCCTCAAGATCTTCTATGTTGACCACCGCATATTCTTTGCGCGTGATATTCTTAAAGCCGCGCCTCTGCGGCAACCTGCGGTGCAGTGGCGTCTGACCGCCTTCAAATCCGGGACGCACGCCGCCGCTGGTTCGTGCTTTTTGCCCTTTTGTACCTCTACCGGCGCTGGTTCCGTGCCCTGAGCCAGTACCACGTCCAACGCGCTTGCGCTTGTGCGTAGACCCAGGCGCCGGTCGCAAATCGTTAAGCCTCATTCTTGACCTCCACCGGTTCGGGCAACTCTTCCACCTTCAGCAAATGCGAGACCGAACGTATCATCCCCATCACAGCCTCGCTTGGGAAGTGCACGGCAGACGAACCGACTCTTCCCAGCCCGAGAGCCCTGACAGTGGCACGCTGTCGTTCGGTTGATCCTATCAGACTCTTAACCAAAGTTACCTTTATCATTGCTGACCCACTAGCTCTCTTCTGCATTTTGCTCAGTGCCAAGCTCTTCCACCGAACTTGATTCGACAGATGCTTCCACTTCAAATGACGCCGCAGTCTCAGACAATGTGTCAGTCAGTTCTTCCTGCTCGCGTTTCTTAACGAGCCATGGAACCAACTCCTTGAGCGGCCGTTCGCGCACCTCGGCGACTCGCTCCGGGACTTTCAGAGCCTTCAAGCATTCCATAGTGGCGCGCGCAGTATTAATAGGATTGCGCGAGCCCAGCGATTTCGCCAACACGTCTCTTATTCCCGCGAGTTCGAGCACCGGTCGGATGGCGCCGCCTGCAACCACTCCAGTTCCAGGGGAAGCAGGTTTCAGGCGCACCAAAGCCGCTCCGTACGGCATTTCAACCTCGTGTGGTATCGTGGTGCCCACGAGAGGCACCTCGATAATCTGTTTTTTGGCATCCTCTATGGCTTTGCGAATAGCGTCGGGAATGCCGGCAGCCTTGCCAAGGCCGACTCCCACATGGCCCTTTCTGTCCCCGACAGCCACCAGAACGTTCCAGCTTAGAGTGCGGCCGCCTTTATGCGTTTTCTGAACCTTGTTGGTTCGGATAACCTGCTCCTGCAGGTCTAGCTCATCCGGATTGATTCTAGGCATCTTTCCTCCCTAGCATCGCCTTCTTCGATAGGGCTTCGGTTACTCCATCTGAATCTGAAAAAGAGTCTTGCAACTCAGCAACCCACAGCTGTCGAACGCTGCCGGACTGGCATCCGTTCTAGAACTTTAGTCCTGCCTCTCGAGCACCGTCGGCAAGAGCTGCCACTCGACCGTGGTACTTATATCCTCCTCTGTCGAAGACCACAGTCTCGATGCCCTTTTCCAAAGCACGCTTGCCTATCAGCCGACCTACAAGCCTGGCAGCTTCAACGTTGCCGCCAGTCTTGATAGCCGATTTGATCTCCGGGTCAAGCGTCGATGCCGCTACGAGCGTGTGTCCACGCTCGTCATCTATTATTTGAGCGTAAATGTTTGCGAGGCTTCGGAACACATTGAGCCTCGGCCGCTCAGCGGTTCCACTGATTTTCTTACGAACGCGTTTATGCCGCTTGATTCGCAAAAGTTGCTTGCGGTCCATCTGGACTCCTCACCATTCTATTCTCTCCCGCTGTCGGGAGAAACCCAATTTTTGGGAAGTCGACGCCACACCTTATCTGGCCGACTTCGTCATTTCCGCAATACTATTTCTTTGCGCCTGCCTTGCCGGCTTTTCCAGCCTTGCGGCGCACGTATTCGCCGGCGTAGCGTATGCCCTTCCCCTTGTATGGTTCGGGAGGCTTTACAGCTCTAATCTCCGCCGCCTGCTGACCCACCAGTTCCTTATCGATACCCTTCACTAGTACATAGGGCATCCTAGCAACCTGGCCTGATACAACGAACCCAGCGCGTGTGTCAGTCCCGACTTCAAACTCGATACCGGGCTTGGGCTCAATTACTACGGGATGCGAATAACCGACGCTGAGCACAAGGTTGTTTCCTTGCATTTCCGCCCTGTACCCGACTCCGAGAACATCCAGCCGTTTCTCGTAGCCCTGGGTAACTCCCACGACCATATTGTTGATCAGCGTTCTGGTGAGACCGTGCAGCGCTCGATGCTCGCGGTCATCCGACGGCCTTTCACAGATTATCTTGTTGTCTTCCACACGAACCGATATGCACGGCGGAAGCTTTCGCGAAAGGGTTCCTTTCGGACCTTTCACGGTAAGCTCTCCGTCCTTTTGGATAACCTCTACACCGTTCGGCAACGGTATTGGCAATTTGCCTATCCTGCTCATAGTAACCTCACTACCAGACGTAGCACAGCACCTCGCCGCCGATGCCCAACTTGCGGGCTTCTCGGTCGGTCATCACACCCTTAGACGTGCTCAGAATTGCTATACCCAAACCTCTCAACACCCTGGGCACCTTGTCTCTCTTGGCATACACGCGCAACCCAGGTTTGGAAACGCGTTTCAGGTTGGTCAACACCCTCTCTCGCTTGGGCCCGTACTTCAATTCGATCCTGGCAGTAGGAAACTTTCGGTCTTCCAAGATCTGATATCCGCGTATAAACCCCTCGTCCCGTAAGATGCGCAGAATCTCTATATTAAGCCTTGAGGCAGGCACCTCAACGGTCTCGTGATTTGCCATGTTCGCGTTTCGAATCCTCGTCAAAAGGTCTGCTATAGGATCGGTTACGCTCATTCGGATCCTCCACATTAACCGGATACACCCGCACTTTGTGTGCGGACCATCGTGGTCTCTACCAACTCGCCTTTCTTACACCGGGAATCAGCCCTCGATGCGCCATTTCCCGGAAACAAATACGGCACAAGCCGAATCGGCGTATATAACCTCTCGGTCTACCGCACACGCCGCAGCGGTTGTATCTGCGCACTTTGAACTTGGGCGGCTTTTTCTGTTTTTCGATCAAGCACTTCTTTGCCACGGGCTACTCCTCTTTCCGAGCTCGCTCAGCTTGAGCGATTATTGTCTGCGCCACATTCGGCGGTACTTCTTCATAATGCGAGAACCGAGCAGAAAACTTGCCGCGTCCACGCGCAATAGAACGCAAATCGATCGAGTACCGCTGGATTTCTGCCTGCGGAACATGGGCTCTTATTTTCTGCCTACCGCCTCCCAGCGGCTCCATTCCGAGCACTCTACCCCGCTTGGCATTCAGATCGCCAATCACGTCGCCCATGAATTCTTCCGGCACGATGATCTCCATTTCGTAGATCGGTTCCAGCAATACCGGATTCGCTTTTTCAGCCGCAGCGCGGAAGGCAAGTCGACCTGCCAATTGGAAAGCCAAGTCTGAAGAGTCGACCGTATGGTAGCTGCCGTCATAACACACGGCTCTGACGTCAACAACCGGATAACCCGCCAATATTCCCTGGCTCATCGCGTCCCTGATTCCCTTGTCTACTGAGGGAATAAACTGACGCGGAATAGCACCGCCAACTATTTGATCAACGAACTCATAGCCGCTGCCCCTGGGCAAAGGCTCAAGCCGTATCCAACAATCGCCGAACTGTCCACGACCACCGGTCTGTTTTTTGTGGCGACCCTGCGCTTCGGCCGTGGTCGTGATTGTTTCGCGGTATGGAACTTTGGGAGTCTCAGTCTCAACTTCCACACCGAACTTCCGCTTGAGCCGTTCGACCATGATGTCAAGCTGCGTTTCACCCAAACCGCATATCAGGGTCTGACCTATATCTTGGTCGCGATAGGTCTGGAACGTCGGGTCTTCTTCAGCGAGCTTCTGCAAAGCAGGCCCAAGTTTGTCCTCGTCGGCTTTTGTCTTCGCCCTGACCGCAAGAGAATATACCGGCTCCGGAAACTCGATTGGCTTCAGGACGATAGGGTGAGCTTTGTCGCACAGCGTGTCGCCTGTAGCGGTTTCTTGCAACTTGGCAACCGCACCTATGTCTCCGGCACCGATCTCCGGCGTCGGGATTTGGTTTTTGCCCTGCACAAAGTAGATCTGACCGACGCGTTCTTCGCGTTCCTTATTCGCATTGTACACGTGCGAGTCGGACCGAATAGAACCGGAAAAGACTCGGAAATAAGTCAACTTGCCGACGTAAGGATCGGCCATTGTCTTGAAGACCAGTGCGCAAAACGGATCACCCGGCGCACGAGTCTCCTCAGCTCCCGACGGATTCACACCCTTGACCGGCGGCACATTTGCCGGTGAGGGCACGCTCGACACGATAAAATCGAGCAGCGTATCAACGCCGACCATTTTCATCGCTGATCCGCACAGGACAGGCACAACCTTTCCTGCGCGCAGACCCATTTCCAAACCTTTGGCGATCTCCTCATCAGACAACGTACCTTCGTCGAAATACTTCTCCATCAGCGCGTCGTCCATCTCTGCGACGGACTCTATGAGTGACTCGCGCATTTTCGAGATCTGCCCTTCCATTTCGGAGGGCATATCTATGGGTGTAATCTTCCCGTTTTCCCACTTGTACGCCTTGTGAGTCAGTAGGTCGACCACGCCTGCAAACTTGTCCTCGGATCCGATAGGCAGCTGCAATGGAGCTACGCTGGTACCAAACCTTTGGCGCAGCGACTCGAGCGTGCGATAGAAATCGGTGTTTTCCTTCTCGAGCTTGTTGACGAAGAATAGCTTCGTTATACCGGCTTCAGTTGCCAAGTCCCAAGCAGTTTCAGTACCGACATCGATCGAACCCGTCCCATCGACAACAAGCAAAGCCGCCTCTACGGCGCGCATTGCACCGATGACGTCTCCGACAAAATCGGGATACCCCGGCGTGTCAACCAAGTTTATCTTGGCACCTTTCCACTCGCACGGTAAAACTGCCAAGTTGATACTGATCTTACGCTGGACCTCTTCGGGGTCAAAATCCCCAGTCGCTGTCCCGTCGTCTACTCGGCCTAATCGGCTGATCGCCCCGGAAGTATAGAGCATCGCCTCTGCAAGCGACGTCTTTCCGGTCCCACCGTGGCCTACCAAAGCAACGTTTCTGATTGAATCTATCGGGTATTTCTTCATGCGGTCAAACCTCTTTGAATGGCAGCCCCAGAGCTTTCAAAAGAGCTCTGCCTTCTTCGTCGGTTTTCGCAGTCGTACAAATCGCGATGTTCATCCCTCTGGACCGGTCAACTTTGTCGTAATCGATCTCAGGAAACACAAGCTGCTCCCTGAGACCCATACTGAAGTTGCCGCGTCCGTCGAACGAATCAGGCGGGATTCCCTGGAAGTCCCTGACTCTCGGCAAAACGACATTGAATAGTCTGTCCAGGAACTCGTACATCATTGCGCCGCGCAGGGTCACCTTGCACCCGATCGGATTACCCTTCCTTATCTTGAAGTTGGATATAGACTTCCTGGCTCTGGTGATTACCGGTTTCTGACCGGTAATGAGCGCCAAGTCGTTCATGGCAGCGTCAAGCAGACGAGAATCCTGTGCAGCCTGCCCAACGCCCATGCTTACGACAACCTTGGTGATGCGCGGCACCTGCATAATGTTCTTGTACTGGAACTGCTTCATTAATGCCGGCACAACTTCGTTTCTGTATTTGTCTTTTAGTCTAGGCATTAGTCGATACCCACGTTTCCGGAGTAAGAATCTCTTGCAACCTACACGCTAGAACTTTTCAGCAAAGGCTAGACATCTATGAGTTCGCCGCACTTCTTGCACTTGCGGACCGAGGTCCCCTCAGCCGTGCGAGCTTTGGCGATGCGCGTCTCTTTGTTGCACTTGGGACAAATAAGCATCACCTTGCTAACGTAGATGCCCATTGGCACCATCATTTCGCCCAACTGCTGGCGAATCATCGCACGCGACGTGGCTGAGCGCGGTTTTTGGTGGCGCGTCACGATGTTGACACCCTCAACAATGACCTTACCCTCTTCAGGTATGGTCTGTATAACCTTGCCGCGCTTGCCCTTGTCCTTTCCTGCAAGGACGATGACTTCATCGCCCTTCTTGATCTGCAGTTTTCCTTCAAAAGTCGGTTTCGGCTGTCTTCCCATTTATGTATCCCTAAACCACCCCGTCGTACTCATCGCTAAGGACCTATTGCCTCAGCGTGCTTCGCGCTAAAGCACTTCGGGTGCAAGTGAAATGATTCTCATGAAACCCTTCTCACGGAGCTCCCTCGCTACAGGTCCGAACACACGAGTTCCTCTGGGCTCGTTTGCATTGTTTATGATGACGGCAGCGTTGTCGTCGAAGCGCAACACTGAGCCATCCGGTCGCTGGATATCGTTCTTCGTGCGAACTACGACAGCCCTAACAATGTCGCTCTTCTTGACCGCTCCACCAGGTGTTGCCTGCTTAACGGCTCCGATTATTATGTCTCCGACTTTTGCATAACGCGCGTTCGAACCCTTGAGCACACGAATACACATGATCTCGCGCGCTCCGGTGTTGTCTGCTGCTCTAAGTCGAGTATAAGGCTGTATCATGGTAGTTTCCCTTTACTTCCTTACTTGGCCTTCTCGATAATTCGGCACACTCGCCAACGCTTTTCTTTGGACAACGGCCTAGTCTCCATGATCTCGACAATGTCGCCGATACCGCATTCGTTGTTCTCGTCGTGAGCCTTAAACTTTGTCGTGCGTCGCATGATCCTGCCGTACAGTGGATGCCTCACCAAAGTATCTATGGCGACGACGACAGTCTTGTCCATTTTGTCGCTCACAACTCTGCCGACACGAACTTTGCGTCTGCCTCTTTGTTTGGTCGTCATGGCCCGTTATCCCCTACCCTGTCCTTGTGCAGCCCGACGCAGCCGCATCTCGGTAAGAATGCGAGCCACATTCTTTCGGGCTGTCTTGATGGCGTGAACATTGTCGAGCTGCTTGAGAGCCATCTGCTGCCGCAGTTTGTACAACCCTTCACGCTCCTGCTTGAGCATAGCCTCAAGCTCGGCATCCGTAGCTTCTTTTATTTTTTTTCGAAACTCAGACTGTCTCACAGATATCGCCCTGCTCTTTTCTAGTTACGAATCTGGTTTTAATAGGCAGCTTGTGAGCCGCCAATCTCATAGCTTCTTTTGCGAGCTCTTCGGAAACGCCGCTGACCTCGAAGAGCATTCTGCCAGGTCTGACCACAGCCACCCAGCCTTCCGGATTGCCCTTACCGCCACCCATTCGGGTTTCGGCAGGCTTGCGCGTATAAGGCTTGTCCGGGAATATACGGATCCAAACCTGTCCGCCTCTTCTGATATGGCGAGTTATGGCAATACGCGCTGCCTCAATCTGGTTGGCAGTAATCCACGCAGCTTCCAATGCTTGCAGACCGTACTCGCCAAAATCGACCTTGTTACCGGCAGTCGCCACTCCCTTCATAGAGCCGCGCTGCTGCTTTCTGTACTTGGTTCTTCGTGGCATCAGCATGGCTAACTATTCTCCCTCTCCAGCAGCACCCGACGCGGTCTCACCGGTTTCTGGTCGACGCGCGGTTGACTCTCTATTGGCCGCTCGGGTACGCCTGGGTCTTCTTGCTATCTGTTCCTCTATGGACTCCTCGCGCTGAGCGCCAGGCAGCACATCGCCTTTGTATATCCACACCTTGACGCCTATGTTGCCGTAGGTCGTCTTTGCCTCGGTGAAGCCGTAGTCGATATCTGCTCGGAGAGTATGCAACGGAATCTTGCCCGCTTTCTCGCCATCGACACGAGCCATCTCCGCTCCGGCTAATCGACCGGCTACCCTAACCTTAATGCCTTTGGCGCCAGCTCGCATGGTTCGCAAAACAGCCTGTTTACAAGCGCGCTTGTATGAAATCCGTTTCTCTATCTGCTGGGCTATCGACTCGGCAACAAGCTGAGCATCCAGCTCCGGCGTCCGAATCTCCTGGACGTTGACAATCACAGTCTTGCCGCCTGTGAGCTTCTCGAGATCTGCGCGGATGTCGTCGATACCGCGACCTCCGCGGCCGATTATTATGCCAGGCTTCGCTGCCCAGATCGTGACCTTCACTCTGTTGGCAGCGCGTTCAATTTCTATCTTCGAGACGCCCGCCGCGTACAGCGCATTCTTGAGAAACTTTCTTATCTTGTAGTCCTCGAGCACGAGCGCCGGGAACTCTCGATCCGTAGCGAACCACTTGCTGTCAGGTTCGCGTATGATTCCGACTCTCAGCCCGATCGGGTTAACCTTCTGTCCCAACTACTCGCCTCCTTTGCCCTCAGACTCTATGTCCTGCAATCCGCTTTTGTCTTCGGTGTCGCCTTGAAGCTCCTGGACCTCAGTTGGTTTCTCAACCTCTGCTGCAGGCTCCTCCGGCTTCGCCTCCTCCACGGCCGCAGCAGTCGGCTTGGATGTCGCCTTGGCCTCGGACGGAGCTGTGCGCTTAGCTGTGACCGCAGCAGATGGCTTTTTTCTGCCCTTCTTGTCGGGCTTGGGTTCAGTTTCCTCAACGGCTATGGTTATGTGACTCATTCTCTTGATTATTCGATAGCCGCGTCCCATAGGAGCGTACCGGAGGCGCTTCATAATGTTGGGCCCGCCGTCGACGAACGCCCGCGAAATCCTGAGATTTTCCGGGTCCATATGGAAATTGTTCTCCGCGTTTGCCACAGCAGATCTAACAACCTTCTCAACCAAACGCGCAGCCCTGTTCGGCGTGTAACGCAAAATCGCTAACGCCTCCCGTACATCTTTGCCCCTAATGGCATCTACAACAAGCCGCGCCTTCCTCGGAGAAGTTCGTACATAACGCGCCCGTGCAATTGCCTCCATGGAATCTCAAAGCCTCCCAAACGTCACTTCAACGCCGTAGAACGCTCAGTGTGGTGACCATGCCCTCTGAACGTTCTGGTAGGCACAAACTCGCCGAGCTTATGCCCAACCATATTCTCCGTGATGTAGACCGGCACGTGCTTGCGGCCATCGTGAACCGCAATCGTATGGCCAATCATCAGCGGCAAGATCGTGGAGCGCCGCGACCAAGTCTGAATAATCCTTTTCTCGCCGCGCGCATTCAGCTGTTCAATTTTCTTGACGAGTTTAGGATCCGCATATGGGCCCTTTTTGATGGATCTCGCCATTAACTATCCTCCTACTTGCCGCGTCGTCTCACGATCAGTTTATCTGATTGCTTTTTCTTTCTTGTCTTCGTGCCGTGAGCCGGTTTGCCCCATTTGGACATCGGGGTCTTCCGACCAACCGGCGACTTGCCCTCACCACCGCCGTGCGGATGGTCTCTCGGCGTCATAGCAACGCCTCTAACAACCGGCCTCCTTCCCAACCAACGCGACCGGCCTGCTTTGCCGAGAGATATGTTCTCGTGCTCGACGTTGCCCACTTGGCCCACGGTAGCCTTGCATTCAGCAAGGACATTTCTTATCTCGCCCGACGGCAGTCTCAGCTGAACGTATTTGCCTTCTTTCGCCATAATTTGGGCACCGGCGCCTGCACTGCGCACTATCTGCCCACCCTTACCGGGCTGAAGCTCAATATTGTGCACGATGGTGCCAAGCGGAATATTCGCTAACGGAAGGCAATTGCCCGGTCTGATATCGGCATCCGGGCTCGAAATCACGGTATCGCCCACGCTTAGCCCAAGCGGCCAAAGGATATAGCGCTTCTCTCCGTCCGCATACTGAATCAATGCAATGCGCGCCGACCTGTTTGGATCGTACTCGATGGCAACACACTTGCCTGGCACGCCAATCTTGTCGCGCTTGAAGTCTATGACGCGATACATCCTCTTGTGCCCGCCGCCTTGGTGGCGCGCGGTCACACGGCCCTGATTGTTGCGACCGCCCTTTTTCTTAAGCGGGCGCAGCAAACTCTTCTCGGGCTCGGTCTTCGTTATTTCCTCAAACGTAGAGACCGTCTGATATCTGAGAGTCGGCGTTATCGGTTTATACGTCTTTATAGCCATTGGTTAGGCTCCCTCGAATATCTGTATCCTTTGGCCCGGCTTGAGGGTGACATAAGCTTTTTTCATACCACCGGTCGTGCCCTCAAACCTACCCAGTCGCTTTCTCTTCGGCTTCACGTTAATCGTATTGACCTTGACTACTTCGACTCCGAAGATTTCCTCGACGGCTCGAGCAATTTCTATCTTGTTAGCGTCCGGGTCAACCTCGAATGCATACTTGCCCTGGGCCGTCAGATTCATACTTTTCTCCGTTATCAACGGCCTTTTGATTATCGAATATGCGTCCTTCACGACCCGAACACCTCCTGCAGCTTCTCAGCAGCCGCCTTGGTCATGATGATCTTCTCAGCATTCAGGATCTCCCGAACGCTGACAGCGGGTGCGAGCCTAAGCTCGACGCCTGGTATGTTGCGAGCGGACAACCTCACCTCTTCGGTAATCGTATCCAAAACGATCAGCGTCCTACCGAAAGCCTCAACGCTGTCCAAAAAGGCAGCCATAGCTTTCGTGCTTATTTTGTCGAGCTTCAGCTCGTCGATAATCACTACGGCACCTTCCGCGAGTTTCGCGGACAAAGCCGACCTGATCGCACCACGCCTCATCTTTTTCGGCAGTTTCTTTTCATACGACCGCGGATGCGGACCGAAAACTACTCCTCCATGAGTGTAGTGAGGAGCACGAATCGAGCCCTGCCTGGCCCGGCCGGTTCCCTTCTGCCGATATGGTTTTCTTCCTCCGCCGCTGACTTCGGCACGCGTCTTGGTATCGGCGGTGCCGAGTCGCTCGTTCGCCTCTTCGGTCACAACCGCCTGATGCATAAGTGCAATATTCGGCTCCACCTCGAAGACTTCCGGCTTGAGCTCGATGTCTCCGACGGCCTCGCCGGACATATTCCTTACACTAACCTTAGCCATCACTCTATCCTCCAATCTCCTGGCGAGTGATTGTTACCAGGCCGCCGGTAGGTCCAGGCACTGCTCCCTTGATCAGTATAAGGTTCCGCTCCGGATCCACGCGGTGCACAGTAAGCCCTCTTTGGGTTACTTGTCGATTGCCCATATGCCCAGGCCGTCTTACACCCTTGAAGGTGCGAGCAGCATCGGTGGCACCAGCCGATTGCGGCTTCCGGTGAATCATTGAGCCGTGGGTCATAGGTCCACCGCGGAAGTGATATCGCTTCACTGCACCGGCAAAGCCTTTGCCCTTGGATATGCCGGTGACCTTGACAATGTCACCAGCACTGAAGACATCGGCTCTGATTTCCTGTCCTAACTGCAAGTCATCAATCGCAGCAGCTGGAACTTCACGCAGGTATCTCTTCGGCGGTGCGCCTGCCTTTGCAAGATGACCTTTCAAGGGCTTATTCAAACGAGACTCTTTGACATCGCCAAAACCGAGCTGCACCGCCTGGTACCCGTCGCGTTCCACCGTTCTTATCTGTGTAACGACGCAAGGTCCAGCCTCTATGACCGTGACGGGCACCAATCTGCCAGTCTCATCAAATACCTGCGTCATTCCCAGTTTTCTTCCCAGTATTCCGTCCACCATTCGGCATTCCCCTGGTGCGGTATGTCCGCTTGTCTATCTAGCTACAGCTTGATTTCTATGTCGACGCCGCTGGGCAGATCCAAGCGCATCAGCGCATCAATGGTCTTGGGACCCGGATTGAGGATATCGATGAGCCTCTTGTGTGTTCTAATCTCAAAGTGCTCCATCGATTCCTTATCGATGTTCGGTCCTCTATTCACGCAGTAGATGTTCTTCTCTGTCGGGAGCAGAACCGGACCTGAGATCCGAGCACCCGTGCGACGAACAGTCTCCACAATACGCTCAGCGCTTTGGTCCAATATCCTGTGATCAAACGCCCTAAGCCTGATCCTTACCTTGTCCTTGCGCATACCCAGCTCTCCTGAAAAATCACCGCTCCAGCGGCGTCGCAACCATCGCCGACGCCCGTCTCAACCTATTCAATAATCTCAGAGACTACTCCGGCGCCGACGGTGCGACCGCCCTCGCGAATTGCAAAGTTCAAACCTTGCTCCAACGCAATCGGATATATCAGCTCCGCAGTGATCGTCACGTTGTCCCCAGGCATAACCATCTCTACACCTTCCGGCAACTTCAACTCGCCAGTAACATCAGTCGTCCGGAAGTAAAACTGAGGACGATAACCGCTAAAGAACGGTGTGTGACGACCACCCTCCTCCTTCGTCAATACATAAATCTCAGCCTTGAACTTCGTGTGAGGCTTGATCGAACCAGGCTGAGCAACTACCATCCCGCGCTCAACCTCCTTGCGCTCAATACCACGCAACAACAAACCTACATTGTCACCAGCCTGGCACTCGTCCATCATCTTCCGGAACATCTCTATACCAGTAACTACCGTCTTCCGAGTCTCACGTATCCCTACTATCTCTACCTCACTGCCAAGCCTCAACTTCCCACGCTCAACACGACCAGTAACCACCGTCCCACGACCAGTTATCGTAAACACGTCCTCTATCGGCATCAAAAACGGCTTGTCAACATCACGAACAGGAGTCGGAATGTAGTTGTCTATCGCATCCAACAACTCCCATATCGACTTCACACTCTCATCGTCAGGACGACCAGTGTTCAAAGCCTCCAACGCCTTTAAACTGCTACCAACTATAACCGGTACCTCGTCCCCAGGAAAACCATACTTCGATAAAAGCTCCCTTACCTCAAGCTCAACCAACTCCAATAACTCAGGATCATCAACCATGTCCGCCTTGTTCAAATAAACAACTATATACGGCACATTCACCTGACGAGCTAACAATATGTGCTCCCGAGTCTGAGGCATCGGACCATCAGCAGCACTAACCACCAATATCGCACCGTCCATCTGAGCCGCACCTGTGATCATGTTCTTGATGTAGTCAGCATGACCAGGACAGTCAACATGAGCATAGTGCCGCTTCTCAGTCTCATACTCCGCATGAAATATGTTGATCGTTACACCACGCTCCCGCTCCTCAGGAGCAGAGTCAATCTTGTCATACGGAGTATACTCAGCTAAACCCTTCGTCGCTAACGCAGCAGTAATCGCCGCCGTCAACGTCGTCTTGCCATGATCAACATGACCTATCGTCCCAATGTTTACGTGCGGCTTCGTCCGCTCAAAACGCTGCTTCGACATCCTACTAGTCGCCTCCTAACGTTAAGTGTCAGAACTCAATGATAATAGAAACCAGGGCGGTTGGTTTTGGACCATTCGGCAGTACTCCCGCCCAGACAACTTTAAAATAATACCGTATTCTTCATTTTCGCACAAGTGGTCTTCCCGTCATTTTCAAAACCAGCTGTTCAGCCAAATTGTCCGGCAACAATTCGTAGTGCGACGGTTCCATCGTGTACGACGCCCTGCCCTGGCTCATAGATCGCAGAGCAGTTGCGTACCCGAACATCTCAGCCAAAGGAACAAGTGCGTCTATGATATGAGTGCGGCCTGGGCCTGTTTCCATATGGGTTATATTCCCGCGCCGGCCGTTCAGGTCCGATATGACGTCACCGACGAATTCCTCCGGCACAACCACCTCAACGCGCATAATCGGCTCTTTGAGGGTAGGATTTCCGTTCTCAACGGCTTCCCGAACGGCGATCGACGCCGCCATTTTGAAGGCATTCTCCGACGAATCTACTTCGTGATAAGAGCCGCCCAGCAACGTGACTCGAACATCTACCACAGGAAATCCAGCTATCACACCTGACTGGAGAGCTTCATCAACACCAGCCTTGACCGCCGGGATAAACTCAGAAGGGATCTCGCCGCCCTTTACCTTGTTGACAAATTCTACACCGGACCCCGTCGGCAGAGGTTCGATTTCTAGTATGCAGTGTCCGTACTGGCCGCGCCCACCGGTCTGCTTTATGTACTTGCCCTCGCCTCTACTCGGCTTCGTTATAGTCTCCTTGTAGGCTACCTGAGGCCTACCATGGTTGGCCTCAACGTTGAACTCCCGATATAGCCGGTCGAGGATTATCTCGAGGTGTAGCTCGCCCATCCCAGAGATGATAATCTGACCGGTTTCTTCGTCCACCCGAGTCCGGAATGTCGGATCCTCACTCGACAGACGCTCCAGCGCGGTCCACAGCTTGTCTTGGTCAGCCTTCGTCTTCGGCTCGATTGCTACCGAGATGACCGGCTCTGGGAAGTGCATTGCTTCGAGTATAATCTTGGCATGCTCTGCACAAAGGGTATCGCCGGTGGTAGTATGTTCCAAACCAACTGCTGCGGCAATGTCCCCGGCGAAGACGTGCTGGACTTCTTCTCTGTGGTTGGCGTGCATCCGCAGAATCCGGTTCACACGCTCACGCTTCTCTTTGTTGGCGTTGTATACAACACCACCGCGTGCGAGATGTCCGCTGTAGACCCTGAAGAAGGTCAGCTTTCCGACGTACGGGTCGCTCATTATTTTGAAGGCGAGAGCAGTGAACGGTTCCTTGTCTGAGGCTTCCCGTGTTACCTTCTCCCCAGTCTTGGGGTTCACCCCCTCAACCGGCGGAACATCGAGCGGCGAGGGAAGATAATCCACGATGGCATCCATAAGAGGTTGGATACCTTTGTTCCGGAAAGCCGCTCCGCACAGGACAGGAACCAAAACGTTGGTCACGGTTCCTTTGCGGATACCTGCTTTTATCTCCTCTGGGGTTATCTTTTGACCCTCGATGTACTTTTCCATCAGGTACTCGTCAACCTCAGCAACCTTCTCAATAAGCTGCTCCCGCATTTCCAACGCGGTCGCACGCAGATCTTCGGGAATATCGAACTCCCGATATTCCCGTCCCAACTCGTCCATCCACCGGATTGCCTTGAGTCTGACGAGATCTATCACGCCCTCGAACGTCTCTTCTGCACCTATAGGAAGTTGGATCGGAACTGCGTTGGCGCCGAGCCTGTCTCTAATCCTATCCACTACCTTGTGGAAGTCGGCTCCCACCCTATCCATCTTGTTGACGAATGCTATTCGAGGCACTTTGTAGCGGTTCGCCTGACGCCAAACAGTCTCCGACTGCGGTTGAACGCCGCCGACCGCGCAGAAGATGGCAACAACTCCATCAAGGACTCTCAAACTGCGCTCAACTTCGACAGTGAAGTCGACGTGACCGGGGGTATCGATTATGTTGATGCGGCAGTCGCGCCAAAAGCAGGTGGTTGCAGCTGAGGTGATGGTAATGCCACGCTCCTGCTCCTGCTGCATCCAGTCCATGGTAGCCGCGCCTTCATCCACTTCGCCCATCTGATGGATACGCCCGGAGTAGTACAAAATACGCTCCGTCGTTGTCGTTTTACCGGCGTCGATGTGCGCGGCAATCCCTATATTTCTTGTTTTTTCAAGCGGATAGTCGCGTGACATTTTGTTTACCACAACCGATTTCTAAAACTCGAACGCAAGCGTGATCGGAGGGCATCAAGCCTTATATGCTTTGTCCCCTCTATTCAGTTCGATCACACTCTTGCCTTCGCGTATATGCCCCCTTCAACATCTCGAATCACCGAAGAGTCGGTCACACCGTCTCCGGTTACTCGCCGTCAGAGTTGAAGAATGACAGACAATGTCGAATCCTACCACCTGTAGTGGGCGAAGGCCTTGTTCGCCTCAGCCATCCGGTGGGTATCTTCCTTCTTCTTCACGGAAGCACCGGTGTTGTTCGCTGCGTCGAGCAGTTCACCGGCTAGCTTCTCAATCATGGTATGACCAGGGCGTTTGCGCGCGTTTAGCACAATCCACCTAATACCCAGAGATATTCTTCGCTCAGGTCTAACTTCCACAGGCACTTGATAGGTTGCACCGCCCACGCGTCTGGGTCTAACTTCGATAACCGGCATCACATTCTTGAGCGCCTCTTCGAAGACCTCAGACCCCTTGCGTTTGGTCTTTTCCTCGAGGATCTTAAAGGCGCCGTAGACTATCTTTTCGGCAACACTCTTCTTGCCGTCTTTCATTACACGGTTTATCAGCTTTGTAACGAGCCTGCTACCGTAAACCGGATCAGGCGGCACCTCGCGTCTTTTTACCGGTCCTTTCCTGGGCATATGCAACCCTCCATATCGCCGCTAAACAATTCTCGGCACCCGCCCGCTCAAACGGCTTACCGCCGAAATCAAGCGAGCATTCCGAACTCAAACTCACTTAGGCTTCTTGGCGCCGTACTTCGATCGACCCTTCTTCCTGTCGGACACTCCGGCTGCATCCAGCGCGCCCCGGATTATATGGTACCGCACACCGGGCAGGTCTTTAACTCTTCCCCCGCGCACCAGAACGACGGAGTGCTCCTGCAGGTTGTGACCGATTCCAGGAATGTAGGCGGTAACCTCCATTCCGTTGGTCAACCTAACTCTTGCAACCTTCCTAAGGGCCGAATTAGGCTTCTTCGGTGTCTCCGTTCGAACAACAAGGCAGACACCGCGCTTTTGCGGACAACCTTTCAATGCCGGCGCCTTAGTCTTCTTTTTTACCTTTTCGCGTCCTTTACGTACAAGCTGACTAATGGTAGGCAACCTTGCACTCCTCTACAAAGTATTCATCATCGACAAAAAAGCCCTTCGCGACACACTCGAAGGGCGCTAGACCACCAGATTTCAGACGATGTTCTCGTGCACCAAGCTACGAGATGAGGTGTGCCAATCGCCCCCTTACGTGTCGTTTCTCGGCACACGCGCCCTGAGGCGCGTGAACGAGTATATTATAACCAGTCGGCTGCAAGGTGTCAACCGGCTGCAACCATTCACCGAATAATACTTTCGCAACCAGCAAAACCACCAAGCCGACCGCCAGTGTGCTGGCAAGGTATTATTTTACCACATGCTACAACCTATCGCAACCGTTTTGTGCCCGCAACATGTTGCACAACTGCTAGACGTGAAACCTGATGTAGATTACGTCTCCGTCTTGAACAACGTAATCCTTTCCATGCAGGTGTACAAGACCCTTCTGCTTAGCCTCCTCCCAACCACCCGCAGCCTCAACATCTGCGAAGGCAGCAACTTCTGCCCTAATGAAACCCCGTGCCATGTCGGAATGAATAGTGCCTGCCGCATCAATTGCTTTAGAGCCGACTCTGATCGTCCAAGCGCGCACTTCTGGTTCGCTAATCGTAAAGAACGATATGAGACCTAACGCGGCGTAGCATTCGCGGATAAGCCGATTGCGTGCGGGTTCACTAATGCCCATAGAGGATAAGAACTCCGCTTCTTCCTCGTCCGAAAACTCGGATATCTCCTTTTCCACCTGCGCACATATCTCTATTTCTCGGATTCCAGCAGTCCGGCAGTGCTCGCGAAACTCGAGAGTCTGTTCGGAGGGACTCGTTATCTCTTCCTCTGGGATATTCAGTACGGCTATGAGCGGTTTCAGCACAAGTAGATCATAGCTTCGAACAAGGCGATCCTCATCGTGGGACAACTCCAACCCCGCAAGGGACGCGCCGCCTTCGAGGGCACTTTTCAACCTCTCTAGCAGACCCATCTCGATACTCGCAGGCGTTACAGTTCCTTTCTTAACACCGTGTAGCTGCTTTTCCAAACGCTGCATCCTGGTCTCAATCAGCTGAAGGTCCGCCAACACGAGTTCGTCAGCCAAAAGTTGTAGATCCCTCAAGGGGGTAGCAGGTTCACCCACAGCAGACTCGAAACCGCGAACAACGTGAACTAGAGCATCGACTTGACGCACATCGGAGAAAAAGTCGGAGCCGAAACGGGCACGACCGCCGTCCTGTGTAACGCGCGCAGCACCGTCGACGAACTCTATGGATGCGTGGGTGACCTTTTTGGGTTTGTACCTTGCGGCAAGATAGTCCAAGCGAGGGTCGGGAACCTGGACAACCCCCACGTTCGCGCGACCACTCCGACTGCTCAAAGTATCGACCGCGACAGCACCGCGGGTGAGTGCCTGAAACAGTGAGGTCTTGCCCGACCCTGGCAGTCCGACTATACCCACTTTCATCTCGGGATCACCTTTCGCCAGAAAGCAGCACGTTCTTCGAGAAGCAAGTACGCAGATCCCACAGGCTAGACCTCCAGCACAATGGGAACGATAACAGGCCGGCGTCTGATTCGCTCATAGATAAGTTTGGCTACCGCCTTTCTGCACGCCGTCTTTATCTCGTCGAACTCCTCCAGTGACCTCATCTCGTCGAACTCACCGAGCTTAGACAGCACGACTGATTTCGCTTCCTCCAATAACTCTCCAGCCTGGTCCTCGCCCGCAAATCCCCGTGTAAATATGTCTGGACCAGTCACTACCGCACGCGAATCCTTAGCGACCCCGACCACTATGATGACGACACCATCCTGCGCAAGGTGCCATCTGTCCCGGAGCACTACATCTTCGACGTCCCCCACACCCAAACCGTCCACCATTACACTTCCTGCGGGCACCCTGTCCACTACCTGAGCAGACTCCTCCGAAATCTCCAAAACATCCCCGGGGCTCAATTCGAATACCCTGTCCCTAGAAATCCCAACGGACTCAGCCAGAGTCCTGAACTTGGATACGTGCCGCTGCTCGCCGTGAACGGGAACAACATATTTCGGTTTCAACAGGTTGAGCATAAATTTGATGTCTTCCTGGTTGCCGTGACCGGAAGCATGCACTTTTGAATACGGCTCGTAAAGCACTTCCGCACCCTGCCTGAACAGGCGGTTGATAGTGCGGAGAATAAGATCCTCATTGCCCGGGATCGGGGTTGCGCTAATTATTACCGTGTCACCAGGACCTATGGAGATCTTCTTGTGCTCATCAAGCGCTATCCGCGACAGAGCCGACAGGGGCTCACCCTGACTGCCAGTGGTTATGATCACCGTGCGGCCCGGCTCGACACTATCCAGCTCATCCAGGCGCAGACGAGTGCCTTCGGGCACCTTAAGATAGCCCAGCTCCTCAGCAATGCGGCAGTTTTCCTGCATACTGCGCCCCACAACCGCCACACGTCTTCCGTGACGCGCCGCTACGTCGTACACCTGCTGGACGCGATGTATATTGGACGCGAAAGCGGCAATCACTACTCGCCCCGGTGACTCCTCGAAGACCTTGTCAAAGGTTTCTCCGACCTCGCTTTCGCTACGCGCAAACCCGGTTTTTTCAACGTTGGTCACATCGCATAGCGCCAAAAGCACGCCCTCTTCGCCCGCACGAGCAAGACGACCCGCATCCGTAAGCTGCCCATCGATAGGCGTCTGATCAAATTTGAAATCGCTGGAATGGACAACAAGCCCGATGGGAGTATGAATTATCAGTCCCACGGTGTCAGGCACGGAGTGGGAAACGCCGACAAACTCCAGTACAAAACTTCCAAGATGGAGTTTGCCTCCCTTTCGAATCTCGTGCAGACGTGCAGAGTCGAGAAGTCCGTGTTCGTCAAGCTTATTGGCGACGAACCCAAGCGTCAGAGCAGTGCCGAACACCGGCACGTCCAGCGATTTCAAGACGTAAGGCAGTGCTCCAATGTGGTCTTCGTGGCCGTGAGTAAGCACTATGCCAAGGACTTTGTCTCGGTTCTCCTGCAAGAAGGTGATGTCGGGTATGACAATATCGACCCCGAGCATTTCTTCCTCTGGGAACATCAGGCCGGCATCGACAACCAGGATGCCGTCGTCGCAAACGTAGGCAGTCATGTTCTTGCCAATCTCAAGAACACCGCCCAGAGGGATCACCTTGAGCTTCTTGTCGGCTCTTCTCTTTCGAGGCATTTTTCGAAGCCCGCCGGGCTCATTCGGAAAGTCGGCTTGCAGCACAATGTTATTTCGGCCGGACAAATCCCCTATCAATAACGAGTTCCGCTATCTGGACAGCATTCAAGGCAGCACCCTTTCGGATGTTGTCCGCCACAATCCACATATCGAGTGTATTCGGATGACAAGGGTCTTGGCGAATGCGTCCTACAAAAGTCGGGTCCTTATGCGCGGCGAAGATCGGCATCGGGTACTTACTGGCAGCGGGATCGTCGATTACCTCAATACCTGGAAACTCCGACAAGGCCTTGCGCGCTACGTCTGCGGTTATCGGGTTATGAAATTCCGCGTTGACCGCCTCAGCATGTCCACGAAACACCGGCACGCGGACACACGTCGCCGAAACTGCCAAGTCTGGGATACCGAAAATCTTGCGGGTCTCCTTGATCATCTTGATTTCTTCCCCGTAATAGCCGGGAAACTCATCTTTCAGGCTGGATATCTGCGGTATTAGGTTCGCGAAGATCTGATAAGGATACTGTTCCCACCGAAGCTCTCGGCCAGCAACGTAATCCTCGACCTGCTGCTGGAGTTCCTTTATCGCGGCACTACCTGTGCCGGAAACGGACTGATACGTACTGACCACGATTCTCTTGAGACGCGCAATTCTATGCAGCGGCGCCAGCGCGTGCACCATTTGGATTGTGCTGCAATTCGGATTGGCGATAAACCGGTGTTCCGGTCCGATTGCATCCGGGTTCACTTCGGGCACAACAAGCGGCACTCTGGCGTCCATGCGAAAGTCGTCGCCGTTATCAATGACAAATACACCACGAGAAACAGCTTCCCAGCCGTAAACTTGGCTGGCCCCCTTGGCCCCCTCGGTACCAGCGAAGAAGGCTATGTCGACATCGTCAAAAGCCTCCGGCGTTGTTTCTTTGACATCCATCTCTTCGCCGTTTATCAACTGCTTTCGAGAAGACCGAGCCAACACAACTAGATCAGAAATTGGAAAGTTGCGCTGGCGCAAAACTTTAACCATTTCCTCGCCGACAGCGCCGGCCCCAACAACTGCTACTTTGAACTTCATTTTTTCTCTCACCTCTAAAGCAATTTGTCCAACCCGTAGGTCAGCCCTTTTGCTTGTGAAGCCCGCCGAATAGCGAGCAGAACTCCCGGCATAAAGCTTGTTCGATCCAGACTGTCGTGCCTTATGCTAAGCACCTGGCCTAGCCCCCCGAATATGACTTCCTGATGCGCGACCAAGCCAGGCAGCCTCACACTGTGAATGCGAACACCGCACTTTTCATCTCCCCTGGCACGGTCATCGGGCGAACCAGCCGGTACGACGGCTTTGACATCTGCAGCTTTCCTGGCAGCGTCTATCATCTGAGCAGTCATTATTGACGTGCCTGAAGGTGCATCTACTTTTTTCTCGTGATGAAGTTCGATGATTTCCACATCGGGCATGTAAACGGCAGCCTGAGCAGCAAACTTCATCATAAGCACTGCGCCGATGGCAAAATTGGGGATCACCATGGCTGCGGTGCCAGTGAGTTCCGTCAGCTGCTCTATTTCCGCGAGTTGTTCTTGTGTTTGTCCGGTCGTACCTATGATAGGCACAACTCCGTGTTCCATAGCCAAGCGAGTGAAATCCAGGTTATACGGTTTGGCGAAATCCACCATTACGTTCGGTTTACACCTAGTGAGCACCGCCTGGAGGTCTCGCTCAACAAATATGCCCGGTGCCTCAGGAAGTTCTTCGCCGACACCCACAATGTCACACGCACCGACCAACTCCATATCTGAGGCGGCCGCAACAGCCTTGACAACTTCACTTCCCATGCGGCCCTTGGCACCGACTACCACAACTTTTATCATCTCCCCGAATCACCTTCCCTACTCATCGCCAACTTTCACAAGCTGCCTTCCTCTACTAAACGGGCCTATCGCAGCCACAGCAAATTTGGAACCATTGAACAATTCCGACGCGACGGCAGCAACTGAGTCGCGCGTAACACTGTTGATATTGGATATGACCTCTTCCAGGCGCATCATCCGTCCGAAGTAGAGTTCACTCTTCGCCAAGCGCCCCATACGGTTTGACATGTTTTCCTGCCCAAGAACCAAAGCGCCGCGGATTTGGTTCTTTGCCCGCAGCAGTTCGTCATCTGTTACGCTGTGCTTGCCGATGTTTTCGCATTCGCGGTAAATCAGCTCCAAAACCGTCGGCAAGTTCTGAATACTGGTACCGCCGTATACGGCAAACAAGCCTGCATCCTCATACGCGGCCGAGTACGATCCTATGGAATATGCAAGTCCGCGGTTCTCACGGATCTCCTGAAAAAGCCTCGAGCTCATGCCACCTCCGAGAGCAGCGTCAATAGCCGCAAGGGCGTACTTCTCCTTGGCATTCTGCGGAAAACCCCTGGTTCCCAAGCAGAAGTGGACTTGTTCTGTGGCTCGATCGACATACTTCTCTTGTGCAGACGGAATAGCTGGCTTGCTGGGACGTTTGCGCCGTTTGCCACTGAGACTACCAAACGTCGGCACGACAGCATCCACAAGTTCCTTGTGATCTACGTTGCCCGCAGCAGAAACGACGATTGCATCCGGGGTGTAGAAGCGGCTAACGTAATCCAAAATGTCTTCGCGCGTGAGCTTCTTAACCACAGACGCCGATCCAATCACCGGATTCCCAAGTGGGTGACCCTGCCATAGGGTCTGCACCATCAGATCGTGCACAGCCTCCTCGGGCGTGTCCCGGTGACGTTTTATCTCTTCTATTACTACGTTTCGCTCGCGCTCGATCTCGGAGGGATCAAACAGCGAATTGAGCACCATATCAGAGATTATGTCCAAGGCCTTGAGTCTGTGCTCGCTTAGGACTTTCGCGTAGTAACAAGTGAACTCTTTGTCCGTAAATGCATTGAGATGACCGCCCAGGCTGTCCATCTCGTCGGCAATTTGACGCGCGGTGCGGTTTTTCGTGCCCTTGAAGAGCATATGCTCCACGAAATGACTTATCCCACGGCGATTTCGGGTTTCATCGCACGAGCCAACCTTCACCCAGATGCCAATCGAAACAGAGTCAACATATGGAACCCACTCGCTTAGAATGCGGACACCATTCGGTAAGATGGTTTTGTTTATTGACGATTTCGCTGTCATCTCACAAGTCCAGCAGACTACACTTACTTGGCCACTACTCCGTGCATTTATCATCAGAGCGCGGTACCGCCCGCAGTGGCAAGCTTCGTACCGCGCTCAGTGTCGTTCAAAGCAAGTTCTCAGAACTCCAAGGCCCGAGTCGGCATCCGCGAAACTTTGGAATATCTCCCAAACTTCGGAGCCTTCTACTCCGACCTAAGCACCCAAAGCAAATGCCGTCGCCGTTGCACTTACCGCTTCGGCCGGAACTTGAACTTGGGCGCTTCGTCGTCGAACCCACGTCCGTGCTGTTCTCGCGGCTTGGTCCCTCGGTCCCGCGAAGCACTGCTCGGCCCGCCGCGCCCTTTGTCACCGGACTCGCGCCGGCCGCCGCTCACAGCACTTTCCAAATCCTCCAACAAGCCTCGCCGCGTCAATCGGATTTTGCCGTCCTCGCCTATCTCAATAACCTTAACTAGTATCTCGTCGCCGACTTTGCATATGTCTTCGGTCTTGTTGACTCGTTCCTTGGCGAGCTGCGATATATGAACCAAACCTTCTCGGCCAGGGAGGATCTCGACAAATGCCCCGAACGGCTCTACACGGGTAACACGTCCGGTATAAACCTCGCCGACTCGAACTTCTTTTGTAAGATCGTCTACTATCTTCTTCGCGCGCTCAGCGCTTTCAAAATCCGATGCGGTGATATAGACGTGCCCGTCTTGCTCTACATAAAGCTTAGCACCAGTCTCAGCTTCTATCTTCTTGACGACCTTGCCGCCAGGACCAATTACATCACCAATCTTATCAGGGTGAATTTCTATGACCAACACCCGAGGCGCGTACGGGCTCAACGACGGACGCGGCTCGGGAATAGTTTCAGCCATTATGTCGAGTATTTGCAACCGGGCTTCGCGTGCTTTCTCGAGGGCTTCGCGAATAACCTCGCGATCTAACCCCTGGATCTTAGTATCGACCTGAATCGCGGTTACGCCTTGGCGAGTGCCGGCAACCTTGAAGTCCATATCGCCGTAAAAGTCTTCCCAGTCGGCGATATCTGTAAGGAGCACTCGTCGATTCTCGTCCGAGACCATCCCGATGGAGATTCCAGCCACCGGTGCCTTTATCTTTACGCCGGCATCCATCAACGCCAAAGAGCACCCGCAAGTTGCCGCCATAGAAGTCGATCCAGCCGATTCCAGAACTTCAGAGGTGAGCAGCAGTGCATACGGGAACTCTTCCTGAGGCGGGATCATAGGCCGGAGGGCTTTCTCAGCCAAGGCGCCGTGGCCCACCTCGCGTCTGCCCGGTGCCCTTAGGGGCGCAACTTCTCCAGTGGAAAACGGCGGGAAGTTGTAGAAGTGCATAAACCGCTTGAGACCATCCTCTTCAAGCGTATCTACAATTTGAGACTCATCCAGTGAACCCAAAGTCAGGGTAGTGAGGACCTGAGTCTGTCCCCTCACAAACAATCCCGAACCGTGAACTCTGGGAAGCAGTCCCACTTCACACGACACGGGCCGTATCTCGTCTTGTGCTCTGCCATCAGGTCTGGCACCTTCTTCAAGCACCAAGCGCCGCACATGCTTCTTGAAAAGCTTCTCGAGTATTTCGTCAATCTCAGGCTGCCGTTCCGGATACTCAGCAGCAAGAGAAACTGCCAACTCCTCTTTCAGCAAATACGCGGCGCTGGATTTGCCTCCCGCCTCACCCGGGTTTCGAATCGCTTCGTCTATTCGGTCGCCAACCTGTGCGTCGATTTCCTCCAGAAAAACCGTATCCACAGTGATCAAAGGCACATCAGCCTTAGGCTTGCCTGCAATTTCGACAAGCCTTTTAATCCCTTCAATCTGCTTATTGATCGCAGAGTGCGCGACGTCTAGGGCGGTCATAAGATCCGACTCTGCTACTTGATCAGCTTCGAGCTCGATTTCCATTGTCTTACCGTCCAACCCGGCCACAATCAGCTCCATATCGGATTCTTTGATCTGATCAAGCGACGGGTTTACGATAAACTCTCCGCCAACTCGACATACGCGCACACCACCAATAGGACCATTCCAGGGAATGTCGGACACAGCAAGTGCAGCCGACGCAGCCACCAACGCTATCGTGTCCGCCGGCACATCAGGCTCCATCGACAAAGGCATGGCGATGACCTGTACGTCATTGCGCATGCCTTCCGGGAAGAGCGGTCTTATTGGTCGATCAATAAGTCTGGAAGTCAGGATTGCTTTTTCGGAGGGACGTCCGCCGCGTTTTATGAACCCGCCCGGTATCCGACCTACGGCGTATTTTCTTTCTTCATAATCGCAAATCAGGGGGAAGAAGTTGATGCCTTCTCGGGGTGCCGAACTCATGCAAGCTGTTGCGATAACCACAGTATCACTGCACGTAGCTATCACCGCTCCATTTGCCTGACCAGCCACCCTCCCAGTTTCAAGCAGTATTGTTTTGCCGTCAAGTTCAATCTCGACACTTTTTACTGTCATTATGTGTTTTTATTCCCCTATCGCCGCAGTCCTAGTTTTGCAACGATTTCACGGTATCTGTTTATGTCCTTCGTGCTGAGGTAGTTTAACAATCGTCTCCGCTGACCGACCATCATTAGGAGTCCCCTTCGTGAATGATGATCCTTCTTGTGCTCCTTCAGATGCTCGGTGAGCTGATTGATGCGTGCCGTCAGAAGTGCTATTTGCACTTCCGGCGAGCCGGTATCTTTTTCGTGTTGTTTGAACTGCGACATTATCTCAGCTTTCTTTTCTTTCAACAGCGGCAACTCAACGCACCTCCGAAACCAAAATGCAAAAGCCCCCATTAGTCCATCAGCGAGTTGGGCTTTTGCATATCGACTAAGTTAGAGTCTAGCACACAGACAGACCTTCTGTCAAACCGAAAGCTAATTTGTGACCTTTGGCTAGTCCTCTTCCTCCCCGTCGTCGCCGTACTTACAGCGCTCAATAAGCTCGTCTATGTGGGCAAAGCCCAAGCATATGCACGTATCTGCGGCGCCGTAGTATATTTTCAGCCGGCCGTCGTCCTCGAGCACTGCCCCACACGAGAAAACAACGTTACCAACGTCTCCAACCCTTTCATAGTATTCCCTCGGAGTCAAAATCGGCACCGAGCTCCTGCAGATCACTTTTGCCGGATTATCGAGGTCCAGAAGTACCGCACCCATTCTGTAGAGCGGACCGGCCGACGTATTTTTAACGCCATGATATATTTCGAGCCAGCCGTGTTCGGTTTCGATTGGCGGAGGACTGGCTCCGATTCGGTCGGCATCCCAATAACCCGGGCGCGTCGTCATGACTACCTCCGAGTTGCCCCAGTTGATAAGATCATCCGAATAGGAGATCCATATATTGCCTGTGCCACCTCCGAACGGTCTATCCAGTCGGGCGTATCTACCCTTGATCTTTCGAGGAAATAAGCACCCGTCTTTGTTTTCGGGTTCAGATATGAGTGCTATTCTCTCAAATGTCTTGAAATCAGTCGTTTTTGCGAGTGCTAGCCTAGCGCCGAATCGCGAGTAGGCAGTGTACATTATGTAGTAAGTGTCATCGATCTTGGTTATTCTCGGATCTTCTATGCCGCGCCTTTCGTAGGACCTGAAAGGCTCTTCGTTCGCGGGAACCATAGCCGGTTCGGGATCAACGGCAAAATGGTAACCATCGTCGCTTCTCGCAAGAGCCAAAACCGACCTACCTGCAAGATCCTCCACCCGCATTAGCAGTATGTACTCGTCCCCGAACTTTGTAGCCCCTGCATTGAAGACTGTGTTGCAGGGAAACGGAACGTTGTCAAGCGTGATAATTGGATTTTTGTACCATCGCTCGACAATGTCACGACCGAACCTTCTTCGCATTCACCGCCTCCAAGTAAGAAACATCTACCACGCAACAGGTAACATTATACGCAAGAGCCGCCCGTCTAGACCAGCACCCCTAAGCCTATAAGGAAACCGATTACTTGGTTGCACCAGCAATGGCTACCCTATCTAATCGACCGGCAGTCGTAATATTTATTATCGTCTGTCCAGGCACACCCGCTAACTAACTTGTCGGCTACTGCAGCGGTATTTTTTAGTATGATAAATGGGGATCCACCGGAACCAGAGTTACGGTGAGGACCACCAAACTACTATCACAAGACTGGATATGCTATGTCGAGGCTACATTTGCGCAAGGCAACATTGCTTTTTATTTTGCTCGCGGCTTGCATCTTATACCCGGCCCCCGCGTCCGCAGCCGCGGGCAACACGGGCGGAGCAGAAGTTGCTCAAATACTGCTCGCTCTGGTCATCCTCTTGGTCGCAGCAAAACTAGGCGGGAGTTTTGTTGTCAGGGTTGGCCAGCCGGCAGTACTGGGTGAACTAGTCTTCGGCATCATAATAGGAAATCTTCATCTCCTGGGAATCAACTCTTTCGAGTTCATAAAGACGGACGAAACCGTAAGAATACTCTCAGAAATAGGGGTAACATTGCTCCTGTTCCAGGTGGGATTAGAATCGGATTTGGGCAAACTAATGCAGGTGGGGACGTCGTCGCTGTTGGTCGCCACCATTGGGGTGGTTTGCCCTTTCGCACTTGGGTTTATTGCTTCTTCAGCATTTATGCCTCACGAGAGCATTTACGTGCACCTGTTCGTCGGAGCAACCCTATGTGCGACAAGCGTGGGTGTAACAGCACGAGTGCTGATGGACCTGGGCTGGCTAAAGACGACTGAGGCCAGGATAATACTGGGCGCGGCAGTCGTCGATGACGTGCAAGGATTAATTATTCTCGCGGTTGTAAGTGGGATTATTAGAGCTGCGTCCGCGGGCGGTCAGGCGCCTTCCACGTGGGCAATTATTTGGATTATCGCGAAAGCTTCGCTCTTTCTCGCAGGCGCCGTGGTTATTGGTAGGTGGATAGCACCCAAGGTTTTTCATATTGCATCTCGGCTCAGCGCATCCGATTTGCTACTCACGACCGCTCTTGCGATTTGCTTCAGCTTCGCGTATCTAGCGTCTTGGATAGGTCTTGCGCCCATCGTTGGCGCATTTGCCGCAGGACTTATACTTGACGAAGTGCACTGGCGAAGCTTTCGCGAACGGGGTGAACACTCCGTCGAGGAGCTGATAAAGCCTCTAACTGCTTTTTTGGTGCCTGTGTTCTTCGTAGTAATGGGAGCAAGGGTGGAGCTGAAATCATTCGCTCACGTAGAGGTGCTGGGCTTGGCAGGAGTCGTCACTTTGGCGGCGATTCTTGGCAAGCTAGCCTGTGGAATCGGCGCAATCCAGAAGGGGTTGGACAGACTGTCGATTGGTATAGGAATGATTCCGCGGGCTGAAGTAGGCCTGATATTTGCTTCCATAGGAACCAGGCTCCGCCTGCATGGCGAACCCGTGGTCTCACAGTCCACGCTATCGGTGATGATCATAATGGTGATTCTGACGACTCTCATCACCCCCATCGGACTCAAGTGGAGCATAGCTCGCTCGACAAGAAAGAAGGTGAAGACAGAAGTAGCTTCTCAGAAATAAGGGAAAGAGAATTCCACCGGCTCGAGGTTCAGAGGTTAATGAGTGCTCCGCTGACCATCAACCTGCGCTGCAGATTGTCCCATACGAGCCACACGGCAAGGCAGTCCGTATGGTAGCCGAGCAGTGCCTGCCAATCGTAAACATCCCGCTTATCGACGTCATACCCTACACCAAAGCCCAATATACGCCTGCCGATCGTCATCTGGAACGCACCCTGGATATCGCTTCTAACATGCACACTGTCGAACAAGAAAGGCGACTTGCCGGACTCAGAACGACGCAGGTAACGAAGCGAAACCGACGAGCCGTTGTGGTTGGTTCTTGCAGCATCGATCCCCCAGAGTAAAGCGCTGTACCGGTTGTCGCGCTCGTATATGTACTTCGAAAACGCTAGAACAGGCTGGACTGCGAAGCCGCGTATGGGGGGTATAGAACTTATCCCCGCGGCAGCTTCGAGACCGAACCGACTGGTCAGCACGGTACTGCCTGGATCTTCCTCATACTTCCCCCAGGTTACCGCCACTGACGGGTACAGCTGTAAGGCTGGATCTATGCGCGCAGTACGGCCGGTTAACGGACTGCCTATGTAGAGAAAGCCTACCTCTGGCTTTCTGGACACCGACAATTGTCTTTCTCTTATGTCGAATGCCCTCTGGTTAGAAGCAAACCGTGCAAATAAACGTGTTCTTGCTCCGGTCCAACGTGTGTCTAGCTCGGCTGTATCATAGGCGCGCCCAGCGAGGCCTTTCGGGACCGAAAGAGCGCTGAACTTTAAAGACTCGTAGGTTAAAAGGCGTTCGGGAAGGGGATCGAGTGCACCGTCAATCCCCCATACGCTCTCCCCCTCGCCCAACAAACCACGCTTTGTAGTAATACGCAGATCCGAAACAACTCGCCACCGGTCTGTGTCGACCACTGTGAATTGCTGTGCAACACCGAGCCCCTCCCGCTCATCGTAGCTCGGTCTGGGAAAAACCTCAGAAGCGGCACTCCTTCGTCCGACAGCAAACGTAACACTCGGCAAACTAAGAAGCCGCCAATGGGCCACATACAATGCAACACCTCGTGCACGAACTCGCTTATTTGCCAGTAACACCAGTTCGCGAGCGCGCAGATAGTAGTCAGGTCGGTCCTTTTCGCAAGTCGTGAAGGTTGCGTTGGTTAATTGACCCTGTTGGGTCTTAGCGTTGAACCAGATTTCCGAAGCTCGGATCCTGAACGCCCCGCTGCGCAAAAACACACTACCGGAAGCGCTGATGACCCCGTCCGCAGTTTGCAGAGATTCTGCCTCTATCACGGTTTTCGGTAGTGCAGCGGCAGACTGTTGAGCCTCGCAGACGACCGCAAAGCAAAAAGTGGGTATCATTACCAAGAGCGCCGCGCGTGCTGTGGTCGACATTGCAAGCTAGAATCTAACACGCATTATTTGCGCTGTCAACACGGGCGCGCACGGAGTATTTACGCAACTCGAAGGTCTAAAGCCGGCGCTGCGATAATCGGGTATTAGCAAACACGTTTCGAATGAAACAGGAGGTGAAAGCTGGTGGACGCGATTGAGTGTCTGAAAACGCGCAGGAGTGTTCGTTCCTACAAACAGGAATCTATCGATCGGGGCGTCATCGAGGACATAGTCGACTGCGGACGGCTGGCGGCAACAGCAATAAATCTGCAACCGTGGCAGTTCATAGCAATCACCGACCGAGAGATGCTTCAGAAAATCGCTGAGACCACCGATCACGGAAAATTCATTGCTGATGCCGGGTGCTGTATAGCTGTCTTCTGCGAAAAAGTAAAGTACTACTTAGAAGACGGCAGTGCAGCAACGCAAAACATCCTTTTGGCAGCACACGCTCACGGACTGGGTGCATGCTGGGTCGCTGGAGACAAGAAACCCTACTGCGATGAAATCGCTCGGCTTCTTAACGTTCCGGACAAATACACTCTGGTGAGCCTAGTAGCTATAGGAAGGCCGGCGGCGGTTCCGAATCCGCCCAAGAAATCTCTGTCCGAAGTACTGCACTGGGAACGATTCGGAGGCTAGCGAACAACCGGCAAGCTTTGGTTATTGCTTGCGAGCAGGTTTTTCACCTGATGCAATTCTCAAACTAGCAACCATATTCTCGAAAATAGAAAGGCTTGCCTCAGGCGACTTACCGGTGTAATCGGTGCAATTCATCAACCACGCGAATCCGTCGCCGATTATAATAAGCCTGTGAACAACGGCCGGCTTGGGCGAAAGTACTCGGCTGGTACACGCAAAGGCCGGCCTGCCCAGTACGGTTTTCTGCTCCCAAGCTTTGACATAGCTGTTCTGACGCGCGAAAGCCTGGGCATCCGTTCCCGGAGCCAGCTTGACCCTGCGTATGTTTACAACAATAACGGATTTCTCGAGCGGATAAGTGCCGAATCGAATCCAAAACTCCTGGTCGGACTTCGGCTTCATAGCTGCAGTTTGATCTTCGAAAGTCCAGCCGCGAGGGTACTTTATCGAAAACCCCTGATGCGAGTCGGCGTACTCTTGGTCAAGAACGATGCCCTCAGGAAGCGCAGGCAATCGGCCGGATTGAGTCGTTCTCTAAGCCGGTCTTTCACGACTTGGCTGATTAGGAGTCGGCTGACCAGTCCGCCGCGGCTGAGCTGCACGAGGGCGCTCTCTTACACCGACTCCAGGCCTGTCGAACGGCGGTCTCGCGCTGGAACCGTCTCGCAAACCCCGCTCACGCGATTCGCTCCCGCGCCCCGCATTTGAGACGTCGATGCTCGTGGACGCGCCCCACACTTCTTTACCTTCGGTGTCGCGACCAACGGCTTTCACAGTATGCCTTCCGTCGCGAATGGCCGCAGTGTCATAATCGGCGCGGAACGGTTTCTGGGCGGAAGTGCCGATTAAGGTACCGTCCACTGCAAACTCCACCTTGATGACTTTCTGACGAGACTCCTCGGAAGGAACTGCAATGAATGAAACTCGTCCGCGCACTCTCGCAGCACGCTCCAGAGAGTTCTCAGGACCTATTCTCACCGTATAGGTCCTCTCAGAAGTCGGCGTCACTGGCGGCGGGTTTTGTGCAAACAGGTCTATAGAAATGCCAAGTATAAGAGCACACAAAGTTGCCAAGCTCAATGCCGACTTCTGTGAAGTATTCATGCGAATTGCCCCCTACGACTAGCGTTGTGCGGATCGACAGTCAATTGTTCCCACAGGACGCACGGTCCGTATTGACGTCCCAGCTCTGCAAGTTGTGACGAGTAAAAGCGCAGACTGGTTTCAGGACAACAGTACTGCCAATCCACGAGATTTCCCCGGCTGGAACACACAAGTATATTGTCGTGGAGTTATAGAAAAAGGGCCCCGAAGGGCCCCTTCAAATCCGAGATCAGGGTGTTTTAGACCCAACCTCTCAACTTCATAGCTTCCGCCACGCGCTGAATAGCAACAATGTACGCCGCCGTGCGCATATCCACTTTGTGCTCCAAGGAAGCTGATAGCACATCGGCGAAAGCCTTGGTCATCTTCTTGTCGAGTTTGGCGTGGACTTCTTCTTCTTCCCAATAGTAGTTCATTAGGTTCTGCACCCACTCAAAATACGACACGGTCACGCCACCGGCATTGGCCAGGAAGTCCGGGATAACGAACACACCCCTCTGGTAGAGGATCTCGTCGGCTTCCGGCGTCGTTGGTCCGTTGGCAAGTTCACAGATGATCTTGGCCTTGATATTGGGCGCGTTGTGTTCCGTAATCACGCCTTCGAGGGCCGCAGGAACAAGAACGTCGACCTCCAACTCCAGCAGCTCCTCGTTCGAGATCTGACGCGCACCGGGAAATCCCACTACAGAGCCCGTAGCTTGTTTATGCTCAACTACCTTCTGGGGATCGAGGCCGCTCGCGTCATATATACCCCCTTTGGTATCACTGACTGCCACTATCTTGCAGCCAAGTAGGCTCGAGAACAACAGGGCTGCGTACTGTCCTGCGTTGCCGAACCCCTGAATTGCACACGTGGATTTTGTAAGATCGATACCCAAGTGCTTGGCGGCCTCGCGCACCGTATATGCCCCGCCGCGGGCTGTTGCGTCCCCTCGCCCTTCGGAACCGCCCACAGCAAGCGGCTTGCCCGTAATAACTCCCGGCGCATGATAGCCCGTTATCTTGCAGTACTCGTCCATCATCCACGCCATTATCTGCGGAGTCGTGTACACGTCCGGCGCCGGTATATCTTTTTCAGGCCCGAGAATGCGTCCCACTTGGTCGATGTAAGCACGGCTCAGGCGTTCGAGCTCAGCCTCCGACATCTCTTTGGGATTGCATACGACTCCACCTTTTCCACCGCCGAGCGGAATGTCGACCACTGCGCACTTCCACGTCATCCACGCAGCCAGCGCTCGCACGGTGTCGATGGTCTCGTCAGGATGAAACCTTATGCCACCCTTGTTCGGGCCGCGAGCATCGTTATACTGTACTCTGAAACCCTTGAACACCCTGACGGTACCATCGTCCATACGCACTGGCAGAGACACGTGGAGTTCCCTCATCGGCTCTCGCAAGACCGCGTGAACTGAAGGGTCCAGCCCAATCTTGGCTGCAGCTTTGTCCAGTTGCGCCTGTGCAATTGCAAATGGGTTTGCCTGTGCTGCGCCAGACGAACAATTACTCATAGCAAAATTCCTCCTTACAACCAATATTTCTTGAGTTCAAGTTTCCCAGGAATCATCCCGGCATGCAAAAAGGCCCCCGCCGCCATATTGTGCAGCAGGGGCCTCGATGCCCAAGAAGCCGCTTCGCTTATCGGAATTTGCAACAACGTCGTTGCATTGCGATTATAAACTCAACCGCTGTCAGAAGTCAACTCTTGAGCGCCTTAGTGGTGGAGTTCGGTCGGTGCGATGCGCACGGCTCAACCGACACAAAGAACCTGCTTTGCAAGTACGAATCAGAAGCGATGTCGCGTGCGGATGCGGACTATATCCCACAAGAGCTGCAAGCCGGCGCGAAAGGGCCTGATTTTTGAATCGGCTGCGTGTGACCACCGCACAGGGATCTCCGCGACCTTGTAACCAAGTCGTCTAGCCAAATAGAGCACTTCCACGTCGAAGCTCCAGCCGTCAACGAAACACAGACTAAAAATCCTCCGGGCAACATCACCCCTGAACAGCTTAAATCCGCACTGCGTGTCGTGAATGCCCGGAACCGCCAGAAGTCGTATCACAAGATTGAGAGCTTTTCCACCCAGCTCCCTATACAAAGGTTGATGAGTCTCTATTTGGGCTCCCTTAACTGCTCTCGAACCAACGGCCACGTCATAGCCTTTTTCCATCGCAGCAAACAATTTCGGAAGTTCGTCTATTGGAGCGGACAAGTCGGCGTCGGAGAAACCGACATACTCACCCCGAGACGCAAAAACCCCTTGTCGAACTGCGTATCCCTTTCCGTGATTAGGCTGATAGCTGATAATCCTCAGCGAATCCAGATTCGCCGCTGCCTCCAACATAAGCTCGTGGGTTTTATCCGTGCTGCCGTCATTTACAGCTATAATCTCGTATGTCCAGCCGGTTTGGTCGAGATACTGCGCGACTGCCGACAATGTTTGCCCGATTCGCTGCTGCTCGTTGTAAGCAGGAATTATGAGGCTAAGGTAAGGTTTGTCCACACCGCAACTCCGAAGCACCCCTTCGCCGAGCAGGACCCGTGTTCAGCCCCATCAGCTGTGGGATACATATTGCTCAATCCTCGAAAAGAGCATCCACGAATTCCTCAGCATCGAAGTCATCCAAATCATCAAGTTGTTCGCCGGTCGCCACAAGCTTGATAGGCAGACCAAGCTCATCTTTGATCGTCACCACAATACCGCCTTTCGCGGTTCCGTCGAGTTTCGCCAGCGCTATGCCAGTAACTGGAACGGCTGCCGTGAATTCGCGAGCTTGGTTTACCGCATTCTGACCCGTTGTTGCGTCCAACACCAGTATAGTTTCGTCGGGATCCCTGTCCAACGCTTTGCGACAGATGCGGCCCACTTTTGCCAGCTCCTGCATCAGGTTGCTCTTCGTGTGCAGTCTGCCGGCAGTATCTATCAATACAGCATCGATTCCGCGAGCGGCAGCCGCCTGAATGGAGTCGAAGACGACAGCGCCCGGGTCTGCACCTGGACGGTGTTTCACGATGTCGACGCCTACCCTGTTCGCCCAAATCTCCATCTGGTCGACAGCAGCTGCCCGAAACGTATCCGCAGCAGAAAGGAGAACTCGAAAGCCCTGGTTCTTGAAGCGATGAGCAAGCTTGGCTATTGTAGTCGTCTTGCCAACACCGTTCACGCCGACAAATAGATATACGGAAGGCTTTTGCGACGGCTGCTTGATACGTTGATCCCCGTTGGACACTAAGATCTCTTTGAGGAGACTTTTGAGACACTCCTTAATCTCCTCCACTTCATGCAGGCGCTTACTTCTCGACTGCTGCCGGAGGGCGTCTACAAGCTTGGCTGCCGTTCTCACGCTCAAATCTGCTTGTATCAGGGTGTCTTCCAATTCGTCGAAAAGCTCGTCGTCCACTGGACGCCTGCCAGTGAGCAGTTGATCAACCTTACTGAAAAGACCTTTGAGAATGCGCATCGACGCGCCCAACCTCCGTATAAAAACAACTTCCGCTAGACAATCGCCGCTGTGACACGGACTGCCTACTCCGATTAGCCGAATTCGACTTACTGCCTCGAAATACCTACGTTGCACTCACGATTATTTCAACTTGATCCGACAGGCACAACAGCAACCGCACATCAAAAGCAGGTTTACGACGTCATATCGAGGAAATGAGGAGAAGAACAAGAACAAAACCTCGCGGAGGTGCAGACATTGGCTAGGGTACTGGCTTTCGGTGCTCATCCTGACGACGTCGAATTCCAATGCGCAGGAACTCTTGCGCTTCTCGCGCAGCGAGGACACGAAATCCACATCGCCGTAATGGCAGGCGGAGAATACGGGTCGGCATCCCTCTCCGAATACGAGATCAGGCGAAAGCGGCTGGCTGAAAATGCCAAGTCTGCCAAGATAATAGGAGCCCGCTTCCACTACGCCGGCGGGCACGATGGCGAAATACAATACGATTCGTGGTACCGCAAGATAACATACCGAGTGCTCAGGGAAGTAGACCCGACTATCGTATTTACACATCCTCCGACGGATTATATGGTCGACCACGAAGAGATGTCTAGGCTTGTGCGCAATGCGTGTTTCTTGGCCCCTGTGCCGAACTGTGACTCACAGTCTGCGCATGAGACTACTTCAGGAGTGCCCCACCTGTACTACTGGAACGCAATGGGACTTGTAGACATATTCGGCAGGCCGCTACCACTCACGAACGTCGTCGACATTTCCAGTGTTATGGACGTCAAGGAGCAAATGCTCGCCTGCCATGAATCACAGCGGGAATGGCTTCGGCACCACCACAAGATGGATGCATACATCGAAGAGATGAGACACAACGCTCAAGCTCAGGGACAATTGGTGGGACGAGCCGCCGCTGAAGGTTTTATTCAACACTTGGGTCATGGTTACCCAACCAACGACATACTCGCGGAGATGCTGGGCGATCTGTGCATCCGCCTACGCGAATAAGCTTACTTTCCGCAATGACAGCACATTTGTTCAGCGCCGCGGAACGAGAAATGGAAGCTCCAGCAAGGAAAGCTAAGCATTCATTCCGGCTGGCGGATACTCGTGACACAAGTAGTGCACGCGCGGTTCGTCCTCCTCTATCTTCGGAAAACGCTCCATTGGTTCCAAAAAACAGTTGTCGTGCCAATCGTCGCAGATTGAGCTTACCTCGCCGCTAACCGTGTAGCAGACGCCGTCAATCTCGAAACCGCCCTCGCCCCAAAACTGGTGAATGAGGCCCGGGTATATGTAGATGCTCTGTCCCGGTTCGAGACAGACCACAGAGCCCGCCTCGAGTTCGTGCTTTACCCCGTCTATGCTTACTGAGAAAGGCTCTTCCGAACATTTTCCGTCGGGGGTCGACGCGTACAACCGAATAAATACCTTGCCGCCGCCGCGATTGATTATGTCTTCCATTTTGCTGCGATGGAAGTGAAGAGGGGCCCGCTGACCAGGCGGGTTGAGGATAAACTTTTCGCCGTAGGTTTTGTTATAGGAACCATCCATCCGATAGCCGTTGCGTAGCGTAAACAGCGTTCGCCCGTATTCTTCAAACCGGCCGGACCCAAAATCCGTGACGTCCCAACCCAACTGCGCAAGACGTATCTCATCAACCTCTGGACCCTTGTTTTTCCAATCCTCGACAGTCCAATAAGCGAACGGTGGCAAGTGCAACCCAGCCGCGGCAAACGCTTTCTTGGCTATCTCAATGTACCTGTTTACGGTGGACCTTTTCATTCACTCAACCTCCGGGCAAACGTACTGCTCGCGCGGCCGCCGTCTTCGCAGTGGCCGACCAACTCAATCGCATGATATGTTCGCGGAAAACCGCCGGTCAAGCATAAATTCGAGTATCGACTGCCAACTGCCCAAAACGGGAAAGTTTGCCGGAACCGACAAGCGCATTTGACAGATCCAGCCAAAACACAGCATAATACTGCGCGGTATTCGAACCGTGTAGACCAAAGCGCGTGGAAGGAGCAACGCCGTTGGCTATACCTATGGCAAACCCAAAAGCGCAGATCGATGCGCTGAAGACTGAGATTGCGTCCGCAATTGAGTCGGTACTCGAGAGCGGACAATTCATTTTGGGACCGAACGTTAGCGCGTTAGAGGAAGAAATTCCCGCTGTCTGTGAATCTCGATTTGGGATAGCAGTAAACTCCGGCACTGACGCAATAGTAGTGGCACTAGCAGCAGCCGGGGTGGGACCAGGCGATGAGGTAGTCACAACACCGTTCACATTCGTCGCCACAACGGAAGCAATAATGATCGTAGGCGCCAAGCCGGTCTACGTGGACATAGACCCCTTAGACTACAACCTTGATCCGAACCTAGTTGAGCAAGCGATAACCGAACGGACAAAAGCTATTCTGCCGGTTCATCTTTACGGGCAGTGCGCTCAGATGGAGCGGCTCGAACAAATAGCAAAGAAGTACGGTCTGATGCTTGTCGCAGACGGCGCTCAAGCCATTGGGGCAAGGCACAAAGGCAAAGGTATTGGAGCATTCGGAGACGCGACAACTCTGAGTTTCTACCCCACGAAAAACCTCGGCGCCTGCGGCGATGGCGGCATGGTATTGACGAACGATCCCAATCTGTGTGAGCGTGCGAAGTCGCTGCGTTTCCACGGCCAGGATGGTGCTTATTCGTACCAGTACGTAGGCTACTGCAGCAGGCTGGATGAGATACAGGCGGCAATACTGCGCGTAAAGTTGAGCTATCTTGACGCCTGGAATGCGGCGCGCTCTGCCAACGCGGCTTATTACATGGAGGCGTTCCAAGACCTACCTCTGCAGCTTCCGGTCACCAAAGCCGACAATTATCACACGTATCATCAATTCACCATCCGCTTTCCAAAGCGAGACGAGCTTAAAGCACGGCTTGCGGAGATGGGCGTCGGGTCTGCTGTGTTTTATCCCAGCCCGTTACACGTGCAGAAGGCTTATGCTCGATTGGGATACAAGGAAGGTGACTTTCCCGAAGCTGAAAAAGCAGCCAGGGAAGTACTAAGTCTGCCTGTTTTTCCAGAGCTAACGACATCACAGCGGGAACAGGTAGCTGAAGCAGTACGAAAATGCGTCCAGGAGCTCAGTGACTAACGAAAGACAACAAAGAAAGATATACTGCCGACAAGGTGTAGCAAGCTATGAAAGCAATGATTTTGGCTGCCGGGGTCGGATCGAGGTTGGACCCGCTTACTAGAAACATTCCCAAGCCTATGGTCCCCATAGTCAACAAACCCGTTATGGAGCACATAGTTGAGATGCTCGCCAGAAACGGCATAAAAGACATCATCGTCAACCTTCACTACCTCGGAGACCAGATCCAAGCCCACTTCGGCAGCGGCGAACGATGGGGAGTGCGGATTCACTACTCACCCGAAGACCGCCTCTGGGGCGATGCCGGCAGCCTGAAACGGTGCGAAGACTTCTTCGATGAGGACACCTTTGTGGTTGTAGGCGGTGATGATCTGGTTGACATGGATCTCACTCGCCTAGTGCAGTTTCACAAAGAAAAGAAAGCTATCGCTACAATCGCCCTGTCGCTGGTGGACGACCCATCCGAATACGGAATCGCCCTTATGAACGACCGCGGTCGCATCACCCGGTTTCTAGAGAAACCAAAGGGAGAAGTTATATTCTCGAACTCGGCAAATACCGGTGTGTATGTGTTCAGCCGCGACATATTCGAGCTTATACCGAAAGGCGTGCACTACGGGTTTGGCAACGATCTGTTTCCCATGCTGCTGGAGCAAAAAAGAAGATTCTTCGGGTACCTAACGTCCAGCTATTGGAAAGACGTAGGTAACCTCCGGAAATACCGCGAAGCCCATATCGACGCTATGAACGGTCGAGTAGACATCAAGATACCCGTTCCTGAAGTGCGCAAATACGTCTGGATGGGAGAGAATGTCGAAATTGACCCGAGTGCAGAAATAGGATATCCTGTTGTCATCGGCAATAACTGCAGGATCGAAAAGGGAGCACGGCTGCTCGAGTACTCCGTGCTGGCGGATGATTGTGTGTTGGAAGAAGGCGCTGTGGTAAAGCAAAGCATTCTGTGGCACGGCGCGTGTGTTATGCGGGGTACTATGCTGGAACGCTGTGTAGTAGCTCAGAAGTGCAGCGTCAAATCGTCTGCTGCAGTTTTCGATGGTGTCATCGTCGACCCCGTGCGTCGTTCGAATACAAACTCATCAGCGAATTGATCGCTGGGAGTCCTGTGCGCAACACAAATCGGCAGCTTGCAAGCTCCCAAGCCGAAGCTCCGTTTCCTGACAAAACCGCTCATCGGAGGATCTAATGGATTACGACGTCAAGGACCTCTCGCTAGCTCCTAAAGGTAAACTGCGAATAGAGTATGCTGATCAACAAATGCCCGTGCTGCGTTTGATCCGCAAGCGATTCGAAAAGGATAAACCGCTGGAGGGAGTGACCGTCGCCGCTTGCCTGCATGTTACGACTGAAACGGCAAACCTGGTGCGAACATTGAAAGCAGGAGGCGCAAACGTCTACTTGTGTGCTTCGAACCCGCTCTCAACTCAAGACGACGTCGCTGCTTCGCTTGTGCAAGACTTCGGCATACCCACATTTGCCATAAAAGGTGAGGACAACGAAACGTACTACCGACACATAAATGCCGTCCTTGATGCAAAACCTGCTGTGACAATGGACGATGGAGCCGATACGGTAGGCGTAATTCACTCCACGCGCAGGGAACTTATAGAAGGCATTATCGGAGGCACGGAGGAAACAACCACTGGCGTCATAAGGCTGCGCAGCATGGAAAAGGACGGGGTTCTGGGTTACCCGATTATTGCAGTGAACGACGCCAACACCAAGCACTTGTTCGACAACAGATATGGAACTGGTCAAAGCACAATCGACGGGATTCTGCGCGCCACAAACGTACTTTACGCCGGCAAGGTATTTGTTGTCGGAGGATATGGCTTCTGCGGCAAAGGTGTGGCAATGCGTGCTTCGGGAATGGGCGCGCGAGTTATCGTATGCGAAGTGGACCCTCTGCGAGCACTCGAAGCCGTGATGGACGGCTATGAGGTAATGCCGATGCTCGACGCAGCCAAGGTAGGCGACATCTTTTGTACCGTTTCCGGCAACATAAATGTTATTCGCAGAGAGCACTTCGAACAGATGAAGGACGGTGCAATCGTAGCTAATGCGGGTCATTTCAACGTTGAGATCGAGATACCCGCGTTGGAGGCGCTTGCTGTAAGTCGACGACAGGTGCGGGATTTCGTTGAAGAGTTCACTATGCCGGACGGCCGACGCATTTATCTTCTCGGCGAGGGACGATTGATCAACCTGGCTGCAGCGGAGGGTCATCCTGCGTGTGTAATGGATATGAGCTTCGCTAACCAAGCCCTCTGCTGCGAGTACATCGTGAGGAACGGTAGGAACCTCGAGAAAATGGTTTACGCCGTCCCCGAGGAAATAGATCAGCAGATCGCCGCGCTGAAGCTGGAATCTATGGGTGTCCGCATCGACACTCTCACCCCGGAGCAGGAACGCTACCTAGCATCTTGGCAAGAAGGCACGTAGGGATCTGCGCGTTGCGTGCGGCATTCGACAGAATGTCTTGTGTAGATGGTCAGTTAAGTTCGGATCGGCTGCCCGTCGTCACACTGGCGGGCGTTGCTGTTCATTGCGTCGACATGCCGACCGCGGTCGCGATCATTCTGGATTTCGTCAAGAGTGACAAACCGCATATGGTGGTTACTGCCGATTCGTCGATGGTCGTACTTGCTCAGAAAGACCCTGAGCTGCGCAAGGCTATCAGCGAGGCAGATTTGGTCACCCCCGACAGTTTCGGAATCCTCCTAGGCGCTCGACTTGTGGGCAAGCCAATCAAGGAACGAGTCAGCGGTGCAGACCTAAGTGTGGAAATCTGTCGAATTGCTGCGCGCGAAGGATTTCCCGTCTACTTACTCGGCGGCGAACCCGGAGTCGCGGATCAAGCTGCCGCGCGGCTGAAGGAACAGTTTCCCGAGCTTGTGATTGCCGGAACCCACCACGGTTACTTTGGCGCCGACCTAGAACCGGAGATAGTGCGCGCCATAAGATCGTCCGGAGCCAAGATACTGCTTGTCGGAATGGGAATTCCGAGACAGGAAAAGTTCATTCACCAACACCTAAATGAACTCGGCACCTGTACAGCAATGGGCGTAGGAGGCACCCTGGACGTATTGTCCGGTCGAGTAAAAAGAGCTCCAATGTGGATGCAGCGGCACGGGCTTGAATGGTTATACAGACTCATCCAAAACCCTCGCAAGATATCAAAGGTTGCGACGCTGCCGAAGTTTCTGTTCCTGGTTCTATCTGAAAAAGTAAAAAGGTGCTGGAGCAACAAATAGCATCCGGCCGGCGCTCGCACGGCAGAAGACGTTCGGCAGACAGTTTGCCGGGCCAACAGCGTTATCGCGGTGGAGGTCGCTGAGAATTGACTGGTGAAGCCAACTGCGTTTTGATCGTGGGAAGTGTCGCCCTTGACTCGGTAGAGACTCCTGCTGGCAGGGTCGAGCGGGCATTAGGTGGTGCGGCAGTGTATTCTTCAGTAGCTGCTAGCTTCTTTGCACCTGTCCGCTTGGTTGGTGTTGTCGGAGACGACTTCCCGGAAGAACATCTGGCATTTCTCAGATCGCGCGGTGTTGACACACGCGGACTGCAAATCGTGCCGGGGAAAAAGACATTTCATTGGAAAGGCGCATACCACGAAGACCTGAACAACGCACAAACCATAAGGACTGAGCTAAACGTCTTCGAAGACTTCAGACCCAGGCTCCCCACGGAGTACAGATCCTCAAAGTACGTTTTCCTCGCAAACATCGATC
>JARYME010000069.1 GCA_029907315.1 Armatimonadota bacterium | reverse complement strand
ACCTGATCAGTGAGTTCGTCGAGGGTGTTTGGCACCCGAATAGAGCCTCGGTCAATCGCGACCGTGAGTATTCGGTTTCCTATCGGCTCGGTCCACTCCTTGGGAATCCGGTCTTTGCCCAGTATTATGCCCAGAATGGCGCCGAGCGTCGCGCCGGTGCAGTCGGTGTCATCGCCGCAGTTGACAGCGGTGCAGATGCTCTTGCCGAAGTCCCCGTCTCCGTACAACCAGCCGATTACGACGAACGCTACGTTCGCGGGAGCCTGAAACCAACCGAGGTCCGCGCTGTCTTCCACAACTAGTTGGCGCGCCTCTTGCCAGCTCTTGCCTGCGGTATGTGCTTCGATTGCCGTTTTGATGGCGCGCGCCACTCGGCAGTCAGGCGGGATTTTCGACAGGCCTATCTTGATCAGTTCGTCGCGGTCGTGAACAACAAATGCCGCACTTTCAACTGCAGCCGTGAAAAGCGCGGCGTACGTCCCTTCACCGCCGCCGTGGTCCACCGATGCGTCCTCATACGCATACGATATGGCTATATCGGGACATCCCGGTGCCAGGCACGCCCATATCTCCGAGCGGATCCACGCGCCGTTCGAGTGCTTCCAGTGGTTGCGATACTCACCCGACAGCGGAGGCAGCAGCCCCGCTCTCATATTTCCTTTGCAGATACCGTACTCGTTCCAGTAGGGCGGGATATAATTCAGCCAATACTCCCCCAGCAGCTTGTTGCTTATGCCCTTTGGTCCGTTTTCACGAACCGCCTGCAGCCACACTAGTTGCAGGTCCAGATCGTCGTTCGGAAGCGGCTCGCCGTGTGTAGGCTGACTGTAGAACGTGACGTTATTGATCTCCGTTCTGCCTTCGAACGGCGTGCCGAGTGTGCCTCCTATGTTCTTACCAAGCCAGCACCCGTATATTCTATCTCGCAGCTCTTGTCTGTTCAGCTTGATTCGCGCCAACTTGTTTCTCCCTGTTGCGTTTTGTCCTTCGCCCAACGGCTTAGATTATAGCAGTTGACGCCCTGGTTAAGCCAGTGATTGTGCCTCTAGGAGTGTCACCTGGTGGGCGAAAGGGGAAATCGAGACCCAGGTGGGCCTTGTCTAACGGTCTTTCGGATATGCTTCGCTTACTTTGCGGAGGTAGTCCGTCTGCGTGCCTTTCTTGGTGATCGAATACGAGAACAGACAATACCCGACTGCCCCCAGTTCGCTCGCTTTTGTTATCTGATCTACGGCGTCCTCCGGTGTTATCTGCCAGGCGCCGATTCCGGCAACTACGGGTTTGCCGCTGCTTGAGCGGATGGCGTCTTCCACGAGCTCCGCTAACCGCTCAGTAGACTTCACGTATGACATCGGAAACAACATATCCAGCTTGTCGTCTTTCAGCCATTTCTTCCAGTCCTGAAACCTGCGACTGAACGCGTCGGAGTAGTCCGGGAAAACGGCGGCGGATACGATCATCTTAGGCTGCGCGGCTTTTACTGCGTCGTATATGCAGTAGACCAGCTTCGTAATCTGTTCGCGCCGGAACTTATCCCACTCGCGCGGAAAGGCCCTCGTATATGCTAGTCTGTCTTGCGTATTGGCGAGCTCCTTGCGTCTTTCCGGTGTTATGCGCTCGTCCATACGCTCTTGGAAGAGTCGGAGGCAGCGGTCGCAGTAGCAAAAGCGAGGGCTCGGATAACGTATGAAGTCGAAATGTACACCGTCGACGTCGTAATGGGTGGCTACGTCCAGATACACGTTTTTCAAGAAATCTCTGAACTCGTCGTTGGACGGGCACGTGTAGGCGCCCTCGACGTCCTCGCCCGCTTTCATCACGAGTCGGTTCCCTTCATCGCGCATCAGCCAGTCAGGATGCTTGTTTACTATATGTTCCGGCGACGACGGAGGCGTTTCGGAATCCCAGGTGTAGTTCGCGTTGATCCAGGCGTGCACGGCGATGCCTGCGGGTTTTGCCTCTTCAAGTATCGTCCCCAGCGGGTCGAAATCCGGAGGCTGGTCTTTAAGGAATTCGCAACGCGGTTCGTAAGCCGACTTGTAAAGTGCATCGCCTCGACCTCTAACCTGAACCACCAGAGTATTGAACCCGTATTGCTTCGCAAGCCGAACCAAGGTGCGGCAGTCTTCAGGGCTTGTGATATCCCACCTCGCAACCCAGATCGCACGTATCTGCGGCGTTTTCGTTGCCGGAGGTTCCGAGCCGGAGCCTGCCGTTCCCAAACAGGCAGCCAGCAGTGCAGCGTGGATGGACATACTCTTGTCTCCTTTGTTGTGCCTTTTTGTACGTTACTACTTCGGCTCATACCGCAGGGAAGTCCTGCAGGTGCCACTACGGGCAGTCAACAAGAGGAAAATCACCGGTTGAGGGTCAAGCAGTGTAAGTAGGAATGGAACTGGAAGTGCGCACTGATATCAACAAATCCAACACGGCTACGCGTTTTCGTCCGGCTCTTGCCTCGGCGGCTGCTTTTGCAAGTCTGCTTTGCTATGCGCTAGTTCTGCTGATCACCCCGGCGTGCAACAACGAAATCGCGGCGGAATACCAGCTGTCTCTAGGTCGGCTGGGCCAGCTTTCGCTAGCGACCATGCTCGGCTTTTTCGCGACGGTCATACCCGCCGGGTTTCTCTCCGACAGATGGGGAAAACTGCCGTTGATGTCGCTGGGGTGCGCTTCGATGGCTGTCGGTGCCGCAGCTTTTGTCCTGACGCACGATTTCCGTTGGTTGATCGTGGGTTCTGCCCTTTTTGGGATAGGCGGCGGTTTCTCGGAGGCGACTTCTATGGCGCTCTTGGCGGACGTATACGAGGGCCCCAGGAGATCTGCCGTAATGAATCTTGCTCAAGCAATGTTCGGTATAGGTGCTGTGGTTGCTCCCCTCGGCATAGGTTGGATATTGCGTGCGGGAGCCAACTGGCGGACCGGCTATCTCGGAGCTGCGGCGTTCTGTAGCCTGGGGCTGCTTCTGAATGTGCTTGCGCTTGCGCTGCACCGGGAGGCGCGTCTGCACAATGCCGACGACAAGCCGCTGGCGCTGTCGATTGTGAGCGACGGGACCGTATGGCTATTGGCTGTCGCCATCTTTCTTTACGTTGGCGCGGAAATAGGTCAGTCCACGTGGCTTTCGGTTTACTTCAAGAGGTGTTTGGGTGCGGGAAGCTCACTGGCTGCTTCCAGTCCTTCGTTCATGTGGTTGGGTATCGGAGTAGGTCGATTGCTTGCTGCTTGCATACTTCACCGTGTTTCAGAAGTTCCTTTCGTGAGAGTCGTTCTTATCTCCGCGGCGATCTCCCAGGCTGCCCTGATAGTCCTGAAAACCCCGCTTTCGGGTGCTGCGGCAGCGTTCGCGCTAGGAGTCTTCCTCGGGCCCGTGTTCCCCACCATCGTGAGCCGCGCAAACTCTGCTTATCCGGAAGCTACCGGTTCAGTTTCATCCGTTGTGATGGCTGCGGGCTCGTTGGGAGCTGCCGTGTTTCCGCCGCTCATTGGTCTGTCGGCTGACTATTTGGGCCTTGCAAAGGCGCTGTGGATCTGCTTCATCTTGCTGTTCTTGGACTTCCTAGTGGTTTCGGCGGCCGCTCGGGGATCTGAGGTGACTAAAGCGAGGGTTTGAAGTATGGGTTGTCGTCTTCCACGGTGTAGCGCTGGTAATCATTTCTTTGACCAGGCGTGACTGCCGATACGTGCAGGTCGAGAAATAGCAGGTTGACGCACTTGATCTTTATCCACGTGGGCGAAAAGAGTGAATCTTCCCCCGCTCTGCGTTCGGCTCGGGATCCGTTGTGGAAGTCGTCGAAGTGATCGGCGAGCAGAATGTCCCGATTCGGGTTTTTCCACAGAGTGATCTTCCGCGGAGTCAGATTCGTTCTCTGCATATAGCGCTCGCCGCTGAGGTAGGCTCGAGGTCCGGGGTATCTGAAACTGGACCCGAAGTTCCACCAACAAGGCCTCTCGAGTTCTGCTGAGCCGCGGTTTGTATCGCCTGGGCAAACCCAGAGCCACTTGGGCCTTTCTTCGGGGGCGATGCTCGGATACGGTAGCACACTGCTCTGCAAGGCGTCGGCGTACGGCTCAACGGACTGCGGAATATACTCCGGTACCAGGGGGTTGGGACACAGTATCCACGGGTTTCTGTATTGTTGCGGCGGAGCAGGCAGCCCGTAGCCGTCGTGGTCTTCTGCATAGCGCAAGATTGCGGATCCAAGCTGCTTGAGATTCGAGGCGCACACCCGCATTCGCGCTGCTTCTTTAGACTGAATCACCACTGGCATTATGACCGCGGCAAGCGTGGCGATGATCGCCGCTGCCGTTAATAGCTCTACGAGTGTGAAACCGGCTTTTTTCAATCTTAATTCAGCCCTTTGATCCAGCGAGCACGACAAAATATAACTCTGGTTCGCGTTCCTATTAAGGATTCTATGCCCATAGCGCGCAAACGGCAATTGGAATCGCGACCTATTGGCGCGTAACACTTTTGTATTACGCCGTGGCCGCCCCAGCGTTGTACGCAGTGCCGCGGCAGGTATTACGGCGCCGTCGCGCTAATAGTTCGATTGGGGGTATCATTAGATGTGGGGGTAGGTGGTGGTGCTTCGTGAACCAGTCGGCGCAGGAAAAGATAACCATTCTCATTGCAGACGACCACGCCATCTTGCGAGAGGGTTTGAAGGGTCTACTTGAGGAGTATGACGGCTTGGTTGTGGTGGGCGAGGCAGCCACGGGCAGCGAGACCGTCGAGAAGGTTCGGAAGCTTAAGCCCAATATACTCTTGCTGGACTTGATCATGCCAGGAATGGGAGGCGTCGAAGTCCTGGAGACCCTTGCCGCGGAGGATCTTCCCACTCGAACCATCGTCCTCACCGGGGTCGACAACGACGACTTGCTTGCGCGCTCGATAAAAAGTGGCGCTGCGGGGTATCTGCTCAAGGACACAGCTTCGAGCCAGCTGGTGGACGCCATTCGAAAAGTGGCTGAAGGGGGATGTTGGCTGCCTCCAGACCTAACTGCAAAGCTGTTCCGCGGGATTGCCAAGAAAGGACCTGCCGACGAATCGGCAAAGCTTTCACTTTTGACCGCGCGGGAGTTGGAGGTGCTCAAGCTTTTGGGTGAGGCTAAGTCCAATGCCCAGATAGCTGAGGAGCTTTTCATCAGCGAGCATACGGTGAAGGTGCATGTTAGCCGGATACTGGAAAAGCTGGGTTTGTCTCACCGTGCCGAGGCGGTCCGCTTTGCAATCCGGTGCGGAGTCGTGCAGGCGTAAATGAACAATGAGAGCCGGCGTATACAGTCTGGCTTTAGAACGCCTCTATGCTGAGCGTCAGCAAGCGGTAATCAGACTTCTTCTTGCTGTTACCACGTCCGTAGTTCTCGCCAAGTTCTACTTCGACCAACCTCCGATCACCGAAGAGCCTCTCAAAATTACGGCACACCAGGTGGTAGTCGTCATTTGTCTTCTGATGGGCTACTCGCTGGTTATGTGCGCGCTGGTATACTGGAAGCCCGGGCAGCTCCGAATCATCAACGCGGTTTCGAGTTTCGTTGAAGTTTTGCTGATAACCTATCTTGTTTATGCCACCGCCGCGACGGGTATACCGTTTCACCTGTGGTACATCTTTTACGTGGTCACCGTTGCAACCAGGTATGGATGGCAGTATTCGGTCTTCGCGCTTTCCGGGAGCATAGTTTGTTTTACGATAGTAGCTTGTTCAGCCCCGGCAACTTATGGCACAAACGTGCCTGCGGTCTTGGGGTTCACCGGGTTCTTGCTCATTCTGGCTTTCCTCTTCGGCAGAATCTCAGAAAAGCAACTCAGCTACCAGTCTAGCCTGGCAGTCGTCAACGAGCTGAGAGGAGAGCTGGCAGGGCTGGCGAGCGCGCGTGAGATCATTGAGCATCTACTGATGCGCACTCAGCAGCTTCTGAATGCGGAAAGGGTGTTTTTTCTGCCTGCCAAACGTTATGCCGAGACCGGGGAAGGCGAAGGGCTTTTCCCGTGCGGAGCAGACCCGGCCGTAATAGCGACGTTTAGAGACGACGCGGGCATTTGGAACGTGGACGAAATATTGCGCGAGCAGCGCCCGCTGTACTCCAATCGGTTGGGCAAGGACGACACGTTCCCGGCGCGCGTTAGGGAACGGCTGGCTCTGAGGAACCTGGCTGCCGCACCGATGATGGTTAGAGCAGTGCCGGTCGGTGTCGTCTATGCAGCGAATCGGAGAGATAGACCTCTCAACAACTCAGATCTTCAGCTTCTCGATCTTATCGCCACCCAGGCTGCTCCGGTAATCGAAAACGCCCTACTGTGGGAGCGGTTGAGGGAGGCAGCGGCGTCGGAAGAGCGGTTGCGCATCGCGCGAGACCTTCACGACAACTTCCTGCAGAATCTGACAGCCATCCAGTTTTATCTGGAGCGCTGCAAACTGCTGATTTCCAAGGGTTCGTTTGATCGCACAGCTGAGCTGGTGGAACGGATTCACCAAGTCGCCACTCGAAGTCTTGCAGAAGTCCGCGCTTATCTAAGTGAGCTGAGATTGATGGGCCCTGAGCCCGGTAGGCTTAAGCAAGCGATAGAAAGATTGGTGAAAGATGCTGCCGAACGAGGCGGTTTTCAGGTCGACTTGGACTTGGCGCTGCCGGAAGAGCCAATGCCTTCCGAGGTTGCACTTGCCGGCTTCCAAATAGCACGGGAATTGCTCAACAACGCTGCCGCGCATTCCCAGGCAAACCGTGTGGCAGTGCGAGCTTCGATAACGGACGGTAGCCTTGTGATTGAAGTTGCAGACGACGGCATCGGATTCGATGTGGCACGCGTGCGTGCCGAGAAGGCGTCGGAGGGACACTTGGGTCTTGTCGGCGTTGAGGAACGAGCCAGGCAATACGGAGGCGTGTTCATTCTGGAGAGCCAGCCTGGTGCCGGAACAAAGGCTATCGCCCGCATTCCAGTTCCTGCGGTGCAGCAGTAGATTGTATACGGTTGTGATGCGTTGGGGAGTGCGTCTTCCGGTCCTGCCGGGCGCCGGATGGACGCCCGGCGTCTTCAATATTGCTACTTTTCGTTTACCCCCAAGTGCTTCAGAAGGAACTCGACGGCTGCCACTGCCGGGTCGCCTTTGAGTGCAGTCTTATCTCCTGCCAAATGACCTTCGAACTTCACGCCAACGCTTTCTGCCTTTTGCTTGACTACTTCCACGTGCTTGGGATGGTGCAGCAGATGGTTTCTGTCCTTCGGGTCTCCTCCGGTCAGGGTGCAGGACATGAATATCGGAGGGTCGTCACTGGATAGGAGCCGCAGCATACTGCACTCGTCCAGAACCTTTCTGCCCTCTTCCGTATCGTAATCGGCTCTTGATTTGAAGTGGTAGAACCCCAGATCTTCGGTCGGCGATTTCATCCATTCGGGTTTGAACGGGTAGATAACGTTCTGCCATTCCAACAGATCGTAAGTGGCTTGCCCGTTCAGACAAGCACACGCGGATATGCGAGTTGACTGCCTCGCCACCGGATCACTTGAGTTCGGGTCTGCAAGATCCGGGTGCACGGCAAGCCACAGCGAAGTCCCCGCTCCGGCGGAGCTCCCGAAACACGCTATTCGCTTGGGGTCGATGTTGTACTTTTCCGCGTTTGCCCTTATGAACTGAATCGCTCTGGCGGCGTCTCGCAGAATGTCCTGGATCGGAGCGTGCTGGAGGAAACGGTAGTTGATGGACATTACCGACGCTCCCGCTTCCAAAGCCCGCTTGAGCGCGCTCGGAGGGATGTGCGACTTATCGCCGCCCACGAAACCTCCGCCGTGTATAAAGACGATGAGCGGAGTGGGTTTGTCCGATTTCGCCTTCCACAGGTCGAATACGTTTCGCTCATGGGGTCCGTACTTGACGTTGGACTCGTCCGGCTTCGGCAGATCCGCGCGCCCTCTGGTTTGCCGAGACAACCGCGCCGCGGCTTTCTGCGCTTCCTCTGGCGTGATTTTTCCGTCCGAATTGGCGTCGAGTCGGGCGAACAGCCGGGGTCTGTTCAGCTCATCCGGCGTAAGTACGCCGTCGCCGTTCTTGTCGAGCTGCTTGAAACGATCTCCAACTTGGCAGAGCAGCGTCGCACCGGTGAATACCAGCAGCACACACACGAGCAGAGCGGTCAATCTCTTTTTCATCGTCATCCCCTCCTGCGGTCGGTTGGATAGAAGCCGGCTATGATAGCTTGCTGATGCGGTTGTCGACCTCCTGCGCGAATCTGTCGATGAAACTCTTGACGTATTCTGTAGGGCTCAGTGAGTCGTCTTGGATCAGTGGTGTCAGATCCATGGCAAAAGTCAGCGCCGTTGATACGTCTACACCGTGCGACTGGAAATAAGTCGCGTGTGCGCGTCTGCGTCCCATAGTGGCGAGGTCATAGCGCTTCCCGCCGCATATCTGCGAATCGAATACACCGAGCAGGGCGGCGGAGAGGTTCTCGTGCGCCGAGACGTCCAGCACAGTCTTGTCCTCGTCGCAGAGCCAATCGAGATCACGCCAAATCTCACCGCCCAGAAGCTTCTCAGGCCTCGCATCTTTTGGCAGCTCTCGAATGGCTTTAATCAGACGCAGCGCTGCGGCAACATGCGTGTCGTGTTTATCGGCAAGGTTGTGGGTGTAAACGATCTTCGGTCGAGCAAGAAGGAGCAACTGCTTTAGGTCTTCCACGACTGCTTGGTTGGCGGGGTCCTTGATCTCCGCGCTTGAATAATCGAGAAACGCCTGAGCGCAGTATTCCCCGACGTAAGCGGCCTTTTTCTGTTCGACCCGCCTTACCGCCATCATCTGTTCATCCGTGTAATGGGCGTAAAGGTCGTCGCGCGGACTACCACTGCCGTTGGTAACCACAACACCCATAAACCACTTATCCGGCTTACCGAAGCACTCAAGAATGCCATGTGTGGCTGCTATTTCTATGTCGTCCTGGTGGGCGCCTACGCACATATGCGTGGTGCGAGCTATAGCTTCGTTCGCAGGCGAACCATCAGGCACGAAGATCTCCGACGTCGGCTTGTGAAGCTGCATCGTTTGTACCTCCGAGGCTTTACTTGGTCTTCTGTATCACGGGCAAACTCGCCGCGGCAACTGCCTGTCCCACTCTTCTGCTCGATTCATCGGGCAGATGCAGTTTGACCCGTTCGGCAAGCTCCGGGAACTCTTTGCGAAGCACTTCCTGCGCTTTCTCGATAATTATGCCGCCGCCGTCCCCGGATGTAACTCGGCCCAGTATGAGCACGTGTCTGAGCTCGTAGAAGTTCGCATAATGGGCGATCCCATAGCCTGTATAGACGCCTATGGTTTCCCAAACACTCCTCGCTTTTGCGTTCCCGTTGCGAAGCAGAGTCTGAAGCCATTTGAGTTTGTCGGCCGGTCCCAAACTCGGATCGATGGAAATCTGAGCCCTTTCAGCTAGTCGGAATACCGCCTGCTGCGAGAAATACTGCACCCCGCATCCGAAGTCCCCCGACCATTCATCGACCGGCGCGTTGGGATTGTAATCCACAGGGCAGAATGCCAGTTCGTTCAGCCAAGTGGTTATTTCCCTATTTGGCGTGACATACCCGCCGGCTTCGCTTGAACCCATTGCGATGCCCAACACGGCTCCATCTCCCAGCGTTATCGAGCCGGCCAGTGCAGTAACCTCGCCGTCGTTTACGACCTCGAACGGTATGCCTCCCCATTCTCGCTGCAAGTCCAAGAACAGGTTGGCTATTCTGGTCTCGAAAAGCTCTTTGGGCACGCCTCGGAACAGCGAAGCCACGCGCGGTCGGTTGTTGATGTAGATTCCTGCTGCGCTGCCTCCTATTGCGTCCACGCGCGGCATATGTGCCGCCGCGGATTTGAGCGCCGCATTGATCTCATTGTAGTGATAGTTGGGGTCTGATGCGTCCCTAGGATTCCAGACCACTTCCTCAGTGTAAACCGCTTGCCCATCTATCACCGCGGCGACTTTCCTATCGGTGGCGCCCAAGTCAAAACCTATGCGGCAGCCGTCGAAGTGACCTCCCAGACGCACAGTTCCTTCGTTCGGTTCCGGGACGTTCTTGGCATCGGTCACCTCAACGGTGAATGGCTTCTCATACACACCGGACATAAACTCCGCGTCCCAAGCGCGAATGCCTCCCGGCGAGTATGCTGCCTTTATGTACTCGCCGATGCTTTTTGGTCCGCCGACAACTATCTTCCAGCCGCCGCTTCGCCATAGCAGAAACTTGACCAGCCGCTCAGTGTACTGGCAGTTGATTGCTTCCGTTTCCGCGGATTCTTCGAAGCAGCAGGTCTTGTATACGCTGATCTGCCCGTCGCCTCTTTCCAAGGCTATGACCAGGTCTGCGGCACGTCCTGATTGCCTGACTGCCTCCGCAAATTCGCGCACCGCCAGCGCCGCAGGCCTAAAATCGGTATCCAGCGGCGGGACGACCCGAGGACGTGCGAGAGAAGACAATTCGTTCATTACTGATCCCCCTCTGGTATAGATGTTGCTGAGAAGCAAACGAATGTTTGACACACTATGGGTTAAGGCGACCCGCAGCCCAATCAAGAGCGCGTTCAATCAGCTGCTGGAACGCCGGGTTCTCCCAAGCCGGTTTGCCGTGGCCAAGGCCGGTTACGAAGACGCGTCCCTTGCCGTAGTACTGCACCCACGATACCGGCTCGTTATCTTCTTCCCTGCGCATAAGCACTATAGGTTTCGACTCGGGATGCCATGTGTGCCTGTATGTTTCGTCCGTAATCTCGAACTCGGACATTCCTTTTACAATCACATGGCTCTTGCCGGTGATTTTAACCTTAAAAGTGCCCGACCCGTGGCCTGCAAACCTACCGCACATCAGTTTCCAATAAGCGTCGGAGTTCTTGAATGAGTCGGTGGCTGAATGAATACCTACTACGCCCTTGCCGTTCTCGACGAAGCTTATAAGCCCTTTCTCCTGAGCTTCTGTAAGCGAGCCACCGGTGGTATATATCAACACGACGTCGTACTTGTCTATAGCCGGTTTCGCCAGCTCATCGCGGTTATCAGTGATCGTGAGCACGAATCTGCCTGTAGCCTCGAGCTTCTTCTTGAGCATTTCGTAGAGAGCCGGGTTATCGTGATACGGTCCACCAACCTCCATCAATACCTTTGTCGGAGCTGGCGCCCGCGGCGCTTTGTCTACCGCTACCAGTGAAAAGCCAGCCTGGGCCGACAGGACCAAAACCAAAGCCGCCAAGAGAAAACGTCGCGTACTCATTTCGCACCTCGGTTTTTCCGGAGCATAAGCTCGTGTTCTTCGAGACTATTGTAGATAATGATTCGACGCTCTGCAACCGCACGCCAGAAACAGCCTAAACTCCCTCTGTGTTCCGGCAACTTCTTTATGTATTGTGAACACGTTCTCAACCGTCACGCGCTGCAAGCCGGCCTCCTCGAACATACGCACAACCTCCGACGGTTCGAACCCGAAATGCTCCACGCCCGTTTTATCCGAATGAAAGTCTCCGGGTTCCGTTTCCAGATCCGCTATACAAAGCCATCCTTCCGGGCGCAACATGGCGGCGAGTTTGCGTATCACCCCGCGGACGTCCTTCACATGATGCATAGTCATCGAGCTCACAATCAGATCGAATCGGCGTTCTAGCGGGGGATCGTGCTCGAGATCGAGGTGGGCTACCTCGACATTTTTGAGCCCCGCCGCTAGGGCTTTCTGCCGAAGCGCGGAAAGCATTCCGTCGGATATGTCGGCGCCGAGGACAAAATCCGCGTGCGGTGCAAGCTGCAGTGTAATTAGCCCTGTGCCGCAGCCGTAGTCCAGTGCGTGTATACCCGGCCTCATGGGCACGCGGGCGAGAACAGCCCTCGCGATGGTCTCAGCCATCCTCACTCGTCCGGCATCCTGATCCCAAGCCCCTGCTGCAGCATCGAAACGTTGAACTTTGGCCGGGTCTGTTTTTGGCAGTTTATTGTTCGTCATAGGGTTTTCCGTTCAAAGGTCGATTGGGCAAAAGATGTTTCGAGAGGACTTGTCGCGGCATACTGCCTACGCACGCACACAATTATGCGGGACCGGACCCCGGCAGCCGAAGCAAATCTTACCGAGGTCCGTGCCCGCTTGTATGCGAAGGACTATCTACCCTATCTTTACAGTTGCGATTCCGAACGCCGGGATCTTTACGCTCAGAACGTCGCCCTGAATCTTAGCGGTGTTCTTTGCGGTGGGGCGTTCCAACAGGTCTGTCTCCACTGCTTTGGCTCCGGGCTTCACGAGTCCCGACAATCGCAGCTTGGCTTCTGTGTCCTTGCCCTCCACTTCAAACATCCGCACTACAAGTGCGTCTGAGTCTTCGGCTTTCTTGATGGCTGAGACGAAGACATTGGGCGTCAGGATCTCCGCGAAACTCTTCTCGGGAGGAAGCTCGCCAGACTGGACGGGGGCACTCACGACAGCCATAGGTGAGTTGAATTCCTCACCTGCCCGAGTGGCAGCGGCGATGTCGCACCTGCCCTTGTGAGGGATTATGCCGTATTTGATCTCGTGATCTGCGACTTCAGGCAGCGGATCGGGTTCGTAGCTCGACCGGATTAGCGTCAGCCTGAGGACCCCGTCGTTGCAGGAGTGTCCGTACTTGCAGTTGTTGACCAGGGTAACGCCATATTTGTCGTCCGATACGTCAGCCCACTTCAACGCCGGTACTTCCTGTTCGCTCTGAGGTCTCGACTGTGCACCGAAGGGAATCTCGTATGTGGCGGTGCTGCTTTCCACGTTTACAGGAAACGCGACGCGCAGCATAGGCACACCGGTTTCCGGCGACCCGCGCTCAACCCATCTTGTTCGCAGCGTGAAGTCGACAAGGCGCGATCCCGCGTTGAGTCCTATCTCGACAGAAATCGTAGACTCGCGCCACTTCCGGTCGCACCTCACAGCTACTCGGTTCGGTCCCCGCTGAGTGATTCTCAGGTGGCCGCCGTCGACGAGCGGTTCTACTTCCTTTATCTGTCCGATTACCCATGCGCTCATGCCATGGGGCACTTCCTGATAGCCTTCCAGAACGCCCATCAACAAGCCTTCGGGCACGTAGTCGAAGCCGGTTTCCTTGTCGATAAGATGGGCTATCGCTCCGGATGCGGAGTCGATTTCGACGCGCAGGTATTCGTTTTCCAAAACTCCGCGCTCGTTAATTTCGGCTATCATCGTCTCGGTGCCGTCCGGCAGGAACCGATCGATGCGCGCGCCCTCTGCGTGGACCGGCTCCGGAGCACAGTCGACGGCATACACTTTGTAGCCCAGTGCCGGCACCTCGGCCTGGAAGGCCACTGTGGCGAACGAATGTCCCCAGTAATGGCCTCTCTGAACTACTTGTCCCTTGAATTCGTTGCCGGAGGAATCGCGCACCACCACCCGGTCGTCCTGCAGCTCCTTATTCCAGACCTTGGCGTAAACGACTTCCGCACGCGGCCAAGGCTTTTGGTTGTAGACCACGAACGGCTCCGCGCACAGCGCACCCGCGTTTCGCGCCGTTACTCCGCCGGGAATGCTGGCGTCACCTGCGCCTGCACCTAGTCCGTCGCCCAAACCTCCGCCGAAAGGCGTCAGTTTGCACTGGGCGGCGCTGGCAGTGTCGATGCGCTCAGCCAAAGCCCGCAAAGCCCTGGTGCGAATGGCTCCTGTTGCAGCCTGGATTTCCTGGAATAGGCCCTCTGAGTAATCATAAGTAGCGTGGATGCCCGATCCCGGCAGTATGTCGTGGAAGTGGTTGAACAGAGCATACCGCCAACACCGTACCAGCGTTTCCTGCGGATAGGGCATATTCGCTACGGACCCCGCTATAAGGGCGGCAGTTTCTGATTCGGGCAGTGCGATTTCGCTGACGCGGTTCGCGCGCTTTATTCTGCTCTGCGACGTATAGCAGCCTTCGAAGGTGAAGTTCAGGTCTTTCTCGATAACCGGCAGCTTCGGGTTTGCCTTCTCAACTGCCGAATAGAACTCGTCGGTCGTGCTGAGCTTGACCGTTGGGAATATGGGCCATTTCGATATCTCGCGGAACTTGCGGAGGTCGGCTCTCGTTGGTCCGCCGCCGTGATCCCCGACTCCGTACATGAACATAAAGTCTTTCAGTCCAGTTTCCTTGACGAACCAGCAGAACAGATGGCGCATCGCGTCGGGGTCGATTCGTCCGTTGTAGCCGCCCTTGTCGTTGTATGCGAGGACTTCAGACCCGTCCGGCGCCCTCCATTTGAAAAGCCAAGGACCCGGTCCTGTGCGGCAGAAGTAGTAACGAGTCACAGCACCGCGCGATATGATCGCCGGAACCGTCCGCGCGTGTCCGAAGGTATCCGGTGACCAGTCGATCTTTACGTCCTCGGGTTCCAACCCGAATTTCTCTTTAAAGTATGCCCTCGTGTACAGCAGATGTCGGCACAGCGATTCGCCAGATGCGATGTTTTTGTCGCCTTCGACCCACATGCTGGCGGTTACGTCCCACTTCCCCTGACGGACGCGCCGTTTGATCATCCGGAAAACTTCCGGACAATATTGCTCCATCGCGATGTATACCGATGCTTGGCTCTGTGAGAACCGGAACTCGGGGAACTCGTCCATCAGCTTGTCGACGGTGAGGAACGTGTCGTGCGTCACGTTGACCGTTTCCTGCCACGGCCACATCCAGTTCATGTCGATGTGTGCATGTCCGCAGCAGTGAATGGTGTACTCTTTTGCCGCTTTGCCTATCGGCGATAGGATCTGCTCCGCTTTGCGCACGACGTTCTCAAGGTTGATTGCTCCCCTTCGTGAGACGGCATTGCCCACCAAATCTAGAGCCTCTAGGATCAGCTTCTCCCACTCTTCCCTTTTTTCAGGGAATACCTCGGCGAAGCTTCGTGCGAACTCTATTTCGCATCTGAATCTTTCCATCGGCGCAGCAGCGGCTGTCTGCGCACTTTTGAGACCGTGCATCTTCAATTCATATTGTTCGGCGAATGACATATCACCCAACCCTGTATCCTGAGGATTTTGGCTCGAAGCCAATCGACTGGTTAGCAATTTAATACCTGAAATCCTCCTCCGAACTCGTATATTATGCAGATTGTTTCTTGTGATCGGCTTTGACAGCCCGGACGGCGTCGGGTATAGTTGATGCAGCCGTGGACGACTACGAAGAGCTAAAGCGGTATATAGCTGAATTAGGTAGTGTCGTTGTCGCGTATTCCGGCGGCGTGGACAGCACTCTCGTTGCCAGGGCTGCGGCGGACGCGCTCGCGGACAGGGCCGTTTGCGTGTTGGTCGAATCGCCGCTAGTGTCTTCTCGGGAGAGGGATGAGGCGGTTTCGCAGGCAGAGAAGCTCGGGCTTCGCCTTATCCGTGTTCAGCTTGATCCACTCGAAAACCCTCTCGTGAGAGCCAATCCTGCAGACCGGTGTTATCACTGCAAAAAAGGCATATTCTCGCTCCTGACTGACGTCGCAAAGGCTCACGGCTGCGCCTTTGTGCTCGACGGCACCAATGCAGACGACGCACACGACTATCGGCCTGGGTTGCGAGCTTTGGCTGAGCTAGGAGTGCGAAGCCCTCTGATGGAGCTGGGTATCGGAAAGGAGCGAGTGCGTAATATGTCTCGGGAATTGGGCCTGCCGACGTGGAACAGGCCTTCGCGTGCCTGCCTGGCGTCGCGCGTGCCCTATGGAACCCAGCTGACGCACGAGACGCTTCGCCGGATAGAGCGTGCTGAAGAGGTGCTTGCGGATCTGGGCTTTTCGCAGTATAGGGTCAGGCATCACGGACACATCGCCCGGATAGAAATCGCAGGCGAAGAGCTGCGGCGCGCTGTGGAACCGGACGTCAGGCCGCGCATCGTCGACGAACTGCAAAAGTTGGGCTACACCTATGTGGTTTTGGATTTGGAAGGTTATCGTACAGGGAGCCTGAACCGAATAGTCGACACTGAGGCAAACACCGGCGGGGTGCGGTCGTAAACCAGCAAGGGGCTTGATATGGATTTGGAGAGGTTACGCAGTCTGCTTGAGGATGTCAAGAATGGAAGAGTACCGGTTGAAGAGGCTCTGAACAAGCTGCGTCTTTTGCCGTACGAGGATCTGGGTTTCGCGAAAATCGACAGCCACCGCGAACTGCGGAAAGGGTTTCCGGAGGTTGTGTTTTGCCAAGGCAAGACGCCCCAGCAGGTTTGTGAGATACTCAAACGACTGTCGGCGCAGAGCCGCTGTGTTCTTGCCACGCGTGCCGGCCGCGAGGTCTTCGATTACGTCCGATCCCACATACCCGAAGCCCAATACAGGGAAGAGGCGCGAATCATAATAGTCGGTCAGCCGGCTCGTTCCGAAGAGGAATCTTCACGTGACGAAAAGTACATCCTCGTGTTGACCGGCGGAACGGCGGACATTCCAGTGGCGGAGGAAGCAGCGGTGACGGCTGCAGTGCTGGGAAGCCGCGTTGAACGGGCTTACGATGTGGGTGTCGCGGGACTACACAGGCTGCTGGGCCAAAAGGAGAAGATCTGCGGGGCGAATGTGCTCATCGTTGTGGCTGGTATGGAAGGCGCGTTAGCTAGCGTGGTTGGTGGGTTGGTGAGCCGGCCGGTGATAGCCGTCCCGACGAGCATCGGCTACGGTGCCAACTTTGGTGGGCTAGCGCCACTTTTGGCTATGCTCAACACATGTGCCGTCGGTGTGGCAGTAGTCAACATCGACAATGGGTTTGGCGCCGGCTATTTGGCACATATGATCAACACATGATCTCTGCTGTTCTGTCTTGAACGCCGACCGGCCGTCGGAGCGAGCTTGCGGTTGGGAGACTAAATGCGATGAAGGTTGCTTACTTCGACTTATTCTGCGGCATAAGTGGCGATATGGCGCTTGGAGCACTAATTGATGCCGGCGCCGACGTTGACGCGTTGAGGGCAGAACTTGCCAAGCTGGGGCTTTCGGGTTGGGAGCTTGAGGTTGAAAAGGTCGTCAAGCGCGGCGTGAGTGCGTCGTCTGTTTCCATTATCGCTGAGGACGAACACGCAGAGCGCGGAATCGTTGAGATACGACAGTTGATCGAAGCCAGTGATCTTTCCGAGAGGGTTAAGTCCGATTCGCTGGCTGTTTTTTCGCGCTTGGCTGAGGCGGAAGCCAAGATACACGGGGTGCCGGTTGAGCGAATTCACTTTCACGAACTTGGGGCTGTGGACACTATCATCGACATTGTCGGTGTCTGCGTTTGTTTGGAGATGCTGCGAGTGCGGCACGTCTACGCGAGCGCTGTGCCAACGTTTCACGGGTCGGTGAAAACTCGCCACGGCGTGCTACCCCTGCCGGCTCCGGCTACGCTCGAGTTGCTCAAAAACGCACCTTGGCGCGAGCTGGGCGTCGAGGGGGAAATAGTTACTCCGACCGGTGCCGCATTACTTGCCGTGCTTGCCAAGTCTTTTGGTCCTATGCCTGCTATGAGGATCACCTCGATCGGATGGGGCGCCGGCAAGATGGATCTCGACGTTCCCAATGTCTTGCGCGTTCTCATTGGTGACGAGGTGAGCGCTGATCTCTCCGACTGTGATGCAGAGTGCCAAACGCGCGAGCAGGGCGAGTCATCCCACGGCGAACTCGAAACGGTTGCCATTTTAGAGACCAACATTGACGATTTGTCTCCTCAGGTATATGAACTTCTGATGGATCGACTGTTTGCCGAGGGCGCGCTGGACGTCTACCTGACGCCTATTCAGATGAAAAAGAGTCGTCCCGCAGTTTTGGTTTCGATCATATGCTCTCCCGAACTTGTGGACCGCCTGAGCGATATCTTGTTCGCGGAGACCTCGACGCTCGGCATCCGGGTGGACTACAGAAAACGCATTTGCCTCGCACGCGAACACTTGACCGTAGATACGCCCTACGGCCGCATTAGAATAAAGGTCGCGCGCAGGGCGGGACAGGTTGTCAATGCTCAGCCTGAGTACGAGGACTGCAAGTCGGCAGCAGCTGCGGCCGGTGTGCCTCTGAAGATGGTTCAAAACGCGGCGATCGCGGCTTTCTTTGCATCGAGACATCTGACATCTTCAGCACAGCCATGATATACCGCGCTGCCTATGTTATCCCCATGGACGGCCGGATCATTCCGGACGGCGAATTGCTTGTTCGCGGAGCTCAAATACAGCAGGTCGGCAGCAATTTGAGCGCCTCTTTCCCGAACGAACCCGTGACGGATTTCGGGAAGAGCGTTCTGCTTCCCGGATTCGTGAACGCGCATTCTCATCTCGACTACACATTTACCCGCCGCTCGCTGGACGGCAAGAGTCTGTGGGAGTGGATCGAATCGGCTGCGTTCAATCGCGCGCGCAAGCCGGACATGGAGATTGTGCGCTTATCCGCACTCCTTGGGGCGGCCGAACTCGCGCTCTCGGGCGTCACTTGTGTTGCGGACTCATCATTTACCGGTGTGGTTGCTGAGGCGCTGCAGGCGGTTGGTCTACGGGGGATTGTCTACTTGGAGCTGTTCGGTCAGAGTGCCGGGCCCGATTACGCTCGTGTTTTTCAGGAGAAGCTTGCCGCTGCGCGCGAACTTCAGAGCAAGTACCCGAGATTAGCGGGCGTGGGCTTGTCACCTCACTCGGTCTACACTTCCAACCGAGGGGTTCTAGAGTTGTGTGCGGAGGCGTGTGCCGACGGAGTGCCGGTTGCCATCCATCTTGCCGAAACCGCTGCCGAAATCGACTACTTGATGAACGGCGCGGGACCAATTGCGGATTTGCGAAGGCGTATGGGCTATGAGCCGATGACGGCAGGTATGATGCCCGTGGAGTATCTCCGCAACGCTGGCCTTCTCAAAGAAGGGGTCTGCCTGGCTCACTGTGTTACCCTGAGTCCGTCCGAAGTCGAACTTATCGCTCGGTCGGGAGCTGGAGTGGCGCACTGTCCTCAATCGAACGCGTTTCTAGGCTGTGGCATTGCACCGGCGGCTG
>JARYME010000068.1 GCA_029907315.1 Armatimonadota bacterium | reverse complement strand
CACGGAGATAAGGCGTCAAGCGGTGCTCGTCGGGACGGACGTACGCTCTGCCCTAGACAGGTTGAATGAACTGATCCGAAGCACTCAAAACACTGTTGATACTGCAGGGCGCATAGCAGGCGCAGTCGAGCGAATAGTCGATGGTAGAACCATAGCAGATGCCGCAGGGAAAGTAGTCAGCACATCAAAGTCGACACTCGTTGTAATTGGGGAAGCTGTCAAAGAAGCAATAAAGGCTTTCAAGAATGCCGGATCTAATAGAACAAAGTCGGCAACTGGTTCAGAGGAGCCGCAGTCTTAAGTTTACGCCCGCCAGCGTATGGTGAAGAATGAATTCGGAGGTGAAGGCAGATGAGCAGAAATCAGGAAGACAGAGGTGTGTTCGGTCATTTTATGGCAGGTTTGGGAGTCGGTGCGCTGATCGGAGCAATTGCAGCGCTGCTGCTGGCCCCCAAGTCGGGCGAGGAAACACGAGAGGACATAGCTCGAGCGGCTGAGGAGCTGAAGAAGAAGGCGAACAAGGTAGTTGAAGAGCTTTCGGAATCTGCTGAGGAACTAGCTAAGAAGAGCAAAGAGCTGCTCGAGACCACGAAGATAAAAGTGCAAAGCGCGATTGAGGCAGGGAAGGAAGCTGTCGCGAAAAGAAAAGCGGGCGAGCAGACCGAAGAGTCATAAGAACAACGCTGATCTTCTGGTTTCACGCTGTGCGGTACGTTCATTAGTCGGCGTAGAGCGCACCCTTATCTTTGCGTCGAACTGCGTGAATTCTGGTTGCGCTGGCGGCAGCCTGCTTGTAGAGGTGACAGAAAGTGAGCTTTAAGATTGAAACACAAACATTGGACGACGGTTTGCCTGTCATAAGACTCGAAGGCGAGGTTGACGTCTACACAGCGCCGCAGCTTAAACAGGCCATGATTGCATTGCTCGGAAAGGGCGCCAAGCGCATCGTCATCGACCTTACGAAGGTGGAATACCTCGACAGCACAGCGCTTGGAGTGCTCATAGGAGGTTTGAAGCGCTTAAGGGAGGCAGATGGAAACTTACTGCTCATTTGCCCCAGCGCTCGGATTAAGAGAGTTTTCGAGATCACAGGTCTTGATAAGATATTCGAGATGTACGCGAGTGAAGAGGAAATGAAGACAGCCACTCAGAAGGAGCCGGATTAGAAGTGGCGAACAATGAAGCACCAGCCCAGGTGGAATTGATCATTCCCTGCCAACCCGAGTATGTTGGCGTTGCCAGGTTGGCGTTGCTTGGTATAGCCAGCAGAATGCCGTTTACGTATGAGCAGATTGAGGACCTTAGGCTGGCTGTGGGAGAGCTTTGCACGTCTTCTGTCGAATGGGCTCAAAAGAACAAAATGCATGAAGCTCGAATAGTCCTGCGAGCTGAGATCTTCTCAGACAAACTTACAGTAGACATTTTGGACACCGCGGGCCCAAGGCGTTGCGGAGAGAGCACGAGCAGGGATGAAGAGGAAGAAAACCTCGCCCAGCTGCTCATCACCCTGCTTGTAGACGAAGTAGAGGTAACACCGCAGCCGGAAGGGACGCTCGTTCGGATGGTCAAGTATGCGGGCCAGCAATAATTCCCGGAAGCTCGAGGCACAGGAAGCGGCCGGGTGGTCCGAACAAGAAGCTGAAGAGCTGTTCCGGCAGTACAAGAAGACAAACGATCCTGAACTCCGAGAGCGTCTCGTCGATCTTCACAAGAACCTTGTTCGTTACCTCGCCGGCAAGTTCGCCAACAGAGGTGAGCCTATCGAAGACCTAATTCAGGTAGGTATGATCGGCCTGATAAACGCCATAGACCGGTTCGACCCGGACCGCGGTATCAAGTTTTCCACTTATGCCACTCCTACGATAGTCGGCGAGATAAGGCGTTACTTCCGAGACAAGGCTTGGAGTCTCAAAGTGCCCCGCAGGTTGCAGGAATTGAACCAGGCAGCTTCGAAAGCGTCCGAAGAGCTCACTCAGAAACTCGGACGTCCGCCGACAATCAAGGAAATCGCCGACAGACTGGGCGCAACGGAAGAAGAGACTGTCGAAGCGATGGAACTTGGCAGCGCTTATGAAGCGGTTTCCCTCGACAGCACGCTCGAGCAAGAAGACGATTCGCCCCTATCGCTTGGAGAGTTTGTGGGCGGTGTCGACGTTTCTCTCGAGAACATCGAGACATATGGCGACGTCAAGCGTGCGATAGAGCGTCTCGACCCGCGCGAGAAGGCCATCATCTATTATCGATTCTTCCGAAATATGTCGCAGACGGAGGTTGCAAAGCGGCTGGGGATTTCCCAGATGCACGTGTCTCGTCTGCAGCAGCGTGCTCTCAAGAAGCTAAGGGAGATTCTGAGTGAGTAATGTCTAACCGCTCATATCCGCGCGTTTTCATTGCTGCCTGTGTGCTGGTCGCAGCCGCTGCATCTGTCTATGTAGGTGTACTGGTATACGACATTCTTCTAAAGCCGGTGCTGGAGGTTTTGCCGCCGTTCGCAATAGCCTTCGTCTTTGCATTTTTAATGAACCCGATTGTAGACTGGCTTGAGCAGCGCGCTTTGTCACGCGGCTGGGCAGTAGCTGCAGTCGGACTCGCCTTTGTGATAGCGTTTCTCCTGGTAGGCTTTCTCCTTGTTCCGCAGATTGTTGACCAGGCGACGCAGCTCGCCCGGAACCTTCCTAGCTACGCAAGGAGTTCCGCGGAATGGATAGACCGCACACTTGCCGGCCGGAAGCCTCTTCTGGAGAGCCTGCATCTCCCATCCGATGCAGGTCAGCTTGCAAAACACTTCTCAAAACAGCTGGAATCTGCAGCCGCAAGTAGCTTGGCATTCTTAGCGAATTTGCTTGCCGGTGCTGTTTCCAAGCTCTTATGGATTATAGTAATACCGCTGAGCACCCTGTGGCTGCTTAAGGACTATAAGTATATCACTGCAAAGGCTTTGCATTTATCCCCCGAACGGTACCGTCAGTCTTTAGAAACACTGGGCAATATCGTCAGCGGAGTCTTCGGGCGCTACATTCGCGGAATGGCCGCAGTCGCAGTTGTATACAGCGTAGTCTCTTGTATATGGCTGACGGCTGTACGCCTGGATTACGCGCTGATAATCGGGAGCCTTTCTGGTCCGTTGTATTTCTTGCCCTACCTCGGGGCGCTCGTTACCATACTTGCAGTTGCTGTAGCCGCAGTGGCTTCGAGCCACAGCGCGGCTTATGTTTTCGCCGTCGTTGCTGCGATGGCAGTGCAAAATTTTATTGTATTCGATCTTGTCATTACTCCGCGAATAGTGGGGCGCAGCGTCGGCTTGCATCCCGTACTGATGCTGCTTGCACTCGCGTTGGGAGCCAAATTCTTCGGGGTTGTGGGTATGATTCTTGCCGTGCCACTACTTGCCGCGGCGCAGGCGGCTTTGGGGCAGTACTATCCTCGTCTTCTTGAAAATCCTCTCAACTCAGGGCATCAGTCGGATGAGTCAAAATAGACGCGCGGAATCAGGTTGTTCGTCGGTATCCTAAGACTCGGAACTACGACCTCGTCCCCTACCTCGACCCCAGGTATGTCTGTCACGTCGACGACACAGAGCTGCATACCCACGCGGCCGATTACTCTTGCCTGCCTGCCTCTTATCCATACCGAAGCAGTCGGCCGACTCTTACGAGCCAAGAACCAAAGCACGCTTCGCCGAAGCATAGGACCTTCAGGCACCAAGGTGAATCCGTCCGCGTAGCCAACTGGGATGACTGCAGTTTTGGTCCTGCGCTTGGTCACAAATTCTCCCCCATAGCCCACTTTGATCCCAGCGCCGAGTTCACGAACCTGGCATACCCGAGCTTTGAGCCTCCAAGTGGGTTTCAAGTCCAGAATGCGAGGCACGAATTTGGACGGGTACTGCCCATACAACAGCGTCCCTGGCCTAACCATGTCAAGGTGAGATGCAGGCAGTCGGAGGATGGAAGCGCTGTTTGCCGCGTGAGCAAGCCCCCATTTGAAGCCTGCGCGCCGGAGGGCGTCAAGTGTATTTTGAAAAACCTCCAGCTGCTTCTGAGCATCAACCAGACTCCTATCCGTCGCGGTCGCAAAGTGAGTATAAACACCGACAACTTCAATTCCCGGAAGCGAGGTTAGCTTCGCAAACAGACGTGGCACATCGTCCGGGACAACACCAAGCCTGCCCATGCCAGTGTCAACTTTGACGTGAATAGAAGCAGTCTTTCCCAAACGAACGGCGCCACAAGAGATGTAGTCGGCGTCGCGTTCGCTACACACGGTCAGGTGCAAATCCATTTCAAGGGCCGTCTCGATATTCTCTTTTTGAAGCGGGGCAAAGAGCAGTATAGGAACACTGATACCACTCTCTCGCAGGATTAGAGCCTCTTCAATCCGCGTTACTGCGAGCGCTTCGGCTCCCGACTCAACAAAGGCTTGTGCGGTGCGCACGTATCCGTGCCCGTAGGCATTCGACTTTACGACTGCCATTATGCGTACGCTAGAGTTCAGGAAATTCCGCAGCTGCGCGAAGTTGTGGCGCAGGGCAGCAAGGTCCACTTCCACCCACAAATCAAATACGGAAGGCTTCATAGCAGTGACACGAGAGTTCGCCCGACAGTACAGCACACAGGGTGCTGTGGAAACTTTCTCATCAAACTTCCGACGTTGCTTCAAGCTTTCGTCGGAGCTTCAGCATCGCCTGGACGCGAGGCCGCGCAAATGACCACAGCCAATAGAGCCCGGGCGCTATGACCATGTCGTATTCCCCGATATACTCCACAAACCGCGGCGAAAAGCCTTCCTTGAACCTATTCAAACCTTGGAGACGGTCATCGGGACGGGGATCCCTTCTTGGACTTACGCCGCGGAAATCGTACCACTTGCACCCGGACTCCTTTGCCCAGCTAATCAACGTCCACTGCACCAGGTGGTTCGGCATAACGTTTCGATGTTGGTTTGCGGACGCACCGTAAACGTACCACGCCTTGTTTCCGAAAATGTATGCGATCGCACCTGCTATGGGCTCTCCCTGGTAATAAGCCAAAGCCAATCGCATGTAGCCTGGCGGCACCAGACAATCCCACATGTCTTCAAAGTAACGAAATTCCCGAACAAGAAAACCGTCGCGCCGCGCAGTCTCGACCAAGAGTTCGTAGAATGGTCGGAGGTCCGCCTTCGTGCAGTCCAACCGTACTGTCACACCTTTTCGCTGCGCCAGCCTGATGTTATACCGCCACTTCGGTTTGAAGGAGGCAAGTAGCTCGTCCAATGATTTGTCGAGATCAAGCTGCATTACGCACTTCGGCTGAGTTCCGCCAAAGCCGTTGGTTTTAACAGGCCTGAAACCAGCGTTTCTGAGATTGGTTTCGCTTGTCGTGTCCTCTATAGGAATAGGAGGGTCGATCTTGAGCAGTATCGCGCGGTGATCGACAGCGAGATCTCGAAGGAACCCACAGAATGAATTCACAAGCTCCACGTTGTGAGTGTCAAGGACAGGACCGCGAGGCGCATACATTATGCAGCGCGACGTACGAGGTATCTGGCGTTTCAGAATGGAAGCTGCGGCGACGATTCTGCCAGACTGCTCAGCGTAGACCCTGATCGGTATCCATCCACTTCTAGACTTCAGGTCTCCCCACTCGAAAGACTGCAGAAGATCGCCCCAATCAAAATCGGCGACGAATTTATTAAACCTTTGCCTATCTTCCTCTGTGGCTAGTTTGTATTCCATAGCAATACCCGCCAGGATTCTAGCATTGCCTCTTCTAGGGTGTCAACGAGAATACAAATACGGGTTGAAGCCGGTCAATGTTTCTGCTATCGTACATGTAGAAATGAAATCCAGACACAACTCCGGCAAAAGCGAGTGGAAACTGTGGGTAGCGTTCCTCGTTCTGCTGGGCGGGTTTATAGGCGCTCAGTACTGGTTGTCTGCTACTCCGACCAAGTACGAACGCGTGGATCTTCCGCTGCCGCAGACAAGGGCCGAGCGCATCAAGAAGCTGCCTGAGGCTACTATGGCGCCCGGGCGCGTTGTTGAGCTAGACACTACTCGCGGCAGAATCGACTTCGTGCTTTTTGAAAAAGACTGTCCGATAACAACCGCGCGAATTGTCGAGCTTGTGCAAAATAAAGACTACGACGGCGTTAAGTTTACGCGTGTCGTCCCCAATGCTTTGATCCAAACCGGACCCGTCAAAAATCATGTTTCCCCCATAAAACTCGAGGTGCTGCGCGGTCTGGTAAACACAAAAGGCGCTGTAGGCATGGCGAGAGCAAGCGACCCAAACAGCGCCACCAGTCAGTTCTACATACTGCTCGAACCTTGGCGGCACCTGGACTACGACTACGCGGTTTTCGGCCGGCTAATCAGAGGAATGGACGTAGCATTTCGGATCCGCCAGGGAGACGTAATAAAGAAAGCGAAACTGAGAGCACTGACCCCCGAAGACAGGAAGCTTTTCGACCGAGTCCTCCAGATAGAAGCTGAGCGAGCAACGGAATAACAACCAACAAAACCCATACCAAAAGCTCGTTCACGCGGCGATTCTCTTTCCAAGCAGGACTAGTTCAGACAGGCGGTAAAAAGAATAAACACACTGTAGTACTGACCGCACACGGAGGGCAAAATGCGTCCTGAAACAGCAGACTCTCAAGTGTTCACCGTAACCATCCAGTGGTCTCCGGAATCCGAAGCTCGTCTTACGGAAGGGGACATTCAGGAAGCGATAGAGCAACTTGTGATGGATTTCGACGAAGAAGCCGTGGTAACCGTGACGGAAGAAGTCCTGCCGGACGTCTGAGCGCAAGTCACAGGTCGTTAGACGCCTGAACGAGCTTGTTGTCGGTCGAGCCTTGCGCCGACCGCCCCCAAGTGAATGCGCACAATTGTTTCGTCAACCTGAAGAATTGGCTGCTCTACACGAGGAACCCCATCCGGCGTCTCGATTCCTGTGAAAGCACAACTGCAATCTCTGCAGCGACCCTGGCGTTGTTGGCGAGAAGAGCAAGGTTCGCTTTCGTTGCCAGTCCGTCGGTCAGTTCGGCAATACGGCCGAGCAGGAACGGCGTCAGTGCTTTACCCGCAATGCCCTTTTCTCGTGCTTCGCACAGGGCCCGCTCGACGTATTCACCCACGGCAATCTGGTGTTGCTCAGGCACAGGAACGCTCACCACGGTCGCGCAGTGTCTACCTACCGACGCCACAGCCGCCCTAAGCACGTTTGCAAGGTCTTCCGGCGAATCTAGCCGCGGAACATTCAACCCCGCAGAACGCTCATAGAACCCCGCCAACTCATCAGATTGGTACCCGTACACGGGAACCCCGTGGGTTTCGAGCCACTCAAGGGTCGCACGTGCATCGGCAATAGATTTTACCCCGGAACACACAACCACAGCTGGGGTGCGAGTCATCTCCCACAAGTCAACAGAAACGTCATAGGGATCGCCCAAATGCACGCCGCCAATGCCTCCTGTCGACATCACGACTATTCCCAACGGCACAGCTATTCGAATGGTAGCGGACACGGTCGTTCCGCCGTGCAAAGACCGCGCAATGGCAAGCGGTATGTCTCTTACCGTAACCTTTTCGGTTTCGCCCGCGGCCAAGATCTCTACCTCTTCCCTGGACAAGCCGACTTTCAGCTTTCCCCCTATTACTCCGACCATCGCCGGGACCGCACCTTTGTCCCGCACGGCGTCTTCCATTGCTCTGGCGGCGATTAATCTGAACTCTTTTGGGAGGCCGTGTGCGATTACAGAAGACTCCAGTGCCACTACCGCCTCGTTTCGATTGAGAGCCAATCTTACCTCTTGCGAGACCTCAAGAACGTCCTCCATTTGCACCCTTCCGCCATAGGACTGCTCCACTCTTTCCAGTTTAAACACCGAAGGCGCACACTCCTGCAGATCGACGAAGTACAACAAGTACCGAATCGCGACGTTGACTGTCCGGGTTTGAAGGGGTTACAATGCAGTGATGAGAGGTGGAGGACAACTTGGATGAACCGCGAGCGGGGTTTCACGTTAATAGAGCTGCTGGTTGTGATTGCCATCATAGCTATACTCGCAGCCGTGCTGTTCCCTGTTTTTGCCGCTGCTAAGGAACGTGCCAGACAAGCGAAATGTCTTGCCAACCTGAGGCAGCTTACTGGCGCCCTCAGGCAGTATATGGACGACAACGACGGCAGAGTGCCCCCTATATCTAAGTACAACTTTCCGAATCTGACCAATTGGTGCGGCACGCTGCAAACTTTTGGAGTTACCCAAGTGGAGAAGGGTTCGCTTTGGCCCTACGTCCGAAACAAGGAAGTGTATATATGCCCCAGCGACATCGGACGCGAAGCCAAAGGTTTGGACACATCCCTTGTTCCGACAGTTGAACAGCGTAAAGCTTACCCCCTGTCGTACAGCATGAATGGAGAGCTCAACAAGCGCACACCCAGCGGTTCATACGAGTGTATTAAGCTCGACTGCTATGCTTCGCGCAAGCTGTCCAAGATTCTGTTGCTCATTCACGAAAGCAGGAACACGATCAACGACGGGCTATATCTCTGGAGAGGCAACAATCTGGATACGCCCGATAAGATTCACTACGACGGAACTACTGCAAGTTACTGCGACGGCCACGCGCGCTGGGTAAGCAACAAGGAATTGGTGAAAGTCCAGAACACGGGACAGTACACCCATCAATCCGAATGGGATCCTGATCCCACAAGATAAGACTAATCGACTGTGCTGCTTGGAGGAAATATGCCTCTCGACAATTACGGCTTTTTCACAGATGATGGTCGTGAGTTCGTAATTACCCGTCCGGATACCCCCGCACCATGGGTCAACTACATTTCAAACAGTCGTTACACGGGTCTCGTTTCAAACACAGGCGGAGGATTCAGCTATTGGATGGATCCGCGCGACAGCCGAATTACGCGATTTCGCTATAACTGCCTACCCTGGGATAGACCCGGAAGGTATGTTTACCTCAAGGACATCGACGACGTCTACTGGAGCCTTTCCTGGCAGCCTACGGCGCACAACTGCGACCAATATGAGTGCCGCGTTGGGATGGGCTACCAAACGATCCGCATGCTCTATCGAGACGTGCGCAGCGAAATAACATATTTTGTTCCGCTCGAAGACGATCTAGAGATATGGTTGGTCAAACTTCGCAATGAAAGTCTTGACACCAAACGATTGCAGGTCTTCTCGTATGTAGAACTATGTCTAGGCCATGCTCTTGTAGACTTGATCAACCAACCCAACGACCAGCACTTCAACATAGCCCATTTCGACCGCGGCGACAACGCAATCTACGCCACAAAGAACTATTGGGTGACTCACCGAGGGGTTTCAGTAGCTCAACCGAACCAGGGCTGGGACCGGCATGTAGTGTTTACGACGGATTTACCTGTCCAGTCGTGGGACTGCCTTAAAGACGCTTTCATCGGCAAATGGCGAAGCGAGCAGAACCCGATCGGCATAGAGCATGGGGTCTTGTCAAACACAGATATTACCGCGGGAGATGCATGTGCAGCGCTTCACAGTGAGATAATCCTGGAGCCCAGAGAAGAATTTGAATTCGTTGTGCTCATGGGCTGTGTACGAGCAAACAACTATCAGCATGAATCCCGCGAGTTGATTCGCAAATATCGCCGGCCCGTATCAGCCGTGCAGGCACTTGACCAAGTAAGGTCCTGGTGGGACAGGTATCTGAGCTCAGTCGTCGTAGAAACCCCGGACAGGGAGATGAATTTGGTTCTAAATGTTTGGGGGAAGAGGCAGGCTTGGGTCACATTCAACTGCAATCGTAACGCGGGTTACTACCACGGCGGTCTGCTGTTCGGCGTTGGAATCAGAGACCAATGCCAAGACATGATGGGACCGCTGCTTAGTACGCCCGAGGCTGTTGCAGAGAGATTGCTGGAGGTGCTTTCGCATCAATTCCAAGACGGCAGCACACTACACAATTACTTCAAATTGACCGGACAGGGCGAAAAAACGGGGCACTCAGACACACCCCTTTGGCTTCCATTTGCTGTGGTCAACTACCTGAAGGAAACAGCAGACTGGGACTTTCTCAAGCAGGTTGTTCCGTTCCAAGACGGAGGAGAAGCAGTTGTTTTGGAACACGTGCTGAGAGCGGTGGACTACGTGCTGTCTCAATTGACCGAAAACCACCTGCCGAAGTTTGGACCGGGCGATTGGAATGACACTCTGGACTACGTCGGGCGAAAAGGCAGGGGCGAAAGCGTTTGGGTCGCGCATTTTTTGTGTTATGTGCTGCGGGAATGTGCTGAGCTCCTGGAATACATAGCTGCACGTGTCTCATGTCCGAGCTCTTCTTATCTGAACGAAAAAGCTCATGAGTACCGCCGCGAATACGAGCTCGTCAAACAAGCGGTAAACGAACGCTGCTGGGACGGCGAATGGTACATCCGAGGCATTCGCGACGACGGCGATGTAATCGGATCGAAAAGAAATAAAGAGGGCCGGATTTTTATGAATGCGCAGAGCTGGGCGGTAATTTCCGGTGTTGCCGATAAGGCTCGCGGCAAACTCGCGATGGACTCAGCAGATCGGTTGTTGATAACTCAAAGGGGTCCAAAGATTTTGTCCCCAAGTTATACACAGGTGGACCCAGGCATCGGGCTTGCCACAAGGTGCGTACCCGGCAAGAAGGAAAATGGGGCAATCTTCAACCACGTTGCGGCGTGGTCGATCCTGGCGAATACGATTATCGGCGAAGGAAATCGAGCATATGAATACTTCCGCAAGACTATGCCGATGGTCCAAGCCCAGCCAGATCCAGACTTGTATAAGATGGAGCCGTATGTCTACTCGGAATACGTCACAAGCGACGATCACCCGACCTTCGGCCAAGCCAGTCACTCGTGGCTTACCGGTTCTGCCGTATGGATGCTGAGAACCGGACTCGATTGGATTCTCGGGCTCCGTCCCACATACGATGGACTCATATTGGACCCGTGCATCCCATCTGCATGGAACGGTTTCAGGATTGTCCGACGATTCAGAGGAGCAGTGTATGAGGTTGAGGTTCAAAACCCCGAACACATTCAGCACGGGGTCGCCAGAATCGAGATAGACGGAACACCCATCGAAGGCAAACTACTGCCGCTTCTGCAGCCCGGCTCCAGAGCACATATACTTTGCATAATGGGGAAAGAAACGCAATGACCAGCAGAGAAAGAGTGGCCCGCACCATCAGATTCGAGAGACCGGATCGGCTGCCTTATGACTTTCCGGAGCCATACGGAACGGATTTCTTCTATACAGGTTTGGAACCAAGCCCAGACGTGCGCCCAGCCAATGGTCCCGACGAATGGGGTGCAGTCTGGAAGAATATCGGAAGCTCATACCACGGAGAAGTAAAGGAGTATCCGCTGAAAGACTGGGCCGATCTAGAAACGCTGCGCATACCGGACGTGACTGCTCCACATAGGTGGCATAAGGTTCAGTCGGCGCGAAGCGAAGCTGGAGATAAGTTCATTCTAGGATTCGGGCTTTCCATCTACGAAAGAGTGCATTTCCTGCGAGGACTAGAAAACACGTGGGCGGACATATATGAAAACACGGGCCCATTGCAAGAACTGATCGACATTCTGGTTCAAATGAATCTCGAGGTTATCCGAAGGTACGCTCGACTCGGCATAGACGGCTACTTCTTTGGGGACGACTGGGGATTACAAGACCGCCTTATGATCTCGCCAGAAAAGTGGCGCGAAATTTGGAAGCCCGCTTATGCAAAAATTTTCAAGGCCGCCCACGAGGCAGGAATGTTCACTGTGCTCCACTCGTGCGGTTACATAGTAGACATCTTGGACGATCTCATCGAGATAGGGCTCGACGTCATCCATATGGATCAACAGGAAAACATGGGACTCCAGCTCCTCAGCAGCCGATTTGCAGGCCGTATAACGTTTTTCTCCCCGGTTGACATACAAAACACGATGGCGCGTGGGAACGTGGACGAGATCAGAGCCTACTGCCGGCAGATGGCATCACTCTTGGGCACTCGCGACGGCGGTTTTATCCCAAGATGGTATTCCGATCCCGTGGGCGCTGGACACACTAAGGAGGCACTGGATGCTATGTGCCGCGAGTTTCTCAAAATAAGCGAGGAATTCGCCCGTGTGTAACAAAGCCGTTGTTTATATTTCGCGTGTAAAAGACCCTGCAGACGAAAGATCTATAGAAAACGCCGTTCGAGAGGCGGTGACAGGGGCATGCGATTTTGCGGGGCTTTGCAAGTCTAAACAGGTGGTCATAAAGCCCAACGTGTACTGTCCCTCACCTGCTCCAGTAACGACGGACCCGCGAGTTGTTGCGTCCTTGATCCGATTGGCTAAAGACTCTGGTGCAAGGGAAGTGGTCGTAGCGGAAGGCCGAAGCATATCCACAGCTCTGTTTAGGAGCCACGCACGAACGACGCGTGCGTGTTTTGAAGCAGTTGGTATGGACAAGGTGGCGCTCGACAACGGCGCGAGAATAGTCTACCTAGAAGAAGACGAACTGCTCCTCCTCAGGCGGCCCGACGCTGTTGTGCTGAAGGAAGCCCGCATTATGCGAACCGTGTATGAGGCGGATGTGCTGATTAATGTTCCGGTCCTAAAAAACCACAGCCTCACGCTTACTACGCTAGGTATCAAGAACCTGCACGGGATTCTGTCGGATGATGACAAGCTCTTCGGGCATGACTACAGACACATTCCCAACAAGCTTGTAGATATCCTGCGCTACGTTAAGCCACACTTGACCGTAATCGACGGCGTTCGCGGACAGGAAGCCGACCACGCCGATATGGGCAGAACAGTTGAAACTGGGGTCATAATCGCAGGAACCGACGTTACAGCCGTAGACGCCGTAGGAGAAGCGGTTATGGGACTCAGCAACCTAGAAGTCGATACCACGCGACTCGCACACGAACAGGGATTGGGCATCGGCGACCGGAGGTTGATCAAGATAATCGGGGCAAGCCTTGACACAGTTCAACAGACGTTTGCAAGACCCGATATCGAGATCTCAGAACAGCGATTTCCCGGACTTCGCATCAGAGCAGGCGACTACTGCAAAGGGTGCGAGTACTACATTCGACGTGGCATTGACCGCCTAGCTGCTGCCGATTTGCTTGACCCAGGGAACAAGCTGACCCTCGTTTTCGGTAAAAATCCCAATGTAGAAGAGAACCTGGACGGCAGGGTGATTATAATAGGCGACTGTGCACTCGAGAGCGAATCCGTGAAACGACTGCGCAATCGACTTTGGCTGAACGGTAGGCTGAAAGTGATTTACAGCTGCCCACCTATGGAGTTTCGGATGCGCGCGCTTGAACTAGCGGGGGATTGATAGGGGACATCGATACCTATGGGTCAAGATATGAACGCATTACAGAAGGATTTGCCCGATGCTGTCATATTTGATATGGACGGCGTCCTTGCCGACACAGAACCGTTGCACGGGGAGTGTTTCGTCCGCGCGTTCGCAAGCTTCGGGATTCTAACCACATTAGAAGACTATCGCCAAGCCGTAACACTCGGCGGCTCCACTGTGCGCGACTATTTTCTACGCTTGGGCGGTGATCCAAGCGACTGGGATCGAGTGAAAGGGCTCAAGGACTCGTATCTGGAGCAAATGATAGCTCGAAAGGACGTCCTGACGCCGGGCACCAAGAATCTCTTGCAGGTCCTGCGATCCAGTGGTATCAAGACTGCCGTGGCGACATCGGCACGAAGGCGCTCACTTGATATCATCTTAACCCCTTACGGTCTACATGAATACTTCGATGTACTAGTCACAAAAGACGATACCGGAACTGAAAAGCCCGATCCACAGCTGTACCTTATCGCAGCGCAAAAGCTCAATGTTGATCCTCAGAACTGTGTGGCAATAGAAGATTCCCCAAGAGGGATCATCGCAGCAGTTCGAGCAGGTATGAGATGCATAGCAGTCCCCACCCCGTCAACCGCCGATGCCGATTTTTCAATGGCGGATCTCGTGGTTCCATCATTGGAGGCGATAGACTTCGAGGTGCTGCGCAGGGTTATGAGGCGTGAGCGCAACGACAAACCGCGGTCTTAGCCGGAGTTGTCGAACGCCGCATCAGATCTGCGGCATTCACCACAACAGCTTTTGCGCAATGTACCAGAGTGCTGCGCTGACAAACAGCGTAGGTATTAGGTAGCTGAGGTCGCGGCGAGCGATCTTGCGGTCCTGTGGCGTCCCCAAGAAGAGCAGCAATTCAGTAAGGATGAGTAAAATCGTCCCAACCATCACAAGCCAAGGAGCAAGAGGCACCAAGGAAGGCAACACGCCACTCATACCTGTCGCCGCAAGCACTATGCTCCCGACGACTACAACAAGGACAACACCGGTTATCAAAACAAGAGAGGCTATCATCTATGCGTGCAGCTCCACTATGTATCCGTCTTGTAAGACGTGATCGCGCGCAATCTGTGCACCATCAGGAATATCCCTACCCCACGCTTTTGCCATTCTGAGCTTGCGAACGAAGTCTTTATGCACTGCGGCGGCAAAATCCATAAGCGTACTGCCCGCCTCGAGAGTAAAAGGCTTTTCCAAATCAGGTGGTTTCCCCGGCTGCTTCGCATAGACCCTGATAATCCCGAGCGTATCAAAAAGCGCCCGCCTCAGGTCCTCAAGTCCCTCGCCGGTAACAGCCGAAACGGGCTGCACTGTAAATTGTTCTCCGTAGAGTTCGACAAGCACATCTATGTTCACCTGTGCATCAGGTATATCCACTTTGTTTGCGACTAACAGCGTTCGGCGCGAAACTGTGCCAGCCTCATAGATATCAGCAGGCTCTCTGCTGCCCGTCAATTTGACCCGAGACTTCCCCATATCGTTTATCAGGCCGTCAATATGGTCGAGGACATCCGCATCAGATGCGTCGAGCACAAGTGCAATCGCATCAGCATTCCTAGCCAACGAAATCACTGAACGGTCTCCACACCCGAGAGTTATAGGCGGCGTGTCTACCAACTGAATCATTATGTCCTCAAACTCCATCATCCCGGGTGTTGGAATGCGCGTAGTATAGGGATACTCGGCGATTTCAGGATGAGCAGCAGTCAGACGTGCAAGCAAGCTCGACTTTCCCGAATTCGGGGGACCTACCAGGGCTATCTGTCCGGCGCCGTGGCGAGGCACATAGAATTCATCGTAACGCTTGCTGCGTTTGCCCTCTTGTTTCTCCTTGTTCCTAAGTTTGGAGAGGCGGCTTTTGATATCAGCCTGGAGTTTCTCTGTGCCTTTGTGCTTGGGCAGAGTCGCGTACATTTCCTCGAGGGCAGCGATCTTCTCCTCGATGGTCTTGGCCTCTCGATACTTCTCTTGAGCAGCTAGGAAATCGGGAGTCAGGTTTGCAGGCATCGACTGCCTCCAGCTCAGTAATCTGTGCCCGGCTCCGCATCGGACGCACAATTCAGAGCTTCACTTTGATCCCTTTTGACGCCATGTACTCCTTGGCTTGCCGTATCGTATACTTCCCATAGTGGAAAAGCGACGCTACAAGCACAGCAGAAGCCCCTCCTTGCGTAACGGCTTCCACCAAGTGGTCAAGAGTCCCAGCCCCGCCCGACGCGATAACCGGGATGGAAACAGCGCTCGCAATCGCTCGGGTCATAGGAATGTCATAACCCGCCTGCGTTCCATCTGCGTCCATGCTCGTTGGAAGTATCGCCCCTGCTCCGAGGTCCTCGCACTGCTTAGCCCATGAAACTGCATCCTTGCCCACAGGCGTTCTGCCACCATCCACAACAACTTCGAAACCCGAGGGCATCTGAGGATTCCTGCGGGTATCGATGGCGACTGTGACGCGTTCGCTGCCGAATTCCGCCGCAGCATCTTTGATAAGCTGAGGATTCTTGACCGCGGCAGTGTTGATTGAACACTTTGCCACTCCCAGTTCAAAAAGGTCCCGCATATTGTCCAGAGTACGGATACCGCCGCCGACGGTCAACGGGACGTTTATGCGTTCGACAGTTCTGCGAACCACATCGAGCAGCGTTGTTCTGCCCTCGACGGTAGCGGTTATATCCAGCAGAACCAATTCATCGGCACCGTCCTTGCAGTACTTTTCGGCAACTTCAGCCGGATCTGCGATGTCCCGAAGGTTGACAAAGTTTACGCCCTTCACAAGTCGACCGTCCTTGGTATCAAGACACGGTATAACCTTGACGTAATCAACCATTTTTTCGTCTCCTTTGAACTGTGCTCCATTGTTATGTTATATCCGAACGCGGGCCTGTGTCTACTGCACGGGGCCACAATCTCTAGTAAGGATGCTCTTGAGCAGTGCTCATATGGAGCCTAATCGAATGATGTGGAATAACTCCACTGGGTGAAGTCTGCGCGCCCTCAATTTTATCCTGCGCTCATAAACAGGACTGCAACATTTGAGATGGCATCAGCAAAGAAGGAAAAACCTCAGGAGCCGTTTCGTCAGCTCAACCTGAATGCTGGGGAGCTGCTCGCTGCACTCTCATACGCTACCGACATAACGCCGTCGGGCTGCCATTTTCACTCGTGGCGGGTAGCACTAGTCGCAGAGCGAATAGCTCAGGTAATGCTCAACGACAATCGTCGAGATGTTTTTCTTGCCGGACTACTACATGACACAGGCGCCGTCGGCGCCTACAGGCATATCACGTATTACCGCACCATACGCCAGCAGCTCGAAGACATACAAGTCCGTGCGCACGCTCAGCGAGGAGCCGCGATAGTAGAATGGCTGCCTGGTATGCATGCCGTAGCGGAGTGCATAGCCAACCATCACGAATGGTATAACGGCGGCGGCTATCCGGAGGGTAAAGCAGGCAATCAGATTCCCACCGCGAGCCAGATATTACTGATTGCCGACGTGCTTGACATAGTCGGATGCTTTCGGTCTGTAGCCAGTCTAAGGAGCACGTTGCCTGGCATGGCAGACCTTACCGGCAGCGCCTGGGGCAAAGAGATTTGGCAGGCGTTCGTTCAGACGCTTGAAGATGGAGATTTCTACAGTACATTGACGGACTCAGATGCCTTGGCACCACTTATAAAGCAAAAGCTAGAGGAATTGGGCGTACCCGAAACGCTGGCGGGCGAAGAAGGTGCGGAGCGCGCACTTCATCTCTTCGCCGCGCTAGTGGATCTGAAAGATCCGTCAACGTCCGGGCACTCGTTGCGTACAGCCAGGCGTGCTGAGATTCTGGCATCTCACATGAAACTTAGCGACGCAGAAGCTCACCTAGCATATAGAGCCGGTCTAGTTCACGACTGCGGTCGCTTGGGGATAGAGGGGAGTCTGCTGAATCGGGCCGGGCGCCTCACCGTAAAGGAAATGGACGTCGTACGCAAACATGCGGAGATGACGATAAGGGTTTTCGAGTGTCTGCCGGACTGCCCAGATATGCGCGAGTTCGGATATATTGCCGGGCACGACCACGAGCGGTGGGATGGCAAGGGATACCCCGACCGTCTGGCAGGCGAGGATATCCCTCTGATCGCCAGAATCATAAGCGTGGTGGATGCATACGATTCGATGGTGGCACCAAATGAGTACCGACTCCTTACGACTAAAGGTGCCCTGGTACGGTTGGAACAAAATGCGGGTTCGCAATTCGATCCGACAATTGTGAAGGCAATGATCGAGGTGACCAGGAGCGGTCATCTTGACGAAGCAATGAGATCAGCCGCATAAAAACAAACCTAATACCTCAAAGCTGGGGCAACAGCTCGAACTTCCGCTTGCTAAAGAGCACAGTGCCCAACCATCCCCGCGCCTGCACCAGGTTTCTTGCCTCTTCGTAACCATAAGTCAGTCCTGAGACATTGTGCGCGTCAGCGGTAATAATCACGGGGATATCGCGGACTCGACACATGTCGAGAATTTCAGGGGACGGATAGATTTCGCGCGCGGGCTTGGTTAACCCCGCCGTGTTCACTTCGACCACCATTCGCGCTGCTGCTATGGCATCCAGAGCTTCTGCTATTTCTTCGGTCAAATCGATGCTCGGTTTCCATCCGAACTTTTTATATAAATCCAAATGGCCCACTATGTCGAACAGCCGACTCTGGGCGAGCTCCTTAATTCGCTGCCAGTAACTCCGCGCAACAAGGTTCCGATTATCCTCGTCCAGCCTCTCCCAGTAATCCGCGGACTCGTCTATAGGAAAGTCATCAAGAAAGTGTACCGAGCCTATGACGTAGTCAAGCGGGCAACGCGCCAACACATCAGCAAGGAGATCTGCGGTTTCGGGTTCGTAGTCGCATTCGAGACCGAAGCGCACGCGCAATTTATCACCGACTACGCACTGAGCTTCGCAGAGTTCTTCGAAGTACGAATCAATTGCGTCGAGCGACATGCTCCACGGTACGGACCTGTTTGCTTTGGGATAAACAAGGTGATCCGAGAGACCGATTTCGTCTAAACCCTGTTCTGAAGCGGCTGTGACTATTTCCAGGATGCTGTTCTCCCCGTCGGAGTAGACAGAATGAACGTGATAAGATGTTTTCAATGGCTCGCTCGAGTACAAGATTATGGCGCGCCTGGAGGGACTCGAACCCCCGACCCTCTGATCCGAAGTCAGATGCTCTGATCCACTGAGCTACAGGCGCGCATCCAGAATTAGTATACCAGCCTCAGGGTTATCAGTCAAACGTGAGAACCGCATGGGAGCACATCCTGTTGTTGTAGTTCCCCTCGGTTCTCCGGTGTGCTATAATCCGCCGCATGGTCCAAGTCCCCAAAACAAATCCCCGGCGCTGCCAATCTGATACGCCACCCTTGGAACACCTCTCTCAACGGTGCTATACTTTCCAAGGGCGTTCCTCTCCAAATGAGTTCATCCTTAAAACATATAGCAAGAGAGGCAAGCGCCCAACTCCTTTTTACACACTAAAAGAGTACGCCACGCAGCACGCTGGGTAGTGTCAAGCCTTGTGTGTAAATTGCTTTGGCCGGTAGGCCTCATCCCACTGTTTGTT
>JARYME010000067.1 GCA_029907315.1 Armatimonadota bacterium | reverse complement strand
CGCTACTGGAGCTTCATAATCGCAAGAACCGATACGGGCATCAACAAACTTGAGGATCTGAAAGGGAAAAGGTTTGCGTATGGCGACCCTGTTTCTACTTCGGGGTGTCTGTACGCACGCGAATTGATCCGATCCAAAGGCTACGACCCGGACAAGTTCTTCTCCCAAGTAATCTATGCCGGGGCGCATGACAAGGTTGTAATGGCGGTATATAACAAGCAGGTGGACGGAGGAGCAATCTACGGCGGAGTTGTCAGCGACGCGCGCGAAAAAGTGGCAGACACGATAAAGGACGTAATGCAAAAGACAAAAGTTATCGCCAAAAGCGCACCTATTCCGAACGACACGGTCAGTGTAAGAAAAGACTTCCCCGAGCATCTCACCAGGAAACTCGTTGACGGCTTGATGAAGGTTGCGAAATCCGACGAGGGGCGAGTTGCCATAATGACCCTCTACGGCATCGACGGTTTTGTAAAGGCGAAGGACTCCGACTACGACACTGTTCGCAAAGTCGCCAAAGCGGAAAAAATCAGAATCGAACAAATAAAGTAATGCTGCGGATCGAAAACCTGACAAAGGTATATCCGGACGGAACAGTGGCGCTGGTGGATGTGTCGCTGGAAGTACCCAGGGGTCAGTTTGTAGCGGTTATTGGCCTTTCGGGTGCGGGAAAAAGCACATTCCTAAGGTGCATTAACCGGTTGGTAGAGCCGACATCCGGTCGAATATGGTTGGGCGACGTAGAAGTTACCGGGGCAGAACCTGCCGAGCTCCGGCTCATACGGCGCCGCGTCGGGATGATATTCCAGCAGTTCAACCTGGTAAAGCGGTGTTCAGTGATGACAAACGTCCTCAGCGGCAGGCTCGGTTACCTTCCCACCCTGCCGAGCCTGCTCTATAGGTTCAGACCGGAAGACATTGCGGACGCCAAGGCAAATCTCGAGCGCGTAGGTCTACTCGAGAAAGCTCGCCAGAGAGCCGACACTCTCTCTGGTGGTCAGCAGCAACGGGTAGGAATTGCCCGAGCGCTCATGCAGAAGCCGGAACTCATTCTCGCAGATGAACCGGTCGCATCGCTGGATCCGGCTACAGCTCACGTAGTGTTGGACGAACTTGAGAGAATGAATAAGCAGGACGGCATGACCATACTTTGCAACCTTCACTTTCTATCTCTTGCGCGCAGGTATGCGGACCGCGTTATAGGTCTGAAGGCCGGTAGACTCGTATTCGACGGGACGCCCGAAGAAATAGACGATGCGAGATTCAAAGAGATCTACGGCGAGGAAGCGATTCGTGTGGAGGTAGCGTGAGCCGGGATAAGACTCGCAGTGCCGTAATAGCGGGTGTGCTTGCAGTTGTGCCCGGATTGGGCCACTTTTATTGCAGCGAATGGCAGCGAGGTATTGTTCTTATGCTGGGGCTGCCTGCACAGGCTGCCATACTCTACGGCGTCGGGCTTATTTGGCTTGCGCTGCCGCTTGTGTTGGTCTGGATCTGGAACATCTGCGACGCTGTTTGTCTCGCCAGCGGCGGTAAGTGCTCAGCAGCACTGGCTGTCTTGCTTCTTCTGGCAATAAACCTTGCTGCGGCCTGGCAGGTCACACAGGTTCATATCCCAAAGCTCGAACCAGAGCAGCGCAACGTCATCAGGCAAATCTTGGTAGGGCTAGCGAAACCCGATGTTGCCGAGCGGAGAACGCGGGAGCAAACTGCCGTCGCGAAATACTTGGTGCCGGGTATCGGGGCGCCATCGGTTCTGACGCCAGTGAAGCGTGAGCCTGGAGAGCCAGTTCTGAAAGTGTCGCCAGTTAAGGCTCAAAAAGGAGATAGGCTCACAGTTATCGGATCCGGTTTTGCACGAAATGCCCCGACGAAACTGGTCTTGCTGGGCGCGGACGAGGTCGTGGTTGCCGAGACCAAGACGGACTCCAGCGGTCGATTGAACGTTTCATTTCGAAATCCTCGATACATTCCGGGCGTCTACTTTGTCCAGGCCCGCGTTTCGGCACCGGTTCGCGGATGGCAGCTGAGTGAAACACTGAAGGAGGCTGCTCCGCGCATGGTTGAAACCATATACCTGGCTCTCATCGGCACCGCGCTCTCGCTGGTTGTCGCACTGCCGCTGTCGTTTCTGGGTGCACGGAACCTGATGTCCGGCACTCCGGTGCTCCGCGCCGTGTATGCGTTGGTCCGGACTATTTTCACTGTCCTGCGATCGGTCGAGGTGTTGATTTTTGCGGTCATAGCTGTGGCCGCGGTAGGAATTGGCCCCTTTGCGGGGGTACTGGCGCTGGCTATTCATGGCATAGGCGCTCTCGGCAAACTCTACTCCGAAGCGATAGAGTCGATAGAACACGGGCCCATTGAAGCGATTCGTTCGACAGGGGCGAACGAGATTCAGGTGGTGGCTTACGCGGTTGTACCTCAGGTAGTGCCGCAGTTCATTGCTTTCACGCTGTATCGGTGGGATATAAACGTTCGGATGGCCACGGTCATAGGCTTGGTCGGAGGCGGCGGAATAGGTTACCAGCTTATCCAATACATGAACCTGCTTCAGTGGCGACAGGCAGCGACGGCAATCTGGCTAATTGCCGGGGTTGTGATGATAATGGATTATGCTAGCGCAGTAATCCGAGAGCGAATCGGCTAGCGACGGCACCGCAGATCCCGTCGTGTGTTCATTTGACCGACCGTGCTATCCTTTCTAGTTCCGGCCTCGACAGATCCCCCAGCAACGTAAAGAGCATCCCGTCTTTTGTCCAGGAAACCACGTTGGTTGCTCGAACCACAAAAGCCGAACGTCCGGAATTCTTCTCCGCTCGTCGCTGGAAGAGCGAAATGGTGTTTACACCGTTCGAAAACCGCAGGTGAGAGCAAGGTTGGCCATTTATGTGAGACGTACGCGCATCCACGAGCTTGTAGCCAACAGGCAAGTAAGAAGGCTTCCTCACTCGAAAGTTTAGGCGGGTGTTTCGTTCGGAAGAACTTTTGATACTTGCACGGACATCGAATAGAGAAGGGTTCACATCCTTGGGGTTTAACTCGAGTGAAACGAACCGATAGGAGCGAAGCAGGGTGCCGTCACCTGCGATAGTCTCAGATCCCACAACTAGATATGTTTGTTTGTCGATCCAGAACCTGTGACTTGGTTCGCCCTTGTGCCTGGGGAAAGCGGTAACCAAATACGCTTCGCGGTCCGCGATTTGTTTCGTGCCTTCCAGACGCACTAGATAATGGCGCAAAAGGTTTTCAGACACTTGGTCGTCGCATTGAACCGAGCAGTGAGGTGTGGCCTTCCATAACTTCTCGTGTGGGTCATATTGACAGCTGCCGCGGCTGGTGCGCACGAAGACTACGCCTGCAAGAGCAGACGGAGCTAGGTACTCCGTGCGATTCTTGTCGGGTTTAATGTGAAGGACTTTCATCTTTGCCGACAGGGGTTTCCCGTTACCAGAGCGGACTATAACCTGCTTGATTCCTCGATAGCTAACGTGCCTTTCTGCCTGTTCGGCTCGGTTAAGAATATCGTTTATGTTGGCTCCAAATGCGGTCGAGCATACGAGCAGTATTATTAGCCAGCTGTACTTACTCGCTTGGGAATGCATTGGTTATCACTCACCGTTCGTCCGAATGTTTGTTCGGTCAAGCTCGACGGCTGTAAACACGACGTCGGGGTCTGCAAATGGACGTTTCTGAAAACGCAAGTGTTCTGTTACGTAGCCGCGGTATTCGGAAGCACTCAGAGCGGGGAAGTTTTCCGGAACCTGTTTCGGCAGAGGTAGAATAAGCATTGCGGCAGCGGCAGCCGCTGCTATTGCAGCGGGTGCTATCAGAACAGGTCGCACAAGAAAAGACCACGCGGGTGCGGGACGTTCGGCTGCCTGAATGCTTTCCCTTACTTGGGGCCAGAGGTCAACCGGAGACCGCGGAACAGCCAGCGACCGTAATGCGGAAACCATGCGCCGCGTTTCATCGAGCTCGCCCGCGCATATCGGGCAGCTGCCGATGTGTTTTTCAAATTCGAGTGTCTCACGCTCAGGCAGCCGGCCGTCCACATAATCGGAAATGCTCGCTTGCACCTTCCCACAGTTCATACTGCATCACCCATCATTTTGCGAAGTATTCGTCTGAGTTCGGCTCTTGCCCTGGACACACGCGACTTAACCGTGCCCACCGGGATCTTGAGAATGTCTGCCACTTCCTCTTGGGAAAGCCCCTCCACGTCGTGCAGGATGATCACTGCGCGCAGCTTGTCTGAAAGCATAGAAATCGCTTTTCTGAGTATTCTCGCCTGCTCTCTCTGGGCAGCTACGTCTTCCGGGTCAACCGCACGGTCTTTCGACTCAGGCTCGAAACCCACTTCGGTGTATTTCTCGTCGTCCAGCGAATCGGCAGGTCTGCTCTTTCGCTTGCGGAGGAAATCGATGGCGGTGTTGACTGCTATTCGATATAACCAAGTGTAGAAGGCAGAGGCTGAATCGAACCGACGCAGATTGGAGTAAGCCTTTAGGAAGGTTTCCTGAGCGATGTCCATCGCGTCCTCAGGATTCGAGACGTAGTTTAGAGCGACGCTGTAGATTCGGTCCTGGTATTTGTTGACGAGAGTCGAAAACTCGTCGGTGTCGCCTGCTAGGACTCTCTGAACAACAGCTTGGTCGGTTTGTTCGGTCATCCAGTGCTCCCAAGCAAGGGAGTGACGTGCCGGGAACTGTGTTCTCGCTACTTCCAACATTTCCACCACAACTTCCGCAAAACCTTCTGTTGACGAGAGACCCGCCCGAGAAGTAACGCTGACTGGAACTTGTCCGAAAACGCGGTATCCAGTAAAGCAAGCATCCGTAGATTTGGACGCTGCCGGCGGAGCATCGTTCCGTAGGCGACCAAGACAACTACCGCACAAATGCTTCTGTGCGAAATTTGCATCTGGCGAAACGGAAACTGGCAAAATTCCTGTTACTTTCTCGCATCTGAGTTGTCAGTTTTATTGGAAATCAAAAGCGACGCGTGTTCGACGGCACTGAGGTGAACAGATGGAATGCCGAAAGGTAAATGAACTGCTGAGCGCACTGGTGGACGGAGCACTGGACCAGAAAATGGCCGCCGCGATCGAGGATCATTTATCGCACTGCAGTGACTGCTCCAGGGAAATGCGCATTATGCAGAACCTGGTGCAAGCAGCGGGCGAAATTGAGTTCGTGGAGCCGCCTCAGGACCTTGCTCACAAAATAATGTCCGCGGTTCATATGGAACAGGTCGCGGCTGAGCGCTGCGAGAGCGTCGCGCAGTTGATTTCCAGTTACGTCGACGATGAGCTGCCGGTGGAGCAAGCGGCTGCGGTCGAGGCTCATGCTGCAGTCTGCTCAAGGTGCTCAAACGAGATACGAGCCTTGCGGAAGCTGACAGAGACTGTAAGCGCGCTGGGCTTCGTGGAACCGCCCTTGGAGTTGAGGGAGAGGATCGCTGCTGCTGCGGGCAGGTCGGGAAGTGCCTGGCAGACTCTCGTTAGTGCGCTTGTAAGCCGGCTCCTTTCGAGACCTGCCAAGATCAGCTATGCAGCGGCGCTTTGTGGTCTGTTGGCGTTTGCACTTGTGCGCGTGCCGCACGATTCCACAAATAGCGCAGTGATGCGCGTACCGCAGGAACGGCCCAAGGCTTCGGCACAAGCGCGTGTTCATCACTTACCAAGCGCGGAGCAAGTGCTACAATCACCGCCGGTTGTGGCTTCAGCAAGACTGACCCCTGCCGACAAATCTGCCCGTGTTGCAGCTAAGACCAAGGCAGTTCGAGTTCTGAGGCGACATAGTGAAGTGTATCGCACCGCATCGGCTGCGAAATCACGTGCCGCGCTTAAAGTCTCCGAGCAGCACTCAGGCCAGGCGACATTCGAACACGTCGCCCCTGAGGAGAATTCGGTAGGGGGCTCCGTCGAAACAGGAGTTGCGAGCGAGAGTGAGTCTCTAACGGCGAGCACGAGTGCCGCACCAACACCAACGGGCGAATCCTCTTCGCCCCAGGTTTCTGCGGAAGCCAAGCCTGGCGAGGTGCGGGTTGCTTCGGCGCCTTTGATCGACCCGCAGAAGATCGAGGAAACGATGCGGGAAATCAAAGCTGAAGTAGGCCTGCGCAGGGGAAGCGACCAAACTGTTACGATTTCGGTACTGAGGTCGAGGTTCTAAACTGTCAGTGCTTATGAAAAGCTTGCTGGTTACAATTTGGATGAGTGTGCTCTGCGGGTCCTTGGTTGCAGGTGACGCGCAGCCGGTCGGGCCGGGCATAACCGACGCGTCAGCCGTCACGGCTAAGACCCAGACTTCTGCCAAGGAACCCGGGCGGCCGGCAACGGATGTGATTCGCGGCAACGGCACCCGCGCAGGTTACATTCTGGCGCACGGGAACGTGGTTCCAGGAAGCGAGTGGGTTTATGTAGGAGTCAAAAGGGCCGTCAGGAACGTCGATTATACCATCGACTATGCATCTGGAAGCCTCTTCTTCGCAGAACCCGTGAGACAATGCGATTCCGTAAAGGTTGACTACCGGTACGTCGAGTCAGCTAACGGCGAGCGAACCGTAAGCGGATTAGGCGGTTTGCCGTTTAATATCGGAACCGGTCTGCAGACGAACCTCACTTACTCGTATCGAGCCGCGGACTCCCCCGCAGCCGGCACGCCAGACATTCTCACCTATGGTTTGAACTCAACCCTGCACATCGGCGCTTCATCAACAATCTCTGGATTGGCATATGTCTCTGCTCCCCAATTTGCGGAGCGCAAATCGCTACGCGGCTCACAGACTGGAGCTCAGCCTCAGCAAGGAAACGCTGCGGTCAATAAGGACCACATAATCGTACAGGACGCCGATTTCAGTCTGGGCAAGACCGTCAGACTGAAGCTGGGTTTCCAAGACGTTGGTGAGGGCTTTGCAGGTTTCAAAGCCCTTCGCGAAGCACATGCTGTGAAGGACGACATACTCTCAATACTGCAAAAAGAAAAAGGTATCCAACGCTCGAGTGCGGCGCTGCAGGTTCCATTTGCCGGGGCGGGTGGCTTGTCATTTTCGATGGGTAGGATCTCAGACAAAGCCGACAGTATTTCGAGCTTTGTTTGGGGGTTGGACACTGGAGCATTCAAGCTAAATATGCTGACGCGGGAAGTCGGCGCGCAGTTTTCACGGTTCAACGATTTGCGTGAATCGGATCGAGGACAGCTGGCAGCGGAAGCAGGCATCAAGCGCACACAGTACGATATGAGTTTTGTGAGCGGCTCAAGAGGCGCAGCCGATAAACTTTGGAGCAGTGTGAGGTTTGTGCGGCTAGAGGGCGAGACAGGAAGTTTGACGTATCAATCGGCCGACCTTGATCTTGGCAGCCTGAAAGTCCACGCAGACGCCAGGGAGGCAGACCCGGGGTTCGGTAAGATGATTGCCTTGTCGGACGAGGAGCGGACTCGGATGGCGCTGATAGCTCGACGTCAATTTGATCCGGCTGCACAGGCGTCCCAGGTCTCTGCAGAGGACAAAGCCCAAGTCGCCAAGGAGGTGGGGTTGGACCGTCGAAACATAGGTCTTGAATGGGCAGGCGCTCCTGGCAAGGCTTGGCTGAGACTGTCCAGTGTAAACTCCGGCTCCGGCGGTCTTGTGCGAAAGGATATAAGTTTCGAAGGTAAGGGCTACAGCCTCTATTTCGCGGCTCAAAGTATCGACGAAGGCTTTGACCGCTTCGCCCAAATGCAGGCTGTCGAGAAGGCACGCTACGGAAGAGAATCCGGGATGAGGCGCCATGAAGCGGGCGGGAAGTTCAAACTTTCGTTCGGCGACCTGTCTGTTGCACACGCAGCTGTCAGCGACTGTCAAGGCGCAGGCGTAGTGAGGGATTCCCTGCAGTTCGTGAATCCGAGGCTTTCGCTCCGAGCCAATTTCCAGAGCATTGATCCGGAGTTTACGAGAATAGCGGATCTTTCGGATGCTGACAGGGCCGCTCTCGCACAGGAAAAAGGATTCACCAGATACGACTATAGTCTCAAGTTTCAGGCGAGCAGATCGCTGCTTTTCGACACCTATGTATACGATTCAACGCACCAGACTGCAGGTCAGACGCGTTCGCAAAAACGGTATGCGGTCACCTACACCCCGCAGCAAGGACCCAAGATAACTGCTCTTTCGGACGATTACTCTTACGTGTCCGAAAGCGGCACCGTGGCAGGATATCTCCACCGTCGGATCACCTTCGACAACAAGCTGGCCCTGTTCAACGGATTGTTGTTCCAAGGCTTGCACGACACGAATGACCAGATAACCGACGACAGTAGGTTCATCCGGACGGAGATTACACAGACCCACCTCGAGTCTGACCAGAGCGCGCGCACATCATACACCATAGATACTCTCCGCAAGGACTTCGGTGAAAATGGGCGTTTCGAAGACAGTTGGGGAGTAGGCATCAAGACGAGCCTTGCTCAAAACTTGAAGCTGACCGGCGGATACATCAGGACGGCGCGCGAAGCGGACAACTCCGAATCCAACACCAGACTGGGGATCGACTGGAGAATACGCAGTGATCTCTCGTTGAGCTTCAGTATGGCAAACAGGGACGGCGGTCCGCAAGGCAGTCAGCAATCGAGACAGTTTGCGCTGAAGGGTCTGCTTGCGAAACGATTCCTGGGCTTTGAAGATGTGAAAGTCGATTCGGGACTCAGCGAAACACAGCTCAAAGGCAATCAGATCGCGTGTGATAACGGACTAAAGATCAATGCACGCTTCCTGGGGGGCACGGCGGCGTTCGACAACAGCGACAAGCTCAATCCCAAGAACGGCATCTACTATACATCGCGGATAGTACAATACCAGTCCGATCCCAACCCTGAGAAGAAGTATCACCTGAACTTCTTCAGACAGAATCTTATCACCCCTGCTGGAACTCCGGCGCGTAAGCGCAACCTTGCTTTTGATATGAAATTGTCGCAAACCGCTGCACTGACGCTTACGTCCTATGTCGGCAAGGACGGTCAAAACGGCGCCGTGCTACCGCTGGCTGGTACCGTTCTGAAGTTGACTCGGCGTATCAACCCGGGAATGAACTTCGTTGTGGACTTTTCTTCCGATGCCAATGAACTCACGGCGAGACGCGCGCGGACATTTGGGTTCGGAATAAACGGCACGCTCAGCAACTCGGCGCAGATCGAGCTTTACACGGGGTGGTGTCGGCTGTTCGAGAACGGGTCACGTGACCGGGATAAGGTTTTCCGCATCAAGTACGACCACAAGATGGATGCCGATCACTTCATAACGCTGACGGCGCAGCGGAAGTCCGTCGTGGAAAAGAGTTCCATCAACCCGTTTGAGGGTAACACCACCGCACAGCTGGACTTCCGAACGGTCTTCAACTAGGGACAGGGCTTGGCTAAAGTGACCGATGCGAGGCGCGACAGTTGGAAGAACCTCGTTGTGTGGCACTTACGGTTGCTATAGGCTGCTGCGATAGCGCCACCCTTCCTCAAGCATCGCGAGATAGTTCTCAACTTTGACGTAGTTTGCCACCGAGTTGCCGCTGCCCAACGCGTAACCTCCACCCGGTGCACACTCATCAATTATTCTCCGCACATATTTCCGAAGGTCTTCCGTTTCCAGTCGAGCTAGCTTGTCGACATCCACTCCGCCAACAACTGCTATTCGGTCGCCGTAGAGGCGCTTGAACTCAGTCACAGGCATTATGACGTCCTCAAACGAGTGTTTCGCATCGATTCCGACGTAGTCTATCAGGTCGTCCATCACTTCGGTAAGATTGCCGCAGGAGTGGAGTATGAAGAACTTACCGTGCTCGTGAGCCAGATCGGCAAGGCACTTGAGATACGGAAAATGGTATTTGCGTAAATGGTCCGGTGAGACCATGGTAGCTGTTTTGAAGCCCATGTCCTCCCCGAAAAACACCCCGCCCACTGCAGGATGATCTATTACACGTTCATAGACTCGAATTATTCTTGTGCCGACGGCTTCGAACATATCTCTGACGAGGTCTGGATCCTCATACAGCGCTTCCGCGAAAGCTGTATATCCCATCAGCCACATTACGTTTTCCAGAAAACCGCCGGACTGTAAAAGTATCGCCATCCCCTCCGGCAGGAGCGAGGCCGTTGTTTCAACCGATTCCTCAACCGGCGCCGCGTCTGGATCAGGCCAAGGATAGCGCTCGAAATCCTCTCGTGATCGGATTGGGCAGACCTCGTCGGAAACCCAGGCGCGTTCTCGCTTAGCCAGAGGTGCGGTGTTGGGAGCTGTCTTTCGCGGTGCTCCGAATCCGGGACCGATGCCCACCGGCACAGAGTCGTATCCCAGCCTGTAGTAGAACTCCACTTTGTCCTGTTCGGTAAGCCACGGCCTACCCAGAACTGCCTCTACGATCTCGACGTCGGCAAACAGTTCGAGAAAGGGAAGTCTGTCCGAACGTCCTGTCCTGAGTATCGCGTCCCTGAGACGCGAGAAATCCGGCTGCGGCTTTTCGTTCTCCAGTCCTGGTATCAAGAGAGTACTGCTGTTCATTTGATCACCGTGATTCCTCTAGAGTGACAATACTGTGCTGTTCGACAAGCGTCCCAGAATGCCCACCATCCCGTCGATCTGACCAACAGCGATTCGGTCTTGAATCTGAAAGTAATCGACACATGTTCTGCAGCAGACGATTTCGACGCCGCGAGCTTCCAGTTTCTTCAGGTGCTCGAGCACCGGCGAATCAGCTGCTGCGAGGTGAACGGCAGCGTTGAGGAGAACCATGCACTTGGGCAAATCTTCCCGCTGAGCGAGGTTGCGCAAGAAAACCTCCATCAACACGGCGCCCAGATCGCGGTTTGCGTCACCGAGGGTGTCACTCTTCAAGAGAATTAAGTCTGCGGTCATCTCCCACCTCCAAGCAGCTTCCTCGGAATGTGCTTATCCGCCGGCGCCTGCAGTTCCTGCAAATACTCAGCGGCTGCTGTGCCATCTGGACCTATTGGGGGTCGAAGAGCGCGCCTGGCAGACCAGCGGCACGTTCAGGATCACCAGCACCTAGGGAAAGGGGACGAAGGCGGTCGCGTCGCTCTCTATCGCCACGGGGCAAGCTGCAGAATAGGTGAAGTGAAGGTACTCGAGCTCAAGTCAGTAGACAAAAAACTGGAGCTCTGGAGCACCCCCAGCCCACCGGAGTTCACAGACCAGAAGAGTGTCAGGAGGAAAGCACCCCAGTTCAACTGCCCTGCGATCTCCGGTGGAACAGGCCGCACGGTGGGTACGCCGACCTTCACTTGCTGCGAAGCTACTGAGCCGGGTGCTGACGCAGAGTACCCTGGTTGTTGGGTGGCGTATGCCGTCGGCTGATACCTCGGCTGGAGTGGCCCGCTGTAGGTGTGCCCAGACGCCGTGAAGACGCAGAACCATCCCGGTCTCGCCGGATCGGCATCCACCCGTATCACAGGCGAACTGGACATGTGCTGGCCGTTCGCAAAGAAGCTCACGCGCTGTCCGACCACAGGCTGCTCGACGAAGACAACATCCATCTCCGAACACCCCCAGCCTCTCCTTTCTACGCTCATAAAGAAACAGCCCGTTCAGTAATACCTACCCGGGGATACTCCACAGGCTGTACACGCATTATTCACCGTGAATGGCTGCTTGTCAAGCAGCGTCCACCGTGGAGATGACCTGCCCCCCAAACTATGGACCACCATGTTGAGTTACAATATGTGGGTCTCGAGTATATGGAAGGCTGGTATGGCGAAGAAAGGGTATTCGGCGGAGCAGATCATCAATAAGCTCCGTGAGGTTGAAGTGATGACTGCGAATGGTGGGTGAGACGAAGGACGCAGCGATCCGCAAGCTTGGCGTGACTCCCAACACCTACTATCGTTGGCGCAAGGAGTATGGCGGGATGCGGGTAGATCAGGCCAAGCGGCTGAAGGAGTTGGAGACCGAGAACTCCCGGCTAAAGCACCTGGTGGCTGGTTTGACGCTTATGGCAGATACCAAGCTCCAGCCCGCCCGAGCCGGACGGCTTCTCGCAGGCCAAGCTCAACCGGAACGATCCCGGCGGATTGAGAGGAGCAGAGGCGGAAGTGGGGGTTTGCATGTCAGAATGGATAGGCTCGGTTTCGAGGCGTGTAACCTACTCTCTATTCGCAGGCGAAAAAACGTATTCTACGGCCTTCACGAGCGGTTCCGGTATCTCGGTCAATTCCCGTTCCTGTAGAGCTTCGGCCACTTTCCTTGGCTTGTCCTTCGCATTTCTGCCGACACCCAAGGCATCCTCAAGTGTGGGTTGCAACACGAAGACAGGGGCACAGTCTTCAGCAGCCAATTGCTAAAAGACGTCGAAGAAGGAAAGGTGACGGCACGTTGCAACACGAAGACAGGGGCACAGTCTTCAGCAGCTTTTTTTATTCCTTCATTATCCGCCTTCGCTCTCTCATTCTCTTGCCGCTGTTTTTGGGAATCTTGAGCCGTATCTTCTGGCCAAATGTCCTCGTCGTGCAGCACGACAAACGGTATGTTTAGGGATCGACAAACACCTGCCACCATTGCGATTCCCGACTTGCCGCCACAGTCGATGATGGCTACACCTTCTGCGTCTGGGTCCTTCCCCATTTTTTCTTGCGGTAATCAGTGCCGCTATCCTATCTGCAAACCCTTCCACGAGCAACGCACGCCTGGCGAAGAGGACTTCGTTGCGGGCAGGGTCAAACTTTCCGCTTAGCTTCAATCCCTCGCGCGCCTTTTCTAGCTCGGCCTGATTGTCCGTGCGCACGTAGTCTACCTGAGCGAACACGCCGGGTCCTCTGCGGATTAGCCGGAGAGTCTCGAACCGGTTCACATCAGCAAAAATCGGCGAGTGCGTGGAATAGATCACTTGGCATTGCCCCTTGTCCGCCATGTCACAGAGGAGCTTGTAGAAGTACCGCTGCGCTTGAGGGTGGAGATACATTTCGGGTTCCTCAATAACAACCGTGCCGACGCTCGCGCCCAGCCTTCGAAATGCCTCGAATATACCTACAACGATGGCACTCTGAAACCCAGGGCTGAGTTCGTCACCCGGCACAGTGAGACCGGGCTCTCGGTATTCCAGTCGCAGAGATCCAAAGGGGTTCGCGGGATCAGCGAAGCCGAAGCCAATGTCAACTGCGCTCGCGACATCGGTGCCAAGGAAACCTAACATACGTTTGGCGGTCTCTTTGACCACGTTCTCTATCTCGCACACGCGTTCTGTCCGAAGACACTCCATTGCTTTTTTGTATGCATCACTGAAGCCATCGTTCGGCTTGAACTCCTTCCTTGCGTCTTGAAGAAGCTTTCCAAGAATCGAACCTCGTACATTTGGCCAATGCTGAGATAGTGAACGACGATGGTCGATATACAGAATACGAGCGTGGTCCCGAAGATCGGTGCCAACCGACAGTGGCTGGAACTGAGGTTGGACGCCCTTCCTGGGCGGCGTAATCGCTACATCTGGCACCTTGCCATCCTCGTCGAGGGGCTGCAGGTCCACGTGAAGATCGCCGGCACTACCCCACTTCCCAGACTTCTTGTATGGCCTGCAGAGAAGTTTTATGCTGCAAATACTGTGGCTGGCGCCTATTTTATCTTTGTGCTCGTACGGCGGATCGAAGGTCGCGACGATCTCCAGTTCTCTTGATGGGTCAAATGCTGTGAAGTCTTGAGGGATACGGAAACTGCGGAGACTTGGCCATGTTTCGCCGAGCAGGATGTTCAACGCCTGAAGAATGGCCGTCTTCCCTGAACCATTGGGGCCGACGAATGCCGTGAGCGGTCCTAATGGTACCTCAACTTCCTCTAGGCATCGGTAATTCCTGACTATCAGCCGTGTTAGCATCGCTCTTCATCCCGGACTATCCTCTGTCTGCAACCGTATCTTCCCAAGACAGAATAGCAAGACCGAATGCTCTCGGTAGCCGCCATACTCAGGCTAATAGAGAGTAGCTTGGTTTTGTGATCTGTCCACTCGGATCATCATCCCATCCTTTACATTCTGTTCGATACTCGGCAGTCAAGCACCTCCTGCTATAGCCGTGAAGTAACACCCGATACTGCCGGTTTGGCCTTTCTCAAACCGACCGCCTTTCACCACTTGTGATTTGAACCTCGCCGTTTTCGCCGCCGATCCTGAGCGTGAAATCTTGAAATCGAGTTGGCTCAAGTTCTCATGTTTCAGAGAGAAACGGCGGTTGGGGGGCAGAAGGGGCTTCCGGGGTCTGAGCTTCAATTCCAAGGCCAGTTGTCATGATTGGGCTCGACGGGCTGGGGAACGGGGCAATGTAAGCGTGGAAAGACGCGTGGGAGAGGGCGCGAGAGCCAGATACAGCAAACCGGCCCAAAACGTTTAGAGAGTGTTTTGGGCCGGGAATGTGGTAGCCCCGAGGGGATTCGAACCCCCGACCTCATGGCTGAGAACCATGCATCCTAGACCACTAGACGACGGGGCCACGTTCCTTCATCCGGTCGTATTATACCAGACTGGCCGCCGCTTGTAAACACTTCCGATTGCCTATGTTTGCCTCCGACAACCTGATCTCAAGGCTGGTTTAGCTAAGCCCGTCCAGGCACACAAGTGCTCTAGCCCAAATCAAAATCCGCAACAACAAACGTATGGTCCGAAGGCTTCTCGCGAGTGCGTGGCTCAGTATCGATCCAACAGTTTACTGACCTCTCAGCCATCGGCCGGGTTGCCCAGATGTGGTCCAGTCGCCATCCCATGCGCCGCTTGAATGAGTTCGGAATCCGGTAGTCCCAGAAAGTGTAATGCCCAGGTTCTCCCGGATGGTGCTTGCGGAACACATCCACAAAGCCCCATTCCTTTACATACTCCAGGGCTTTGTGTTCCTCCGGGTGAAAACACACGCTGCCGTAGAGCCCCTCCGGATCGTAAACATCGATAGGTTCCGGCGCGACGTTGAAATCACCAACCCAGAGGAGCATGTCGTTCGGCGTGAACTCCCTATCAAAGTAGTCTCTCATTCCGCGGATCCATTTGATCTTGTACTCGAACCTCGGGGAGTCCACGGCCGTTCCTTGGGGAACATACGTGTTGACCACAGTCACCCCTCGAAATCTTCCTCGAATCACGCGGGCTTCTTCGTCCTCGGGCATTTTCCCAAGCCCTTTCCGAACGTCTTCCAGGGGCTCCTTCGAAAGTATGGCAACCCCGTTGTAGGCCTTCTGGCCTGTGAAAACTACGTGGTAGCCCGCCTGGCAGATCTCAGCAGCAGGGAACTCATCATCCGCAACCTTCGTTTCCTGAACCGCGAGCACATCGCAGCCGCTGCTACTCATCCAGTCGAGTATCAGAGACAGCCGACTGCGGATAGAGTTTGCGTTGAACGTTGCTATTCGCACTGAGCAAGATCACCACACATAATAAGCTTTGAAGCGTGCTTACCGGCCTACCTCGCCGTCCAGCCTTTTCAGGCCCTAGCTACGCCGCAGAGTATTATACCGCACAAATGTCAGTCGAAACACTCGCCGCTGAAGCTCGCGTCGCTTCCGTGCAAATGTTGTGAAGACGAGAGCATACAGCCGATTCGATTCGGAACAGCACGCCATAGTGTATCATGAATTGCGCCTACGCAGACAAAGTTCACATGCCTTGTGAAGACATCTCGTCCTGAGGTTGGGAGCAGAAGAAATGCCTAATACTCTCCTGGAGATAACAAGTCCTCACATCATTCACTGCGGTCAAGGTGCCTTTGAGAGAATCCCTGCCGAAGCTACACGGCTCGGGAGTAGAGCGGTCATCGTAACCGGGCGAAGACTGCACGGCTCGGAACAGATTGCTGAGCTTGTCCGCAATCTGGAATCTCGGGGCGCTGCCGCCCATATCGCTGACCCCGTGACTGCCGAGCCTACTGTCGACATGGTCGACGAGCTCGCGGGTTTTCTCCGGTCTAAACAAGCCGACGTCGTGATCGCAATAGGGGGCGGAAGCGTTATGGACTGCGCCAAAGCAGCGGCCGTGATGGCAGTAAACGAAGGCTCCACAGAAGACTACCAACTCAGACGCAGGGAAATAACAAATCCACCTCTTGCGCAAATATTTGCACCGACGACAGCTGGCACCGGATCCGAAGCTACGAGGGTGTCGGTGCTGACGAATCCGCGAATTGGAGTCAAGCGCAGCATATCACACCCTTTGATGACGCCGGACGTCGTAATGCTTGATCCTGATCTCACGGTCAGCTGCCCACTATACCTCACAACAACTACGGCGATGGACGCTTTCTCTCATGCCATCGAGAGCGCAGTGTCTACAAAAGCGACCGCTTATACCCGCCACACGGCACTTGCGGCGATTGAGAAATTAGGGGCTGGGCTTCCTCGATGCCAGGCAGACCCGTCCGATACTGACGCCAGGCTTGACTGCCTCCTGGGGGCGTGTTTGGCAGGTTTGGCAATGCAGCAGGGAATGGGTGCTTCTCACAGCTTGGCACCTGCATTATGTATCTTTACGGGTATGCGCCACTCGGAGGCCATCGCTGTGCTGTTGCCGCATTCAATAAGGCTTAACATTGAATCGGTGCCTGCGGTTTACGACGAGGTCAAGCGGGCGTTGGGCACGGATGACATTGCTGGTCGACTAGAGGAATTGTGTTCTACCGGCGGGTTTGCTTGCAGCCTGGCGCGGTTCGGTGTAAAGGAGTCGGACTGGCCTGCCGTGCGCGAGATAATGTCGCGGTATGCATCGCATCGCCAAACGAACCCCGTCGAAGTGACGAATGATTATGCGGAAAAACTGTTCTTGCGGGCAGTTCGAGGTTGATGGGCACAAATGGCAAAAAACCACTGAGGGCGAAGACCAACTGTTCGGTACCCCGCCCTCAGCAATGCCAACAAGCAGTCTGATTTCTAGAACTTGAGCACGTTGGACAACAGCTGTGCGGACCTACCAGACCAGGCGATGTTGAGTCCCAACAATTCGGCACCGTAGGTCCACTTGCTTCCCGAATAGCCCGCGCGGAGTGCAAAAAGTCTGCCCAGTCTAAACTCGCCACCAAACCTCAGTTTCGCGTTGTCGTCGTTGGCTCCCGTGATGTTAACCAGGTCGGCGGCAAACAAGAAGTTGCGACCAAGTGCGGCTGCGACACCTACACTTATCATTGGGTCGTCCTGAGTGTTGGTGAGGCCGCGGATCTTCGGCTTAATGAAGTTGTTGACAACTACGCCGTACTGCCAAATCGAATCGTTCGGTTTGTAGATCAAACCGACGTCGGCTTTCATGGTGGTCTTGCGTCCTTCATCCGGCAGCTCTTCCGCCTCGAAATCGAGATCCGCTAGTACTTTCCCACCGGATGCTACCAAGGAACCGACCCTGGTCCCCTTTACTTGCCAGCGCTTCCCCTCCGTGGATAGTATCTTGATGTTGGTCCCAAGCCACATTCTACCATTCGTGGTATCGAAGCCTCTGCCCAAAAGAAGACTTGGCCCGTACACCAAGTTCGCATCGACGTAAGTCTTGTTCAAATCGGCAAGATAGGAATCGAACGCGCTATCGGCTGCGGCCGCGTTCCCAGCCAGCGCGTAGGTAATTGCCTCATCGAACTTGGGGTGATCGATTATGGCCTGAACATCAGACAGATTGACGCCCGAGGTGTCTCTGAAAAGCAGGGCGGCCGTTGCCCATTTCGCCGCTTCGGCACTGGGCGTTATCAGCGCATTAGCCTGCGCCTCGATCGTCAACCCCGTCGGCCCGGCAAATCCGGTGACCATATTGAATGTAAGTCCGGTTTGCTGTTTGGCAAAATCGTTCACTAGGCTCAGTGCGTCATCTTCGTCGCCGCCCAGTTTGTCGACACTGTCAAGCAAGTCGCTAAACGATGCGCCGACGGTGTGAAAGTCCAGGCCCGGAAAGATAAACCTGACCTTTGCGCCGGCACAGGCTGGAGCTGCCGGGTTAAGAACTGCTGTGGTGCTCGCGTCATCGCCCAGAGCAATTCCGGCGCCTCCCATTGCCATTGTTCGAGCGGTCGCGCCGAAGTTTATGTCCGACGCATAGACCGCCGTTGAGAGAACGAGAATCAACCAAGCAAACAGCAAAGTCCTTTTCATACCCTTCCTCCTCAGCATAATCTCGCGATGGTGAGCTGCTCTGCACGTTCGCCTAACCGTGCGATTGGTGTATTCGGCTGGCCAGACTGAATTTCCTTCCGAACTTTAGGTTTCTGCGAACGCTCTCCGTAATTATCGGCCGGAGTCCGCTGCATACTTAAGAGCTTTATTGCAGTTAGAGACGCGTCGAAACTCGTAGGCTGTCGAGCAATGCCTTTTGGACGCGATTCCAATTTCATATCTCGAAGATGCGGGCAAAGTGCGGCACGATTTCTATGGGTGCAACTATGGTAGCCAAACTCGTTGCTTATCTGGCATCTCTGCTTCTGAGCAGCGGTCTCACGACATCTACAACGGTTGCCGAACGAACGATTCCCATATCGCGCCAGGCGGGAGTAGCGTCGAGTGTGGGAGTGTACGCACCGCAAGGTGCGCTTGGCCGTTTGCCGACGGAAGCCGCGCCCGCGGTCAGCTGCACCGATGTCGAAAAGAAATTCGTCGATCTTGTCAACTCCGAGCGCAAAAGAAACGGTCTTCCTGCCCTGTCCGTCAATCCGCTGCTTGTCGAGGTGGCACGCGATCACAGCCGCGAGATGTGGGAGAAGAACTACTTCGACCACATCTCTCCCACACCTGAACTAAGAACCCCCATGCACAGGTATCTCAAACGCTTGGGCCATACACCCAAGTGGGCACTCCTAGGCGAAAACCTCTTCTACTGCTCAGTGGTGGATGTCGACCGCGGACACCGATGTTTGATGCAAAGCCCGAAGCATCGTGAGAATATTCTGAATCCGGAGTATCATGAGATCGGAATAGGCTGCATCACAACTCCGGACGGTCGATTCTACGCCACCCAGCTTTTCCTCTCGCAGGTCGATTGACGCCCGACTGTCGGACGCGCGATAATATGGGCACGGGAGCATCCGTGCGGCGGGTTCTCTGTTTCTCGTTTGCAACTGTCGGTGCTTTTGCCATGATGCTTCTAGCCATAGACGTCGGTAATACCACCACCGCGCTGGCAGCGTTTTCAGGGGACGATCTCAGAGAACAGTGGCGTCTCAACACTGATGCGCGGCGCACGGCTGACGAATACGCTGCGCTGCTGCACACACTCTTCAGCAAGTCGAATATGAGGCTAGAAGAGATCACGGACGTTGCGATCTCAAGTGTCGTACCCGCGGCAATCGACGCGCTGGTGCGATTTGGAAGGAAACATCTCGGACTGGATCCGTTCGTATTGTCTGCCGGCGTAGATTTCGGTGTCAGAATCCACTACCATCCTGTTACGGATGTCGGAGCGGACAGGGTAGCAAACGCCGTGGCCGCGCATGCCAAGTACGGGGGCAAGGTAATAGTCGTGGACTTCGGCACCGCCACGACGTTGGACGCGGTTTCGGAGGAGGGCGACTATCTGGGTGGTGCCATCCTTCCCGGAATT
>JARYME010000066.1 GCA_029907315.1 Armatimonadota bacterium | reverse complement strand
GTCTATATCGGTCTCGCCGGGTATCGGAACGTAGTTTGGGTCTCCAGCGTTTACACACGGCGACGTTGAGCTGAGGTGGTAGTAATGGCCAAGCGTCGGATCTGAGGTTTGCACAAACTGGGGATCAACGGATATGTTTCCGACGCCGGGATCGGAGTTGAGATCAGTTACGTCACAGTATGTCGCTGAGCAGCCAAACAAGTCATCCGTATTCTGCCAGAGGATGCTGTTGGTTACAGCCGCGGTGCCGGCTGCGACGTAGATACCGCCTCCGACACCTGAGCTCGCACTGTTGGCACAAATCGTGTTGCTGCGCACAACAACATTGGCTAGAGCGCCGTCGACGTATATCGCGCCGCCCCCCGCACCTGAAGCAGCCGAGTTCGCTGCGATTATGTTTCCTTGCACCCTAACACTGGAGTTATAAACTGCTATCGCACCGCCTACGCCCGCGGTATTACCAATGATCACGTTGTATTCGATAACCGGTCCAGAATTCCAACCCTGAAGGGTTCCTCTTCCTTCGTCGAGCTGTTCATAACTGCCTATCAATGCTGCCGCAGGCAGCATAAGAAACGCCGGGCCACCTTGAACACCCAACGCTTCCGTGTCTACTGCTTTTCCCTTCTTTTCGCCCAGGTGTACTGGAGACGTCTCGGAACGTTCGGTAATAGATGCAAACTCAGCCGGGAAGAGTTCTTGAAGCGTGGGTGCTTTGGCTCCAGCAGGGTTGACAGTGATCAAATCCGTCTGGACAGGATTCCAACCAACAGCACTGGCAGTCAACCTGCTTGTACCGGCACCGACAGCAGTTATGTTGAACCAGCCGGACCAAGTATTGCCAGCATTGATGGTGACCGTTTCCGGAGCAGTAAGGACCGCAGGATTCTCGCTGGAAATAGCAACTGTGAGTGTGCTGCGCACTGCCTGATTTGTGTTTGAGTAGACGCCATTGCCTGATGCGTAGGTTCCTCCGGGAACATACGTCTGAAGATAAACACTGTCGCTCTGGCCGACAGTTAACGAAGTTGCAACACTGTACCACTCAAATGTAGGGGTCACGACTGTAGTTACGTCTCGATCTATGAACCCCGACACGGACATTTGCGTGTAAGTCGAACCCACCGCTAATCCTTCTACTTCGAATGAAGTCTGTGAAGCACCACTCGGTATTGTCACAGTTTCGGGAACGCTAACAATATCGGGGTTATCAACGCTGAGGTAGACTGTGTAACCGCCGGAAGGAGCAACACCTCCGACTAATCCAACGTAACCAGTAGTTCGACAGCCTGCGCCAACAGTAACGTCTGCGCGAAGCCAAGGACCGACTACTGTTATGAGACCGCTGACCGCATTGGAAAATCCAGAGGCGCTTGCGGTAAGAAAGCTGGTTCCTGTTCCTACGGCCGAGATCGTTGTATAGTCGCTGTAGTACCGCCCGGCTGGTATTGTGACGGTGGCAGGAATCTGGATTACTCCCGCGTTCTGACTCGTTAGAGCCACGCTAACAGGTTGGTCGACATTTTGGGATGTGTCGGAATACACGTAATTGCCGTAACCGTATGACCCGCCGGGAACATAGGTATACAAACGAACACTGTCCACTGCCCCTATCGTCAGCTGCGAAGGCACACTATCCCACGTAAAAGTGGGAGTCACAACGGTGACAGTGTCCTCCTCAGTGTAGCCACCAAGCTCCGCAGGCACACTCAAACGTATCTTGGTTACACCAGGAGCTACACCAACTATCGTAAACTGAACCCAACTGCTACCAGCTGGTATCGTCACCTGACTCGGCACAACAGCTATACCAGGATCGTCACTCGATAAGTAGAACGTATAACCACCACTCGGAGCACTACCAACACTCAAACCCACTGAACCACTCGTCCGACAACCAGCACCAACCGTCACATCAGCACGCATATACGGAGTAACACCAGTCACAGTGATCTCCGCACTCTCCTTCGAATCCCAACCAGCCGCACTCGCCACTAAACGAGCACTGCCAACACCTACCGCTGTAACATTGATGTAGTCAGAATAATAACGACCACTAGGTATCAACATCGTCCCAGGAACACTTATCACCCCAGGATTCGTGCTAGAAACACTCACCGTCAAAGCCTGATCCACATTCTGGCTCGTGTCCCCATACACCCAGTTGCCATAAGCATAAGAACCACCAGGAACATACGTATACACACGCACACTGTCCGTCTGACCCAAATTCATCGACGTCATCACACTGTCCCACGTAAAAGTGGGAGTCACAACGGTCAAGGTGTCCACTTCCTCAAAGCCAAGCAGCGTGAGACGACAATTGGTTGTTCCGGCCTTTTTTCCGACTATGGTAAACGAAGTCCAACTGCTGCCGGCTGGAACCGTCACCTGTGCCGGCACTGAGGCAATCTCGGGGTCGTCCACAGACACATTGACGGTGTAACCTCCCGCAGGTGCGTTGCCAGTGGTAAGACCTATCGTTCCGGTCGTGCGACATCCGACGCCGACGGTAACATCAGCACGCATGTAAAGTGGAAGTAAGGGTTGAACGATAACCTCGAGCGTGCCCTCAGTCAGACCAGGACACGTGGCTATCACTTCTATTGATCCTTCCGTGGTGGCCAAACCGGTTACTTGAATAGTAACCGCGTAAGAGCCTTCCGGAATAAACACAGTCTCTGGTAAGGATACTTTGTCGGGAGCTGGGTTCGACAGCGTTATAGTCAACCCGCCCGCTGGGGCAGCTGTGGATATTACAACATCCGTTGTTTTCGTAACTCCCGGCGGCATCTGCAGACTTCCCGGCAGGAAGGATATGTTAAACGTGGGGAGTACGTTTACGGTTGCCTGCGCACTAGCAAAGCCCTCAAGAACCGCCGTAACAATTGCCTGACCGGCCACTACACCACTGACCGGTACTTGAACCGATTTCTGACCCTCCGGTATCGTCACAGTTTCGGGAACAGCGACAATTGACGTGTTGCTGCTCGAGATGCTCACCACCAGTCCACCAACGGGAGCTTCATTCGGGATCATAAGCTGCAGTGTCGAAGAACGCCCTGCAGCAATTGGAAGATAGCTCGGAAATAGGACCAGCTGGCCTATGCCTACATTAACAGGCAGCTCTGCACTCGGGTATCCCACAGCAGTCGCCGTTATAACTGCACTTCCCTCCGCTAAACCACGCACCTGAAATTGAGCCGACTGCTTACCAGACTGTATGAGGACAGTTGAAGGAAACTCGACCAGTCCCCCGCCGCCGGAAAGGTTGATCACGAGTCCTCCTTCGGGTGCAGGGTTGGATATGCTGACCGTGCACTTCTGGACAAGACCCTTTGCGACGCTTAGTGCAGAAGGGGAAAAGCTAATGATAGGAGGGTTTATGACTGTAACTGGCACCTGCGCTCTGTAGTATCCGGCAGCGTTAGCAGTGATCACGGTTTGCCCGTAGGATAAGGCGGTAACAGTAACGGCAACGGAACTTTGACCCTCGGGTATGAGCGCTGTGCTCGGTACCGTAGCCACAATGGGCACCGAGCTCGACAGAAACAGCTGTACACCCCCGGACGGAGCCGGATCAGGAATGGTGAAGGTGATATTCCCAGTTTGGCCCGTAAGAAGATTAAGCGATGTGGGGCTTGCGGTTATTGGCGGCGGCGTGCGAAGTTCAAACGTCTTACCAGTGTTTACTTGACCCTCAGGCACAACCAAGACGAGAACACGATTTCCCGGCGCTGCCGCGGGCGATATGACGAATTCAACGGGCAAGCTTGTCTCAGTCTTTCCAGGTTTTATGTTTCCCGTCACACCCGAGTCCGGCTGAAGCAATACGCCGGTTACACGCGCCAGGTTCTTACCCGAGATAACCGCCTGAACGGTGGTACCGAGCACACCAAAAGCCGGCTCTATCGAATCCACTATAGGAGCAAGATTGATGGCGACCGTATCCGTCGCGCGTGCCGAACCTACCGCGTATTCGACCTGAATCCTACCTGGGCCGCTCGCTGTCGGAGTAAACTCTATGGACGTCGCGTCGGGCCGACCATTCACTAACGAATCGAAAGTGCCCTCGGCCGGACCCTCGATCAAACTCCAAGTTATGGCGACAGGATACTCAGCAGAGTCTTGTATAACCGGATCTACTGAGGCAGAAAGCGTTACGGTTTGCCCAACGACCAGCTGAGGAAGGGGTGTCTGTACCGTGACGCCGATAACGGTTACCGTACATTCGGCAATAGCCTGTCCTCCTCGGCCGTCGGAAACAGTGACTCGAATGTGCTTCAGGCCAGATGTTTGAGATGTGTAAGTCACGAGCGGTCCAGAGCCGATTATGGAACCGCCATCAAGTGGAGCCCACATATATGTCAGCGAGTCTCCATCCGCATCTTCAGCAGTCACTGAAAGAGTGATTCCCACGCCCTTGCCCACATAAGGGTACGCCGGGGAAGGCCCGCCGGTGATTTGAGGAGGTGTGTTCCCACGAGTATAGATCGCGCCTCCCACATCAGCTGAGCAATCGACAATGATGTTGCGGCGAATTGTCGGCGAACAACCGATACCGCAGTAGATACCGCCGCCGTACGTTAAGCCGTCTACGAGTGTTCCCGTACCGTTTCGAATGGTAAACCCTGTAAGAACAGAATCTGTGGACTCGCCGGAAACGAACTTTACAACACTTCCGTTTCCCCCGCCGTCAATGATGGTGGAAGCCACCACTTCGGGGTCCAGCGGATTAGTAGACGTTACGGTTATTGCTTTCCCCAAGAAATCAATGTTTTCCGTGTATATCCCGCGGTTGACCCACACCACGTCCCCCGGCGATGCGGCATTAATACCTGCCTGAATTGTAGTGAATGCATCCTGCCAGGAGGTACCATTACCGGCACCTGAAGCCGCTGCATCGACATAAATATCCGCTGCTTGTAAGGGGCCGACCGATGCGAGGGCCATTATCACAACAAGGAGAAAAGCTCTAGCGCCCGTGGAAGCCATTGTTCGCTCCTCTCTTTCCCCAAAAGGATGAAGTCCGCCTGGCTGGCTACGGTTGATTGGAGAACCGCAACCGCCACTCAGTCCCCCCCGGTGTGCGTCGGACCAGAAGCCTGAGGTGCACTGAACTGCGCGGTTTACGCAGCCAACGTGTCCTCAGTGAGGACCCATATGTATGCTACCTTGCGAGACAATGAGCTATTTGCACCCCCACCCTCAGATGAGCAAGGATAATTACTTGCCTCAATCCGCATTATAGGTGCATTCCGGCGTTTGTCAAGGGCGATTTAATAATTCTTGTCAGTTTTCCAGACATAGACGGCAAGAGGTTTAATTTGTACTTGAGGTTACAAGGAAACTCTCGAAAATAGCATGGGACCCGCCATACGGCGGGTCCCTAAGGCTAATCGAGCAAAACACCTAGTGCATTTCGACTTCACACGTGCCAATGCCGCCGCGGTAGAAGTTGAACTGGACATTTGGATGTAGCGCCAGAAGCGACATCGGCACCGCACTATCAGCAATTCCCTTCGAGATCATCAGAGTAGTCAGCCGCTGTCCAAAAGGATTGTCGTGTTTGCCCGCGTGCCAGATGGAAACACGCTCTGCCTTCCAGGTCTCCACGGGTCCTACAGTCACTGCCTGGCTGGGAACCAGGTCTACCTTGCCACCGCCTGAAGTCCTGGCATTTTGCATTATTGTTACAGGATGCAGATCCACAACGCGAGTGCCGAGTTTGAGATACTCTTCTGGCGATGGTGGCTCGTCGATATACTTACCCTCCCTCTTAGGAGGATCATTGAAAGCCCAGTGCTTTATGTCACCTTGACCGCCCTGCATAACGGCACATCTAACGCCTTCCCAACTCTTTATATACTCGCTGGTGTCGGCTTTGGGAAAATGCAGGTTCGACTCCGGCATAGCGAGCTCCGGCCTTATCCGATCGAAGCACAGGCGCCGATCAGCCCGCGCGAATGACAGTGGATGGTCTTCAGGGACTTCCTTGCCGTCAATCACCCACTCGTCCATAGCCCAGAAATGAGCGTTCTTCAGATTTAAACCAATGGCGTTAACAATCTGAGCCACCAAAGGCAGCTGCTCTGTAGGACCTATTGGGCCACATATGCCGACCGGATTATCGGGCGTAGCCTGCTTCCATGCCTCAATGTACTCCAGGGCTTCTGCACAATAGAACTCCTCAAGAGTATCGTAGATGACAACCTTGAAGCCGGGACGCGACAAGCCGACAAGATCTTCTGGTGTGAGCTTGGCAGCGTCGTCCAATATCTCTTTGTCTATGGTGGTGTAGTCCCACCACCCGGGTGCAAGTTTGCTGAGCGGTCTTGCCATAAGTCTTACAGCCTCCTTCTGTTTATAAAGATTTGCTACAGACAACCGCGGCAACGTCAGCTGACGACCAATGACCTGTAGTGCTCGCTCTGTTCCAAGATTCCCCCGCTGGACTCATAGAAGCTATCATCAAGACGGAACACCCCGCCAACCGGAACTGTCCAAGGAGCACCGGCCTTCGGATGATAGTTGCACATCTGAACCCAGTTCTTGTAGTTCCGATCGCCGTTCATCTCGAGGATACCTATCCTTAGCCCTGGAAGAGGAGCGAGCCTAGCGGCCACGTTCTTATTCCAGTCTACCAGAATCGGATTCGCGGTAAGATCGGCACAAAAGCAGTGTATACCTTTGTCATGCGCGAGAGTCGCGATTTTGAGCGTCTCACTCAGCGTCTTGGCAACCGGCTTCAGGGCAATCGCAGTATAGCCTAGATCAATCAGCTCCGCTACGTGTCTAACCGAGTGAGCGCTCTCGTCACCAGCAACCCTAACTGGCAAATCTTCAACAGAAATCTCTGAACCCTCCGGGAAAGGTTCCTCCAAGAGTATAACCCTGTCCAGTATCCCCTCCCGCTCGAATCTATCAATTAAATGCAAGAGATGATCCTTAGACTCGTACTGACCGTTTGCATCGAGGTAGTAAACCACCCTTTGAGAATCAGTGTAAGGCGTTTCAAATTCCTCAACCGCATGGTGTATAGATAAAACTCTATTGGTATCCCACTCAAGCATCTTTTCAGGGTCACCATCACCATCCGGATCACACCCTATCTTGATCTTGAGCACGAAAACACCTGCTCTGACGAGATCTACTACATCCTCAACTGAGACCCCATAGCTGACGAGCGGGATCAAACCGAGCTCTCTATGTCTGTGCGACAAGGCGGGTTTAAACTCATCCGGTATTATCTCATCAAAGGACGAAAGACCGTGTTCTGCAGCATACAACTGCCAAGCAGCGTTGTCGACCGGCACCAAAGCATTGAGTACAAAGGTGGGTCTGAGACCTGGGTAAGAAGTTACAGACTTGGCGTAGTCAGTCACGGGTCTCAAGATATCATCAAGAAGAGAAACAGGGTCCGAAAAACAGCGATCGCGCACCTGTGACAGCGCAAAAAACGTAGTTGCAAACATAAAAGCATTGGATGCAGACTCCGGACTACCTGCAAACAACTCAGCGTCTGACCACAGAACACTCTGGGTACCAATCCCTAACCCCTCGCTCCCACTGAATGCGCGTATATACGCAATACTTTGCCAGAGCTGTGTCAAATATTTTCCCTTGAACCCCAAAGGAGCAATCAATGGTTCTCGTTCAAAATCACAAGAAATATCTTTCACGCGGATCATAAGTCTTACTCCACTAAAGCCGCTTCATCCAACCGCACGCAGAAGAAATCTCTTCAAGCACCCCCGAGCTAACCCCACTCCTGCGCTCACAACGATCACATTTTGTTTATCATTCCGCGGTCACCACCAACAAAATGTGGAACAACCCAAATAGCGGCAAGATATCAAAACACCAAGACGTCCTGAATGCTGTTTAAGAAGGTGGTACAACTTGCCACGTCGACCACTCAAAGTGTTCAACCTACCTAATATGCCTGCCGCCCTCCTTCGCGTCGTACACATCGCAAACGACGAAAGTGCAACCGCTGAGGAACTGGCTGACGCTATAATGCTCGACCCATCACTCGCAACCAGAATTCTCAGAATAGCAAACTCGGCCTACTTTGGTCGACTCAAAAAAGTCGACACCATCACCGAGGCTGTAGTAGCGCTGGGTTTCAACTGCATTCGCAACCTGGCAACTACCGCTTACATCATCGACGCGGTCTTCCCTGAGGAAAGATTTCCTACTTTTAGCTGGCGACATCTCTGGGTCCACTCAGTAGCCTGCGCAACCTGCACAGAACTAATTTATACAGCAATAACACTCTATCCGTATACGTCTGATGAATGTGCTTTCCTAGCTGGGTTATTACACGACGTCGGCAAGATGGTCATTGCACTGGCAGCACCACATAAATTCAATGAGATCCTAGAGGTGTGCCCCGACTACGGTTTCGATATGTTCAACGCCGAATACTCTATCTTACGGACCGATCATGCAGAAGTGGGAGAACTACTCACCGCCGAGTGGGGTCTTCCACCAACCATTTCCAAAGCCATCGGATGGCATCACACTCCCAAAGCAGCCAAAGAATTTCAGGACCTAGCCAGAGCAGTGTCTGCTGGTAATCTGCTTGCCAAAAGGCTGACAAAGAGCCCCTTTGTGGGGCACGTCCCAAGCGTGAGCGTTCAGGACGTCGCTGAAATATCGAGACTCAGTATCAGCAAAATCCACCACATCACAAATCTGGTTAGAGCAAAGATGCAAACTCTGACGGACATTATATCCTGGGCTGAAGTGCGCCTGTAAACAACTGGTCTAGTCATGGGTTTGTTTACGGTGGACACTAGTCGCAAAACACAACTCTCCTGCACATTCTCTTTACCAGCGATTACTGTCGAAAAGCCTCCAGAGTCTGTCTCAGAGGAATTCTGATTTGCTGACCTATTTGGAGGTTGGTGAGGTCTCGTATGCCATTGTATCTGGCAAGAGCAGGAGCAAGCGAACCGTCTCCGTAGAACCGCTTGCAAATCAACCACAGGTTGTCATGCTTCCCCAATATGTAGACTCGGTCAATTTGGTGCTTCGGTGGCTCAACACGCTCGTTATGCTGGGAACCCTTTTTCTGGACACTGCGAGGCGCACGATGAACATAGGCCGATCTATTCGCTAAGTTTTCTCTCCCAGTACCAAACCCCAAGTACGCCCAGACTCCCAATGCCCCGATTGCTGCGACGCTCACCCATGCACGTGCACGCGGCGATTTTCTGTTTTCTCCTGCTACAGACTCAGAGCAGTAACTACTAGGCGCAGTATCTACCCGCCCATACCCTCGGCTTGCCGACACTTGGCCGTTCCGCCAGTAGAAAAACTGGGAGCGTCCCGAGATGGAGTCCAACACCCAAGCTACCATATTCGGATGTGGAAAGTAGTGCTGATGCACAAAAAGGTCTTGCTTCGAGAGAACTGTTCCGTCTCTCGGATGACTGTGAAACCAGCCGAGGATACGCATTTTTGGATACACACTCGAGCGCCTGCACAGCATGCTTTCCCACGCTGCAAATGTTATCGTAACCCCGGCATCGCTTCCGGGCGCATTCGGCGCAGGACAGATTCCACAAATGTGTATGTTTCTGCGTCGTCCTGCAACAGCCACCGACCCTAGCAACAAACCTACACGCTCGTGATCCCTGCCGTCCAAAACAAGGTCCTCTACTTGTCGGTGGACAGAGGAGTCAACGGTTATATCGATCGGCAAGTTGAGTCCCTCATCGTGCAGAAGGCAGCTCTCTTCCAACAGCGAAACACCAGCGCGAGATTGTTCATCAGAAAATTGCTCAAGTGTCTCAGCCGCGTCGGGGTCACAGTTGTTATCCGCGTACACCTCTACTTCCGGAACGAGCCACAGCCGAGAATGTAGACTGGAGAGAACCCTTCCAACAGCTTCATCGGAACTAAGCAATCCGACATCAGCCGAAACCAGCGCGTATCTAATGGGTTCACCGCGGCAATCTTTGACCGGGAACTTCGCGAGTTCAGCCGCATTGGAGGCGGCGGTTGATACCAATATGTCGGCATCAAAGGCGAAGCGGAAGCAGCGGATTTCGGCGGGATCGCAGATAAGAGCCCTTGTTTCGCTCATAGCGCCTATCCCCCAGCGCTAATCTTTACATAACAACGCAACCCGTGTCAACCTAAGTGTACGTTCGCTCCAACACCCTATGGAAGCAAGCAGCCGTGTCAACAATCCGATGTGCTATGAACTTCTTCATCGGGAAACGAAACCCTTTGAAAAGTTCGAGTGGCAGCGGACTCTTTCGCCTTCAGACACATTAACGCACTCAGAATGCCGTCCGACAAAGGAGCTACAGACTTTGCTTCACCTCTCATTACTCGAATGAAGTTGTCCGCAAGCACAGTGTCGCCGCCGCCGTGAGACATCTGGCTCGTGTCCGTCTTATAGGTCTCCACACGAGGAGTGTGGTGCATATAGACTTTCAATTCGTCGGTAGCCCAGTCAAACTCTATGGTGCCCTTGTAGCCAAGCAGTCGAGCCCCTCGAGCGTGTGCTCTTCTTCTGGCGAAGAAATTTTGGGTGTAGCACACATGCATACCGGTTTCGTATTCTACAATCGCACTTCCGGAGTCTTCATTGCCAGTATCGACTGCAAACCCGCACGGTCTGCCGTTCTTTCTTACCTCACTGGTTTCTGCCCTTGTAAAGAATAGGTGATACGGACTTTCCATACACTCTTGCCACTCAGCGCAATCGTCACACGTCAAACCAGCTGGGCGATCGCCCTTGTATATGCGCTTGGACGTCATGGCGCAAATCCAGACAGGTCTGATTCCCAACAGATAGTTTATGTGGTCAAAGTCGTGAGTCGCTTTCTGGAGGAAAAGACCTTGAGTCTCGTTCTCGTCGCGATACCATGCCATGTAGTAACAAATGCCGTAGCCAACGTTGTTCCACGCCTGGACGTGTTCTACAGTACCGATCTTGCCGGAGTCAATAATTTCTTTCGCCAGACGGACCAGAGGCGTTACCCTGAGCGGAAAAGAAACCACTACCTCGCTTCGAGAGTCAGCCGCCGCATTTCTCAACTGAACAAGGTCGCGCATATTCGTTGCTACGGGTTTCTCAAGAAACAAGGGAAGGTCTCTCTTAAGAACCTTCATCGCCATGGCAGCGTGTAGCGAGCATCTCGTGCCGACAAGAACCCCGTCCAGCCTTTCCTTGTCCAGCATCTCATCTGCGTCAGTGTAAAACGCCACGCTGCTGGGATCCTCACCCCGCTCTGACATTTCCTTTGCGAGTTGATCATTGCGAACGTCTGTTACGGCTGTCACTCGCACCCCGGCATTGAATCTTTCCATTATGCTTATCACACCGCGGGCTCGAGCACCATAGCCTATTACTCCCAAGCGAAGCATCATAAAACCTCCCACAGAAAACGGTGACTTCCCACAAAAATACAACTAAACAGCATCAAAATGGGTTTGTACGTTCGTTTACGGCAAACCTTCCGAGGCGAACACATCTGCCCTACAGGGTTCAGCTCGGGCGGAACAGTTATGTTCTTGTATGCGGTTATTGTTATGCGGTGCACAATACCAAGCGACTCTCGCGCCGAGATGCCGCAGAGTTGTTCCGATGTCTAGACCGCACGTAGTAGTTAAGCTCAGTGCATTGACCGCGCGCTTTCGACATGGTAACCTTGCGCTGGACTTTCGTATCGCAGCAGGCAAGGGTAAGCGATGAACGATAAGTGTTACGGTAGAGAAAGAATTATCTGGACAGTGATCATAATCCTTGCAGCAGCTTTGCCGTATTTGCCCTCTCTGCGCGGCGGATTCACGCTTGATGACGTCCAGCTGATAGTGAAGGACCAGTATGCCCACAGCTTGGCATACCTGCCTAAGGCTTTTACCAGGGACTTCCTTCATGGAGCGCTAGGACCGAATGTCATCTACTACAGACCTCTCGTGACCGTATCGTTCCAGATAAACTATGTGATTTCAGGCCCCAATCCGTTTGCATTCCGTCTTACGAACCTGCTGATGCATATTGCGGTCAGCCTGCTTGTCTTCGCTCTCTCGCATCGGATTTTGAAGAATGTACGTGCAGCTGGGGTCGCTGCCCTCATTTTCAGTGCGCTTCCTTCACACGCCGAAGCCGTGGGATGGATATCCGGGAGGACGGATGTGATGTCCGGCCTATTTGCTCTGTTGTGCATGTTGGTATTCGTCAGGGCGTGTGAATCGGGTCAGAAAACCTCCCTGGGAACACTGGCGATCTGCAGCTTGCTAGCGCTCTGCGCGTTCTTTTCAAAGGAAAACGCCCTCGTGCTGCCGCTTCTGATGGCAGGCTACGCGTGGGTTTCAGAGAGCCGCATAGCTAAGCCTGATAAGGCAAAATGGGTTGCCGGCATACTTTGTTCCCTTCTTGTATTCATGATGTTCCGGCGCCGCGCGGTGCACGTCACGCTGGTCAACTACCCAACTCTCGCGCTCGGCAAACGACTGCTGGGCGTCGGAATTGCATATGCCGCGTATATGCGCATGATGTTCTTGCCGCAGGTGGGACGTGTAGTCTACGACGTGTTTCCGATTGGTATGAAGTATCCATTAATCGCACTGGGCGCTTGGTTGGTGCCTATCGGGCTTGTGGTGTTCGCTGCGCGCTTCAGGCGCAGTCAACCGCATTTATCCTTCGCCGCGATGTGGATTTTCTTCACACTGCTTCCGGTAGTCAACATACTGCCAACTACAGGACCCATTCCGGCGGAGCGGTTTGTGTATTTGCCCAGTGTTGGTTCAGCAATGTTCTTCGGTTGGCTAGCGGACCGGATTCTAAGTCTGAAGCTTTCCCAATTGCGAATCTGGCGCATTGCAAGTTGGGCAGTTGTGGTGTGGTTTGTTCTGTATTGTTCGGCTCTGACGGTAGAGAGCTGCCAACCATATTCTTCGGACGTGGCCTGGGCAAGGGCTGTCTCGCGAACAGGCGGCCGCTTTTTCCGCAGCTGGGCCGGATATTACTTTTTCAAAGCGGGACTGTACGAGGAAGCGGCACACGAGTACGAAGCCGCCATACGGTATGGATCGCAAGACGTCACCGACTACCTGGGATTGGCTAATTCTCTGCGCGCGTTAGGCAGACCAGCTGAGGCGGAGAAAGTACTCTTGCAGGCTGCGGAGAAAATAGGCGACGATGCGCGGGTCTACCTGAGCCTTGGCAGCACTTACATACTGCTTCAAGACTTAGATAAAGCTGAACAAGCATTCTCGCGGGCAGCCTCCATCAACCCCAAACTTCATGCAGCGTGGGTAGGACTTGGGAGAGTAAGCCTAAGATTAGGCAAGATCAGGGATGCGGTTGAGGCGTACGCGAAGGCAGACGCGCTGGGCGGGCTCAGACCGCGAGACCGTTTCGAGTACGCCCTTGCCTGCGAGAATGCTGGTCTCCTGAAGAGAGCCCTTAAGCAATACGAGCAAGCAGCAAGAGAGAGCCCTAAAGGCAGATGGGCGAACGAAGCTAAGGCCAGAGCGGCAAGACTCAGGAATCTGAGCGACAGATAATACTCTCGGACTTGGAACCCGGCTCGCAATCGGCTGAGCCTTCTTTGTTTGCCGACCGACAGGAACGCAAAGAACGCATAAGCTCAATCTCGCCAATAGTGAGTCCTGTCTGCTTCGCCACTTCTGACGCGCTTGCGGTAGTGTCCGCCCAGTCAATCAGGTTCTTACGCTCTGGTCTGGACGAGGCCTCCCAAACATCTCCAGCTGAACACGCTCGCGCACAAGCAGCTTCAATCTTGGCGACGCACTCGTCCGCGGTCGCTTTGAGCTCAGCCATCAGCCTAGCTGCGGTCTCTTCCAGAACGCGGAGGTCGGCCGGAGTGAGAGGCTCGGACTTCAAGGCGTTGTCCCGACCAACTCGCAGCATCCAGATAACACCGCGCCACAGTAGCCAGAAAACTGCCAACAATATAAACGAGCAGAATAGGGTTTCCATACGCTTTTCACCGGCGCAATCTGCAACGTGTGCCGCAGCTACTACTCGACAACGACGTAGTTCGGTGCTATGAAAAACTCTAAGCAGTGAAGTCGATCCCCGAGAATGTATCGTCCAACGCTGCTTTATCGTCACTACCTGCGCGCCGTCGGCGCTGCTGCTCTTTTCGCCTCCGTTCGCGATCCTTTCCTATTTTTTCTCTGGAGACACCATTTGCCTGGTTAGGCGACCTGCGATGCAGAGCATCGACTGATTCGCCTGCAAGCTGGTCTTGTGCAAGTTCGCTCCCGCGCTGTGTAGACCCCAACGCCTTCTCCACACCAAGCAGCCGCGCCAGTGGTCCAGACAATCCAGTCGGATCCGTTGCCACCGCCATCACCGCCTTTTATGTATGCTGCTGCGCCTCTCACGCAGCAGCATAAAGTGCCGGCACACGGGTGAGTTTCGCAGCCAACCGCAACACAGCTTTGGTGTGCATCTGACACACCCGCGACTCGGTGACTCCTAAAACAGCCGCTATCTCCTTCTGTGTCAATTTGTCGTAGTAGTAAAGCGATATGACCGTGCGCTCGCGATCCGGAAGCTCCTCGATAGCTTGAGCCAACAGGCGAGCCTGCTCCGACTTTTCAGCCATAGTGGCTGGGTCGTTCGAATCATCATCCTCACTAGTAGGCAGTACATCGCCGCCCGCGGCTATAATCTCATCCAACGACAACAATGCACACTGGGAAACGTTTGCCAAAAGCTTTTCGAGGTCTGAGACTGTGATATTTAGATAGTCTGCTACCTCCTGATCGGTAGCGCTTCGCCCTAAGACAGTTTCCAGGTACGCGTATGCCCTGCGAAGTTCGGCTTCCTGCCGCCTGAGAGACCTGGGAGCCCAATCCAACGCCCGAATCACGTCGATCACTTCCCCGCGAATTCTGGACAAGGCATAAGTCTCGAATTTGACGCTGCGGCTGGGGTCATATTTCTCGATCGCATCTATTAAGCCCACGATTGCGTGGCCTATGAGATCCTCATAGCTCAAAGCTCCCGATGGCGACAAATTCAATCTGTCTACTGCGTACTTGGCAAGGTAGGCGTACTCTTCGATGAGTTTTTCCCTTGCTTCTTCACTTCCGTTATTCTTATACTCCAGCCACAGTCTATCACGTGCATCCATGTTGAGCCTGTGCTAGCCTCCCCTCGCACTCAGACATCTCTTCGAGAACCTTGAACTTTGCTGTTGCCCAGAAGCGATCCCAGCAGATCGCCCAGAAACCCTAGGAAAAACCAACTCGCAAAAAACGCACCTACCGCCTTGACCACCAACCAGAACATATCCTCGCCAGCCAACAACTGGCTCACCGCAACTACGACAAAGGTTCCGAGAGCCAGGAACAAGCTTATCAACCTCCATATGGCCTTTACCACGCCGCTGTGCAACCCCCGTAGACTAAACGGCTCCTATCACCGAACTTCGATATGCATCAGAAGTTTGGAAGGCATCTTCACGCCGTAGCAATGCCAATTGTCGATCTCGAATTCTTTGATCGATCTCGACCGCTAACTTTCGCAACCACGGTTCCGTTCGATTCCGATACGAGCTGAAAACAAGGGGTTTCTGGGCCTGTATCGCCCGAGCAACGGTTTTGTCGACAGGCAGATACTGATAACGTCGAAAGCTGGTCGTAAGAAATCTACGACAGACATCACCCAGTGCTTTCGCCAGCGAATCGGCCTGCGAGGGACTCTCGCAGCAATTTATAACCAACGTTACGTCCGACTCCGGCCGTCGAGCAAACAACACCTTCATTGTCGCGTAGCAGTCCGTGAGAGCAGTAGGTTCAGGCGTTGTAACCACTACAACCTCGTCAGCGGCTGTCAGGATAGAAATGACAGGATCATCGATTCCTGGACCGGTATCCACAACCACAAGGCCATCAGAACCTGCAGTCTCCTTGACCCTGTTGATCAGAGAGGCGACCTGAACTGCCCCAATGTTTGCCGCATCCTCAAGTCCTGAGCCAGATGATAGTAGCCTCACCCCGTCTGCCACATCACACCACGCGCTCGCTAGATCCACTGTACCGCGCAACACGTGAGCCAGATTAAACCGCGGCGCCACCCCCAACAGCACCTCAGCGTTTGCGAGGCCAAAGTCGGCGTCTACGAACCATACCTGCCTACCCATCCGAGCCAATAGCAAGCTTAGATTGACTGCAATGCTGGTTTTGCCGACCCCACCTTTGCCGCTCGTGATTGCGAGGGTGTATGGAGTACCAGATGTCTCGGTCAAATCAACTCGCTGACGCTCGTCTTTCCGACCACGCATAAGTTCTCTCAAACTTGCAGCTTGATCGATCACCGCACAGCCTCCGCAGGAATTCGCCCTACAACCGCTGCAGCAATATCTCGAGCATCCGCTATGCTCAAATCATTCGGCACGTTCTGTCCCGAAGTAGTGCACGAAATAGGCAAACCGCTCCGGAATGGAAGATTGACAAGCACACCGTAAGAAGACACTTCGTCGAGCTTCGTGATTATCAGGCAGGTCGGGGAGAAGATCGAAAACTTCTCGACCACTTCGTACTGCACTTCAGGCGACAGTGCGGCGGACACAACCAAATGCGTTTCTATAGATTCCACCGCATCGAGAAAGGTTTTGAGCTCGCGCAGATGTTCCTCGCTTCGATGACTGCGACCCACCGTATCGATCAATACCAAGTCGCGAGCAGCATGCTTGTGAATCGCCGCAGCCAAATCTGCTGGAGAAAAAGCAACCTCGAGCGGAACGCCCATTATTCGTGCGTATGTTCGCAGCTGATCTACCGCACCAATGCGGTATGTGTCGACAGTAACCAAAGCCACATCTTTACCGCGTTCTATCGACCACTTTGCAGCAAGTTTCGCCAGTGTAGTGGTCTTGCCGGACCCGGTTGGACCCACCATAGCAACAACTCGAGAGCGAGAACAATCGAAGGGGCGAATAAAACATTCGAGTTTCGAGGCCAGAGCCCGAGCGAGCAAATCGGAATCCTCCAGGTGTACGAGATCGGCTAGGTGCTTGTAGGCAACTTCCGCTTCCACACCGGCCCGCACCAAAGCAGATGCGTGGGCGGTGTGCTCTGACATCAGCATGTGCGGAACAGCTGACGTCCTCGCTGATAGCAGATTCTCAACTATCAGACCGAGACGCTTCAGCTCCCACTTTATAACCTCGATCTCCGACGATGCTTTACCTAAGCCGGAACAATCCACGGCTTTGTGGCCAGCAGCTGTCTCAGAGCTAATCTGCTGTGCACAGCTGTCAGCACTGCTAAGCAAACCATCTTCGCTCCCGGAAGAAGTACTGTTTACGACACCATTATTCGACCGACTCGCCAACTCGTTCGTCTTGGCCAAGACCGGCTCTTCGGATTGGACGGCAGCCGTAAGCTCAACTTTTGGAGTACCTCGGATTCCCAAAAGACCCGAAGGTTTGACGTACCGAGTGTTGAGCACCACGGCGTCCTCGCCCAGCTCCTGGCGGGCTTTCTCCAAAGCATCCTGTAACGTTGGGGCCTCAAAAGTCTTAATTCGCATTTCCGATCTTCACCATGCCTTTTGTCTCTACATCAACGTTCGGCGCGATTTCTGCATAAGAAAGAACAGCAAGTGTAGGGAAATTCTGTTCGACCAGTCGCCGCACGTGCATTCTGATCCTCGGCGAGCAGAGAGCAACAGGAGCGTAACCCAACGACGACAACTGCTCTATCTGATCGCGTATAGCTGACAGCAATTCCCGTACCAGGTTGGGCTCGAGTATCAAACGCATACCGAGTTCTGTTTGTCTTATGTTGTCGGCGATTATCTGTTCCGCCGTAGGATGGAACGCAAAAGCGACTATTTTGCCCCCAGGCCCTTTATACTGCTGGCAGATTGCCAGCGAGAGACGCTGGCGGACGTATTCTGTCAGTATATCGGTGTCTTTTGTAAGCGAGGCGTGATCGGCAATCGCTTCCAAAATCGACACGATGTCCTTGATAGACACGCGCTCGCGCAGCAAATTCTGCAGGACCTTCTGGATGTCGCCGATTCCGACAACGTCAGGCACGAGCTCGCTTACCACGGCAGGTGCTATCTCTTTAGCAGCGTCGAGGATATCTTGGGTGTCCTGCCTCGTGAGCAAATCCGCAGCATAACGGCGGATTAATTCCCCAAGGTGGGTAATTATTACCGTTGTCGGATCCACTACTGTGTATCCCGCAACCTCAGCAAATGTTCTCTGACCCTCAGAAATCCAGATCGCAGGAAGACCGAACGCGGGTTCGTGGGTAGGCAGACCGTTGAGTTTTTCAGTCGCGCCGCCCGGATTCATAGCAAGATATTGCCCTACATAAGCCTCGCCCCTAGATATTTCAACCCCTCGGAGCTTGACCACGTATTCGTTAGCACCTAGCTGGACATTATCGCGAACTCTTATAGCCGGAACCACGATACCCAGTTCCAAAGCAGCTTGTTTGCGAAGAAGTGTGATGCGTTCTAGAAGCTCGCCGCCTTGCTTAGGATCGGCAAGTGGAATCAGTCCGTAACCTATCTCAATCAAAAGCGGATCTACGCCCAGCAGGCTCGTCATCGACTCCGGCGCTTGAGGAACTTCTTTTTCAGCAGACGCCTTGCGTTTGGCTTCGATCTCAGCAAGCCGTTGGTTCTGAGCAAGAAAATAGGCAACGGCACCAACAGCACAAGCTGCAATCAACAAAGGAACTCGAGGCATGCCAGGCACGATCAGTAATGCTGCGAATACGCAGGCAGTTATTCCTATGGCCTTGGGACTGGAAAACACTTGCGATATCAGTTCATGGCCGAGGTTGCGCTCTGAGCCGTTCTTGGTAACCATTAGGCCAGTAGCTGTAGAGACAAGGAGTGCTGGAATCTGAGTCACGAGGCCCTCTCCAACGGTAAGAAGCGTGTACGTTTGAAGGGCTTCGGTCAGGTTCATCCCCTTCTGTAAAACACCGACAACAAACCCACCCAAGATGTTGATGATTATCATCACTATCGCAGCTACGGCATCGCCTCGAACGAACTTCGAAGCGCCATCCATCGCGCCATAGAAATCCGCCTCTCGTGCTATTTCCAGTCTTCGCCGCTGAGCTTCTGCTTCGTCGATCAATCCAGCGTTGAGATCTGCATCTATGGCCATTTGCTTGCCAGGCATGGCGTCCAACGTAAACCTGGCTGCAACTTCTGCAACGCGGCCTGCACCGTTGGTGATTACCACAAACTGGATGACAATAATGATCGCGAAGACCACGATGCCGACGACATAGTTCCCACCGACCACCACCGTACCGAACGCCCGTATTACGGTGCCAGCGTCTGCATGCAGGAGAATCAAACGTGTTGCAGAGATGTTGAGAGCCAACCGGAACAGCGTTGTGAGAAGCAACAACGAAGGAAAAGAACTGAACTGCAGCGGCTCAGCCGTGTACATCGTCACCAAGAGCACTGACAAAGCCAACGCAATATTGGCACAAAGCGAGACGTCGAGAAGCCAGTGCGGCATCGGCAGTATCATCATTCCGACGATGACCACAGCCGCAAAAGCCACGAATATGTCGCTGTAACGGGTCAGTGCCCCCAACGTAGACTGTGTTTTTGAACTTGGTAACGCTACCGACATTACCTAGCCCCTTCTAAGCAATTGAGAGCCCAGGCGGCGCCAGCTACTAAAAGCCGTTTAACTGGCAAACGCACTGCCGC
>JARYME010000065.1 GCA_029907315.1 Armatimonadota bacterium | reverse complement strand
AGATGAACAACCGTATCATCAAGCCAGATGTGTCAGCTCATTAACCTTGAGGCGGCGTACGCTGCCAATAGCAATACTGCCGAAAAAGCAACGATTGTTGGTCCGGTAGGCAGATCGAGTTTGTAAGAGAGCACCAGACCTGACACTGTCGATATGGCTGCCGAGCCTACAGCCAGAGCGTAAATGCCCGCAAAACGCTGGCTGAGTAGGAGTGCTGTGACGGCAGGCACCACCAAGAAAGCAAACACTAGCAGCGTCCCAACCACACGGATAGAGAAAGAGATTGCTACTCCTAAAATTATATAGAACAAGAGATCCCAAAGGCTGGCTCTTATTCCTGACGCTCGTGCGGTTTCGGGGTCGAAAGCCGAGAAGAGGAACTGTTTTTGAAACAATGCGTACACCAGTAGTGTCATGGCAAGCAAAATCGCCATCAACCACACTTGCCCTGGGGTTATAGTCAAAATGTTTCCCGAAAGCACATTTAGCAAATGGGCTTCCGCATGGGCGCTTTTTGCCACAAACAGCACGGCAAGCGCAGATGCCGACGCATAAGCTACTCCAATAATGCTTTCCTGAGTAACACGGCGGCTGCTGGATCTTACAGAAAAGGCTGCCACTCCTCCTAGAGTTAAAGCCAAGGATAGACTGGCAGGATTTGCTCCGGTGCACAACGCCAGCGCAACACCGGCACTCGACACCTGCGCAAGCGCCGCGCCGACAAAGACAATTCGACGCAGCACCACGTGCACCCCAAGAAAAGCACAAAGGCAGCCCACGATTAGCCCACCAGTCAAGGCTACTCGCAGAAACGGCACAGTGAGTATCTCACTCACGGTAGTTACCTCCCGGCCAGCACGACGCGACCAGTTCCACACTCTGCCAGGTGTACGGGTATACCGTACACTTGGGAAAGACTTTCGGCTGATAGAACTTTAGACGTTGGTCCTAAGGCCTTCAACCCACCATCTATGAGCGCTATTGTTTCCGCGTAGTTGACAACCACATTCAGCAAGTGACTAACCATAACGATGGTTATTTTCTGCGACTCGTGCAAATCTCGGAGGAGTTCCATGATTGCGTACTCGCTTGCGACGTCCATATCGTTCGTCGGTTCGTCCAATGCCAACAAATTGGGCTCGGCTGCCAATGCACGAGCGATGAGTATTCTTTGCTTTTGACCTCCGCTCAGCTCTCTAAACAGTTGGCCAGCCAAGTCTTGCATACCGACCTTTTCCAAGCAGGCTAGTACGAACTCCCGGTCCGAGTTGGAAGGCTTGCCAACCGGTTTCATCAACGAGTATCTGCCCATCAATGCAACTTCCATGGCTGTGAGTGGGTAGACCTCATCAATTGACTGCTGCTGAGGAACATAGGCGAACCTAGTTCCCGGAGCCCTTACAACACGCCCCCTGAGAGGCCTAAGGATGCCCAGCATGGTTTTCAGTATCGTGGTTTTCCCGGCACCGTTTGGTCCGACAATTGCAAGGAAGTCCCCTGCCCTAACCGAAAGAGTGAGGTTTGAGACGACGGTTCGCTTCCCGTAGCCTAAGTCTGCCTTATCGATGGCAACGACTACTCCGTGCAGATCACGTTTGCTGCCGATCGCTCGGTTGCCCAGGTCTATTCGCATAGGTTATCAGCCGTCCTTTTCTCTAATTGTCGAAGGCCTACTCCAGTGCCTTGGCAAACCTTTCGACCCAAGCGTCGATCAAATCGATATACGTTTTCGTACCCATAGAGCCAACAGAGTAAGGCACTACTTGGTATTTGATTCCAACCTCGCGTGCTACGAGATCAGGAAAGCGCTTCGGATAAATTGATTCGACTACGAGCGCTTTTACATTTTCCTCCTTCATGTGCTTTATTAGCTGCGAGATATGAGAAGGCGAAGGCGGAATGCCTGGTTTCGGTTCCAGTTGGCCAAAATATCGCAGCCCGAAGCGGCGAATAAAGTAACTCGCGCTTCTATGGTACGTAACGACAGGCTTGCCCTTGTAGGGCTTGAGCCTCTGCTGCCATTTGCTGATGTGTTGCTCGAGTTCATCAACGAAGCGCTTGTAATTGTCCTCGAAGTAATCCCTGTCTCGAGCGGACACGCGCGCTAGCCCTTCGCAGATATTCCTGGCTATGATTTTTGCGTTCTGAGGGTCGTAATAGTAGTGCGGATTACCATAGATGTGTATGTCGCCTGAAGCTCCAGTAACTTTTCCCTTTGGAACCTCTAGTCTGTCAACCCCGCGCGAAGCGTCGACATAGCCTGCTGCTCCACGCCTCACCTTTGGATTAGCCGCTGCGTTAAGCAAAGCGTCGAACCACAAATCGAGGTCCAGACCAACTCTGACAACGAGATCAGCCTTTGCAATGCGTGAGACGTCACTCGGCCTGGGTTCGATGAGGTGATAGTCTTGATCAGGTTTGGCGATGGAATACACGGTGACTTTGCTTCCACCAACATACTTTGCTATGCTTGCAAGCTCGGGCGTAGAAGCCACGACGTCCACTGCTGCATCTGCTCTCGATGTGCCAAACGCAAGGACTGTGCAACACGCAAAGATCACCACTAAGCATCGAATCAACGTTTTCATCATTTTGCTTCCCTCCCACGTTCGTCTGTGGTAGCGAGTCACTAACCGGAAATCAGATCGCTTTCACTCGAGATTGTGCGTGTGCGGACCGATTCCCCACGCCCAATGTAACCACAGTTCGTTATAGCTACCGGCGTTTGGTCTTGATCCCATAGTAGCCTGGAGACGTACGTAGTATTGTTCTGAGAACTGATGCGTTAGAATGAAAGACACGGCCGATTCGTGCTTGAACGTATCCTGTGGGAATTTGGACCAATCATAGAGCAAACCGATTGAGTTGTACCTGTCCCATCGATAGTTTGCAAACAGGTAGTAACCGACGGCTGAAGCACCACCTGAATCTAGCGTTCCTTTACGCCAGACATATTCCCCGCGCAGAAGCAACCTTCGCGCGCCTCTACCGAAACGCCTGTAGCTTATGTCTACTCCGCGGAGATGAACATAATTTCTGGCAAGCGTCGCTGCATCTTCTTCAGATCTTCCACCGGCCCAGGACCAACCGGCTTCCAATTCGGCAGTTTCAGCAACCGACTTGCCCAGCCACAACCGGATTGTTCGGAACCGGTCGGTTAGATCTGCACCAGGGCCGACCATTATGTTGGGCAGGTCGGACTGCTCGCTCTCCGAGCCATTAGCCCAGAACCCTACGTCCACCCTGGCGAAAAGGTTCTCGCTTACAGGCAAGTTGTAGTCCAAGAGTATCCCTTGCCCGGCTAGACTTTCAGGCGCCACGAGATTGCTCAACACCAAAGGTTGCCTAGCGTATAACCACGAGTGATTGTGTAGTTGATTCACTCTGCCGAACGGAACAAATTTCTGACCAATCATAACGTTTAGATTCTGCTTTAGGCCGATATACGTTACGTAAGCTTCGTGTATGTGAAAATGCGAGTGCTCGTGTTCTGCCGGACAACCTGCGATGAATGCATCGAGCCTCACCTCAGGATATACGTAACTCTGAAGTGCTAGCTCGGCTTCGGTCAACTGCAGCTTCTGCCTGTCCGGATCCGCCTTGTCGTCGGTGAACTTCGCCTTCGCTTGAAGGATAAAGCTGATGTCGGGAAGCTGTTGAAATCTGCCGCCTACCTCCGAAGTGGATTCCGTTTCGTCAGAAGGTGCCTGTTGAGCCTGCAGTTCTTCAATTTTTTGTTCGAGGTCGTATATTCGCTGTCTCAACTCCTCGATCTCAGAGTTTGCTCCAGGTGACGCTTCATCTCCATAAGCCCATCCTGCTGCCAATAGAATGCACACCATAACTAACAACATCTGCTTCATTGGAATTCCTCCTGTGTGATGCATGAGCTTGTGACGCATGAGCTCACCCGCCACAGCTGACAATCCCGCGCCTGAAAAGGACGGCAGCCGCGAGCAGGTATAATCGCTATTCGTGTGCGTTCTTAATTGACCTAGAGGACTAGCTAATCGGAGGAGCTCGGGGGTCTGCGTGAAGAGGCGGATCTGCAGAGTAATTGGAGTCCTTCAGCGCGGATGGCAACGGACTCAGAATGTCTATATGCGTATACGCCAGTCGACCAGAGTCTGAAGCAAACTGGGCTCCGAACCACGCGCATGCGGGACAGACGTGAGGCTTGCTGTACAGATTTTCGCTGTGGTCAATACACGTGTGGAAATATCCTGCCGCAGTCAAAAACAAGAGGTACGGCACTAGACCGAGCAAGATTAATCTTGGCCCGCGTGCTATCCCGCCGGTTCTCATTTCAAAACAAAGTGTACACAAGTAGCGACACGCGAGTCAAGCTTGCATGGTCATTTTGAGACCAAAATCTGCACTAGCTACCAGCGTAAATGCAGGTGCAATTCAGATGAGCGCTTAATAACACTAGAGGCAACATTATAGAACTCGAGTAGGAGGTACCATGGGATCACTCCACGGTCAAGTCGCATTTGTAACAGGAGCAAGCAGAGGAATTGGGCGTGCAATAGCCCTCGCACTCGCTCGCGAAGGCGCGGCGGTCGCGGCTGCGGCACGAAGTAAGCCTGCCCTCGAAGAACTTTGCGGTGAACTCAAGAACTTCGGCAGCAGAGCGGTTCCTGTGTGTCTTGATCTAAGGTCGGAGGATTCTATAAGGAATGCCGTTGCAGAGGCAGTGTCGCTTCTAGGTCCAATTGACATTCTCATCAATAATGCAGGCATCATGGCTTTGCACAAAATCGTCGATACGCCCACGAATGTCTGGGACGAGATAATGAGCACGAATGTTCGAGGCGTTTTTCTGCTGTGTAGAGAGGTAGTCCCAAGCATGATTGAACGCCGAAAGGGACGCATCATAAACATAGGCTCTCTGGCTGGACGCCGAGGCTACGAGGAACAAGGAGCCTATTGTGCGTCGAAACATGCTTTGGTAGGCCTGTCCAAAGTCCTGGCGATAGAAACACAAAAGTTCGGCATTCGAGTACACGTCTTGAGTCCCGGCGGAGTCCTCACGGACCTTTCTAGGGAACTGCGGGCTTCGAGAGGGGAACCGGAAGACTCGACTGAGTGGATAACCCCAGAAGAGGTCGCACAAGCAGTACTTTACCTCTGCACTCAGGAAGGAGCAGCTATGACTGATGAGCTTTGTCTACGGCGCTTTGCATCCGAACCTTGGAGATGAAACCGCTAGACCTCGATCACACACGCGCCATCAACTGCCTTTGTTACAAACAGCACGTGCTCACGCTGAGATGGAGTCGGCAGACCGCGTGTAGGCAGAAACTGTCGATAGTAATCCGTCCAGACTGCTTCTAGAAGCCCGGGAGCTTCTTCTTGTCTGACTAGTGCAACTGCGCATCCGCCAAATCCAGCGCCCGTCAACCGCGCACCCAAGGCACCGTGTCGACGCAATAGGTCTACAAGGCAGTCCAACTCCGGACAACTGATCTCATAGTTCTCAGCGCAGGAGGAATGGGATTCGTTCATAAGTCTCCCAAGCTCCACTGCGTCTCCACGCCCAGCTGCTTGTGCTGCGCGCTCAACTCGGTCGGCTTCGGTCAAGACGTGTAAGCAGCGTTTCTTGGGTTGAAAACCGTTTTTAGGCTCCGTTAACTGACTACCGTCTCGCAAAGTCAAGCATCGTCGCCGCAGTTCGCCTTCGGCGACTCCAACAACGTCGGCTATCTGCGCAACTGTAAGTGGGCCGTCGGGCAGCGAATCAAGAGCGGCACGCCAGTCAGGCTCAAGACACACGTAGTCCTTGAGCAAGGTTGCTTCTACAACACGCGGATTTCGGTGTTTGGAGATATGCTTCAGCAACTCAAGACCCAGCCTGCACTCGACGACGCGCGTGTTGAAAGCAATCCGTGCAGCACCCGTCTTGCTGGCGGCAACCATGCTGTTGGCAACTGCAATTAGACAGCCGTGAGGAAGCGAAACGGGCCGAATACGCAGAGGAAAGAAATCTATCTTCAAAGCGTTTCCTGCTTTGCCCATAAGTGAAGCCGCTTGGTCCATTCCCCCACCCTCGGTCCCAACGTACCGCTCGCCCTTGGCAAGGAGTTCAGCCAATTCTACGCGGTCGATGTTCAGATCGCGAGCAAACACTAGCGCGGAGGCAACAACAAGAGCCGAGCTGCTCGACAGACCAGATCCTGGAGGGATGTTTCCACCCACGCATAACTTAGCGCCAGACAGGGGCAGTCTGTCGGGACAGTGCACGGACGCCCAATTCCAAACCGCCTGCGCGGCGGCCTTGATGTAGTTGACCCAATGCCCGGTTTCGAACTTAGGAATATTGCCTGACAATGCAAAGTGTGCTTTCGGATACGTATCATCTGTGGCAACTACTTCGACAGTCCCAGAGTTGTCAGGCGAAAATGCAATCACTATTTCCCGGTCGATAGCCATTGGCATGACCGGCAAGCCATTGTAGTCCGTATGCTCGCCTATTATGTTCACGCGACCGGGGGCGCGCACCACGCCAACGTCATGGCACTCCGGGAACTCCCGCCTGAACTTTTGCATTACGGTGAGATAAAGTTCACCGACACCGACAGAAGCCAAGCGTTTTTCCATTTCTCCAATAGGAAGAAGCATTTTCTGATCTCCCCAAACGTTAAGAAAATCCTTTGTGGCAAATACGGCGAACGGTAATGCCGCTTATCTAGTTCCACAACGGGCTTGGGTATACGCCGCGCGCAATCATCTCTGCTACAGCAGCTTCAACCAACAGTCGGTCCTCGCGATAAGTCATTCCAAACCATCTTTCCTCAGTATGCAGCACCTTCACCCTCGCTTTTCCCTCTTTGACAAGATCGCCCACCACATCCGGCAAGTAGAACTCCGCTTTTTCCAAGTTCAGCGAGCAACTATTGAGGAACAATCTGAAGCGTGACTCTAACTCACTGAAGATGCTGGGCGTAAAACCCCAAGCGTTCATAGATACGACCGCGTTCGGATCAAGCTGCACTTGCTGACCTTTTTCGTCAGTATATGCTACGCCATGGTTGTATTTTTCAATGCCGGTGCGCTCACGAACATCTAGCAAATACCCTTCCGAGTCAACCTCGCATATCCCGCGAGATACCGGGCCTGTAGGCGACAGAGTGTTCGCCAGTCTGTAGCCGACCATGCAGTATTCATACACACGTTTTTCGTCCTCAGCGCCTCGAAGGCAATCCGCAAGAGCCTTGAATGCACCGGGTCCGTAGAAATCGTCGGCATTGATCACAGCTAGCGGACCGCGTACTGCATTTTTGCAGCAAAGTAAGGCATGCCCCGTGCCCCAAGGTTTGGTACGATTGGTCGGGACGACACAACCCTCAGGCACATTTGTGAGTTCTTGAACGACATAGTCCACTTTTATGTATTTGCCCGCGGAATTACTGTATCTCTCTCGAAATGCGTTTTCCAAAGCACTACTGACTACCATCACAACGTTTCCGAACCCTGACCTGGCGGCATCGTAAATAGAATAGTCCATTATGACTTCGCCGTTTGGTCCGACAGGGTCGATCTGCTTTAGTCCCCCATATCGACTGCCCACACCGGCTGCAAGGATAACCAAGCTGGGCGTATTCATAACTGTGTTCTCCCGGACATCCTTTGTTTGCACGCTTCGATAAATGCTTCAAATAGAGGTATTGATGGTTCGAAAATGTAGGGATCCTGCTGCCGCTCAGGGTGCCACTGAACACCCACAATGAAATGCGAATTCAGAGATTCTATAGCCTCAACTACCCCGTCAGAGGAGCGCGCAGAGACTGTGAAACCACTCGGAATCATCTCCGACAGTAGCCCTTGGTGGTGCCTTGAGTTCACAACGATGACTGTTCGACCATAGCTCTTCTGAACAATGCTTCCCGGCTGCAAAACGACCTCGTGGCACGCACTGACGCCGCCTTCCAAGGCACGATGTCGGAGGGCGCCCGGCACGCATTTCTCGATGTCTGGCACCAGTTTTCCGGCCAGGATAATGTTCAGCAGCTGAATGCCGCGGCAGATAGCAAGGATAGGCAAACCAATTTCTACAGCACGCTTCGCAGCAGGAAGCTCATACTCATCACGTTCAGGTTCGCACTGCAGGCCATATATTCGGATTACATCTTCAGAGCTAAGATGCTCATCACCCGGAAGTCTGGCGTAGTGGTCGGGGTGAACATCCCATCCTCCTGAGAGAAGTACCCCGTGACAATCTTCGACTCGTCGAAAGGCCGAAGTGCCGACAAGGGGAACACATTCCGCCCCTGCGAGCCGCAGCGGTTCTGCATAAGACTCAAAATAGTCTCCGCCTTCTCTCCATTGGGGATGTGTACCTGTTGTGATGCCTACAAGAGGCTTGCTGTGCGGTCGCATCATCGTTTTTTGACGCTATTTTACATACTGTCAGGCAACTTGCCAATACAAACTCGTTCGCAGCACTCGTGGCAGCGCCGTGGTGTGGATCAAACAGACACATAGGTTTTCAGGTATTCGGGTTGCTGAGAGGAAACGCCAACAGCAATTTCTTACACAGAGAACCCGGTGCAGTTGTCTTTAAGTATTGCTGCTTGACTGAAGGAATCAGGCGGCGCGTCTAGAAAATCAGACAATAGGTTAAATGGTTTTCTTCTCATCGGTTGGCAGGTAGACCGCACCCAATTAAATTGAACGCAGCGCGTTGAGGAGGTACTGTCCGTGTTACGAATGAAATCAGGCTCGATTGCGGTTCTTCTACTACTGGCAGCGCTCTCAGAAGTCTGGTGCGCAGCGGCGCCAAAGATCGTCCCGCCAAAAGCATACGCGAACACGCCGATCGAGTTCGGGGTCAACGACCTCAAGAAAGCCTTGGACAAGATCAGAGCAGATGTGACGATTCGCGTCTTGACCGCCGCGCAGGCAGCTACGCCCGCAGCACGCCAGGCTGCAAAAGTTTTGCCTAGGAAAGCCGAATCATTCGTTGTAGCACGCGTGGGCAAGGAGATAGCTGTTGTCGGCCGAGACCAAGTCGGGGCAATGTACGGATGCCTAGAGCTAGCAGAACGCATTGACATCTATGGCAGGGTAGCACTCGATATCCGAAAGCCCATAGTGCAATCACCAGTAGTGGAATTTAGAGCAGTAAACCCATTTCTGACCCTACCATACAAGGAAGACGACAATACGTGGTGGTTCTTGCAAGAAGACTACTGGAAGGGATATCTTGACCAGCTGGCGAGGGCGCGAATCAACTGGATAGACCTGCACGGTATGTATGACATTAAGACCACGCGCTTTCCCAATATCTACCCGTACTTCATAACTTCCGATAGGTTCCCAGACGTCGGCGTCGAGCCGCAAATCGCTAGGCGCAATTTGGCAATGCTGAACAAGGTCATCCGGATGGCAAAGGCTCGCGGAATCAAATTCGCGCTCATGAGCTACTCAGCTGGATGGGATGGACCCGGCTTGCGCAAGCCGACGTCAGAAGCTTCACCGGAAAATCTCGCAGCTTATACCAGAGAAGTTGTCCGGAAAATGATAGAACAATGCCCAGGACTGGATATGATCGGCTTTCGAATAGGTGAGTCCGGTCAGAGAGAAGACTTTTATCGGGAAAGCTACATACCCGCGATCGCCCAAGCAGGTAGAAAAATTGCCCTCTACACCAGAACCTGGGGAGCTAAGAAAGATCAAATACTGCTCATCGGCAGAGAGTTTCCAAACAGGTTCTTCATAGAGATCAAGTACAACGGGGAGCAGTTCGGGCCACCTTACATCGTCGCCGGCGGTCGAATGAAGAATTGGCGCGACTACTCTTATCAGAATTACTACAGCTACCCACGCGCGTACAAGATTATCTACCAGCTGCGGGCAAACGGCACCCACCGCGTGTTCCCCTGGGGCAATCCAGAGCTTGCGGCGCGCGCCAACACTGCAAGTCTACTTGCGGGCTCAATCGGACTGTGCATAGAACCTATCGACGCTTATTACCCGAAGTATGACTTTCGGCACCGAAACGATTCTCCGAACAGATGGTACAAGTGGCAGTACGAGCGGGACTGGTTCTGGTACACCGTCTGGGGGCGAACAGCGTACGATCCGTCGACTGCCAAGCGCGAGGATTTGTGGATTCGCATGTTCGAGAAACGTTTCGGACGTGAAGCAGCAGCCGATCTGTACAACGCCATGAAATGGGCGAGTATGATCGTCCCAGACGCCTATACAACCTACTCCCTAGGTCCGGATCACCGTAATCACGCTCCTGAACTTGAATGGGGAGGCGACGTAAAAGCATGGTCGGAAGGAGAACCTTTCGATACGCAGAACATAATGTCGCCCAAGGAGTATGCGGATCTTCTTGTCAATAGCGGCTCTGCAGCTAGAGCTACTCCGCTGCGAATGGCCAGTTATCTGGCTGAAGAAGCAAGACGAACAAGGGAGTATCTAGAACAAGCGCGAAAGAAGGTGCGCAACCCAAGCCCTGAATTCAACGACCTGACCACAGATCTATTAGCTCTTAGCTACCTAGGGGATTATTACTCGCATAAACTCTTCGCTGCTTGCGTGTACGCGCTAATGAGGAAAACATCAGACATTTCCCTTGAGCTTCCGATAAGAGTCGAGCTCAAATCAGCAGCGGCAGCCTGGCAGAACTTGGCCAAGACTGCTGAGCAGCATTACAAACCTTTTGTTGACACCCTAAGAATGCACACTGAGGAGTTTACGTGGTCCAAGGAGGGTGAGAAGCTGGCGCAGGATCTGAAGGTCCTCGACGACACCATTGCTGAGATCAAGGCTTCTGGGAAAACCGGCAAAGCGCCGCCTATTGCCATCGATGTAGGTATACGCGGACCGGAGGTGGCAAGCTGTCAGTCTGAGCTGACCGGATCCGGCACAACTCCGGGGACAAAGAAACTCATTGTTCGAGTGAGCTTCGAGAACCCCGGCAAGGTCGACAAGGTATTCTTGAAAACAAAGCCTTTCCCGTCGGACAAGGGAGATTGGACGCTCTCGCCGATGACAAAGCAAGGCTCAACGTGGATCGGTGAAATAGAAGTGGATTCCGAAGGTCTGATGTGGTGTATTGAGGCGTATGGCACAGACGGAATCGGTTCCATGTGGCCGGATTTCCGCAAGGAAACGCCCTATCGGTATGTTGCACCGTGGGAACCTAAGTAGAACTTGGCAACAAACCCCTGCGCTTACGCGCAAAACTACAAATGATCAGGAGTGAGCAAACGGTGGATTCAAAAACTAAGAAGGAAATCAGATGGGGGATTATCGGCTATGGTGGAGCCTTCAACATGGGGAAGGCTCACGCGGAGTGGATCAACGCAAGCCCCGGGATGCGCACTGTGGCAGTATGTGATATCGATCCTGCTCGATTGAAAGCTGCCCAGCAAGAGTTGCCTGGGGTGAAGACGTACTCTGATTACCGAGAGATGTTGCAAGACGATGAAATCGACTGCGTGGTGAACGTTCTCCCGCATAACCTGCATTACAGTGTTACTATGGACGCGCTAAATGCGGGTAAGGGTGTCTGCGTCGAAAAACCGTTTTGCATCAAGACGGAAGAGGCGACGGACATGATAGAGCTTGCTCGCAAGAAGGGAGTCCTGCTAACTGTCTTCCACAACCGTCGACACGACGGAGACTACATGGCTGTCAAGGAGTTCATCGATCGAGGGATGATCGGTGAGGTATTCCGAGTCGAGGCGTTTATGGGCGGCTACGGCAAGCCAGGGAAATGGTGGCGTTCGGACAAGGAAATCTCGGGAGGCAACTTCTACGACTGGGGCGCACATATGGTTGATTGGGTGCTGAACTTCCTCGAAGGACGCAAGATTAAGAACGTCACAGGTTTCTATCAGTGGAACCGCGTGTGGAAAGACGTTACCAACGAGGATGAAACCCAAGCGATTGTTCGGTTCGACGACGATGTGGTAGCGGATATCACCATTTCCTCGATTGCCAAGGCTGGCAAGCCTCGGTGGCGAATTCTAGGCACCAAGGGTGCGATTGTCGACAATTGGTCGGGAAGCTTCAAAGCCTACTTGGACGTGAAAGGCTATCCTGCTGAGATGGACATCAAGTACAAGAAGTCCACATGGGAAACCTGGTATCCTAACCTGGCAGATCATCTGCTGCGCGGCAAGGAATTGGAAGTAAAACCGGAGGAGGCAAGGCGAGTCATAATGGTAATAGACTACGCTGAGCGCTCAGCCAAAGCAGGAACCTCGCTCGAAACTCCATTTGAGTAAGCTGAACTGCTCCTAGTATAAAGCGAAGCCGCCGACATCGGCGGCTTCGCTTTTTGCCGTCGTCTAATACTGTCTAAGATCCATCTTCAGACTTGGGTACTGAGTTCTCTGTGACAGTTACCTCGAACATGTCAAACCATGCGGTTCCAGGACCAATGAGCTGGATACCCAGGCGTCCATACAACATTTCGCGCTTCGCGACACCATCTGCCTCATAACGCTGCCAATCGTTCGTTAGAGTAAATGTTTTAGGCAAGCCGTCTAAGTTTCCATCGACAAACCTGAACTTCACACCGGGCGTTTTCGCCTTTGCCCACACTGAGAATTTGAGTTTGGTACCCGGAGTGTATTTGAACCACATGGGCTCAGTGGCGAAATCTCGGACACGCATTTTGGAATCTCGGAGCAGAAGAGGTACCATAGTTACCCCTGTACCATCTGATGGCACAGTCATCCGTACCGATTGCCTGCCGTGCCGAGCAGTATAGGGATCGATCGTGCAATTTGCACCGCGAACTTCTCCAGTCCAAATGTAACAGTTTGCAGGTGTCCCAGGGCTTACGATCTCCTCGAAACTTGGGTTGGCAACAATGTTTTCCGGATTGATAGAGATATCGTCCTGAGGAAACGGTCCTACGGGTAAGCGATACACCCGTGTTCCCAGGGCGTCAATCCAATCTTCGATAACCCCGGACTTGACGTCGACGCGGCGCCGCTCGAATATTAGTTCGGCGCTGCCTGAGTACTCGCAGCCCTCGATAGCAATCTTAATAGCGGTTGGACGGTTCTCCGTGTTGACAGCCAACACAAACAACATACCTCGATCGGCAAATGCTCGTGCATGGATCTGAACCGGTTCACAGCTCACTCGCGGGGCAGATTCGCCTGATAGAACGGCCGGAGCAAGTTGGGAGCACTCCATGGCAAGTATCCGACATTCAGACCACACCACAGGCGACTTGGGATTTCCAATGGGCGGTCTCCGTATGAAGTACTGTATGCCGGTTGCACCGTGGATCAGAGCTAGATATGTCATAGCCCTGACTTCTTTTGCCGTCGGCTCTCTGTACCAGAACTCCCCACCTCCAAAAGCTTGAGGAATGAACCAGACTGGTTTTGAAGAACCGACTACTGCCAAGGCTTTTTCGATTCCGTCAGCCACCTTGGTTACGGAGTGATGAGGTATCGGGTATATGTCGACCAACAACACGTCAAAAGCGGGCAGATACGGCTCAGCCCTGCCTACCTGGGCTATACATACGGCTACGGGGTGCACCGGGTCAACTTCCTTGATTATCTTGTAAGCTCGCACGAGGCGTTCAGGCGGGACGTTGTTAAGCTCAGGCTCATCAGCTATGTACCAAGCCAGCAAAGCAGGATGATCCTTAACAGCATCAACCTCGGCCCGGAGGGCTTGTTCGTCTTCTTCAGTCTGCAAAGTCGTAGCCAGAAGTTTTATGTCGTAATTCAGCTTCATATTCACTGCAGCGCATCGGTCGAGCTGACGCCGCATTTCGGCAATATCGTCAGGAGTTCGCTTCTGACGACCAAACCAGTATGGTGCTATCGTAGTGAAACCATTGAGCGATTCGACCTCGGGCAAGTCGACAATATCAGGGTCGGTGTAGAACCCGAACGGTAAAAAGGGTCGGCCGTCTGCAATCACAGCCCTGGTACGTGGTTCTATGCGAATATCGGGAGTCTGAGCCAATACCTGGCTATGCACGAAACTGAGCGTGATAAGAAACAGGCAAACTGAAAGAGTCGTTCTAGTATGAAACAACTGCCAGTCCATATAAGTACACCTCATACGAAGCTTTCCGATTGTCTTGTATCTTGTGCTTTCGACAAAGCAGGCAATGTTTTCCTACTCTAGGTTGACACTCAGTCTCGGCTGTGGTAGAGTTTGGTGGGGTTGATTAGCCTATGGTTAGCCTAATGCGACGACATGTTCTTTGTACTAGGTTCATCGCTACCGCTGTTGCAGCAGTAATGATGTGGCCCGCCTTCGCTGTGACAGTGGAAGCAGCAACCGCCACGTGGCTTGCTCCGCAGCCAGGAGAACGCATAACCTCTAGGAATGTCGAGGTCTCCGTGGGATATAACACCCAATCCGACCTGGATGTAACACGCCTTGAGCTTTGGATCGACGGGCGCTATTACGCCACCCGGTCGTTAGCGCGACCTGAACCGAGAGGTGTGTGTTCGTTCTGGTGGGATACTGCTAAGTTTGCTCCTGGCGGGCACCAACTGGCGGTTCGCATATACGCGGGCGATAAACTCATTGCTACTGTGTCCAGTAATGTCGTTATCGGGCAAAAGAACTATGACTTGCGCGTTCCAAACGTACGGTTCGCAAACGTCAAGTCTGGTGATGTGCTCAGAGGCACGGTGACAATCAAGATGGTGGTCACAGACGACAGCGCCGAACCTCCTATAGTGAGTCTACTGGTAGACGGCGCGTTGAAGTATCTCACAAACCGCCAGCCTTATGTTTGCAGCCTAGACACCACAAAATACCCCGACGGACAGCACGAGCTGCAGACATATGCCTATGATAGCGCCGGTAACAAGAGCGACCCGGTTGTCGTGAAGGTCATTTTTGAAAACAACATCGAACGTCCCGCTGCAGTAATGGTCGCCCCGGAACCGAAGCAGTACATCGTCGCACCGTCGGAGGATGATGGCGTAGGACAATTGCTGCCGCCTCCAGTGGAATCTAGATCCAAGGCAGATGGCGTTGCACGAGCAACTGAAGCCGAACCACTGACGCCGTTTGCAAGTGCGCCATCGAGCGAGCCTGGCGTTCGTGAATCAAAACCGACCTCCGTTGCACAGAAACATTTGCGAGCGGCTACGCCTGCGACGAGGGTTTCTGACCAGACAGGTAATGAGAATGCGAAGATAATTGCTCTCCAGCCGAACCAGAGGTTGGAGAATCGATACGCAATGACGGAGCCAATGATTTCACAGCACGTTGCTTCTCACGACGCGACCGTCATGGCAAGGATGAGGTCAGCACAGATAGACAGCATATGCAAGCATCAGCTGGCACTGGTCGAACCATTGCAGAACACGGTCCCACCCTCGCAGAGTATCACCAAGAGAGCAGCGACAGGTCTTTCGCCCGCATTGTCCTCTCCTAAAACTTGTAGCGTATACTCTCCCACCGGAACACGAAACGCTCAAAGTGGCTCATTGGTTGCGCTGCGCCCGGCGCTGCCTGCCGGACCCAAGAACAAATCGGCTGTAAATGTTTCCTCTGTTGATACGAATCCGGCGTCAGCTGAACCCGGAAAGGTTTTTGTTTCCGTCGAGCGGAAACCTCGATCGGACAGCGGACATTCTCAACTAAACTGGCATGTCAGGGAATCAGCTCCTATGGAGAACGCTGTCGCATCGGTTCCGACAGCGAACCATTCGGCAATTGCTACAGAACGGAACATTCGTGAGGAAGCGGAACTGGGCGCGAAGGTACCCGCTCCCACCGTCCCGAGACTTGCAGCACAACAGGGCGAACCCTCAGAACCACGACCGGTTCGCGTCGCCCTTCTGCCTACGCTACGCGACTCGAGCGGCGCAACGCCATCTGTACCTCGCATTGCACACAGCGGAGTTCAACCGGGCGACAGAAATGCCAAGCTGGAGAAGCGGCTCATTCCAAGCAAGGGCGTCGTAAAGCTTAGGGACTTGGTGGACAGCTTAGGCGGTGTAGTGTTCTGGGTGCCTGAAACGCGCACCGCTATTGCATACGTGGGCAACATGAAGATCGAGGTCAGGATAGGCAAACAATCGGTGAAGGTAAATGGTAGGCTTATGCAGACCAGGACCGCCGCAAAAATAGTAAACGGTCGAACAATAGTCGAAGCAAGCCTCTATTATCAAGCCTGCGTCTTCGCAGAACAATTTGCAGCCGCAGCAAGGCAGTAGGTTCTGAAAAAGTGGAGTCAAGAGAGAATACAGCCAGGTTCACAGTGAACCTGGCTGTTCTTATTGAAAGTCATTTGCAACGTTTCTATGAATTCAGAAACAAATTGTGAGACCGGTCGATAGATTTGGGTGTTCGCACGCAGCTAATTACTCCTTTGCACCGGCAGGTTCCTTTGTCTCGGACTTATCTTCAGTCTTGCTGCTGCGTGAAGATGAGCTAGGGTAGTCATTCACGTGGAATCCAGAACCCTTGAAAACTATACCGACTGGGAAAAGCAATCTACTCACAGTGCCGTCGCACTTCGGGCACTTGTCTATGGGATCATCCGTGATTCGCTGAACCTTTTCGAACTGGTGCTCGCATTTCTTGCACCTATAAACGTACGTAGGCATAGACCACCTCGCTGTCTGTAGGGAAGTGTTGAACGTGGTTCCAACTAAATTATATGGCATGGTGCCCCGAGAAGCAAGTCTGTCCGTGATAGGCCTGATGGCAGGCACGTCTATGGACGGCATCGATGCCGCGCTCGTTAGGATCGTCGGCTCAGGATTAGACACAGAAATCGAGTTTCGCGGTTTCACCTGCCAGCCATACCCGCGCGAAGTCCGAGAGCGGTTGATGCGTGTGGCCGAAGGATCACCGACGTCCGCAGGCGAAATCAGTGAACTCAACTTTGTGCTGGGTAATCTGTTCACGGAAGCCGCCTTTTCGTGCGCCGCGTCGTGCCATATGTCAGGGCGTGTGGATCTTATCGCGTCACACGGCCAAACCATCTTTCATCACGGACGTAAAACAGGGGAGTGCTCCACACTACAGATCGGGGAGGCAGCAATCATTGCAGAAAGAACCGGTGTGCCTGTCGTAAGCGATTTCCGCCCGTCCGACATCGCTGCAGGCGGTGAGGGAGCACCGTTGGTTGCTTATTTCGATTATGTCTTTCTGCGCAGTGATCGCGTTTCCCGCGCCGTTCAGAATATCGGGGGAATTGCCAACGTCACTTACTTACCGGCCGGAGCCGAAATCGGCGATGTCGTCGCGTTTGACACAGGACCCGGGAATATGCTCATAGATGCGGCGGTCACCCGCTTCACAAATGGTGCTTTGGCGTACGACCGCGGCGGCGAAATCGCCAGTTCGGGCAGAGTTGTTCAGGGTTTGCTAGAGAAACTTAAACAGCACCCCTACTATAAGGTCAAACCGCCGAAAACAACTGGCCGCGAGCAATTCGGTGCACATTACTTGGAAGAAGTGCTTTCGTGGAACGAATGTCGGAATTGCGCTCCAGAAGACGTCGTAGCCACACTTACGGCACTGACAGCAGAAACCATAGCCATTTCGTATCAAAACTTCCTCGGCAAAGTGGACGAAGTCATTCTATGCGGAGGAGGAGCTGCCAATCCGACGTTGGTTGACATGATAAAGGCAGCAACCAAACTCTCAATTAGGATCTTTGACGAATTCGGCATACCGAGCGATGCGAAAGAAGCTGTGGCCTTTGCGCTTTTGGGTTCAGAAACAATAAGGGGTATACCCTCGAACGTTCCTAAGGCAACGGGCGCTGCCCATCGTGTCATAATGGGCAAAATATCTCTGCCATACTCCAGGAGGTAGATGCAAAATGGAAAGTAAAATCGCTAAGATACTCAAGCTGCCTTTGTCTGCAGTGGCTGTGCTCTTTACGAACGAAAAACCCCAGGGCGTTTTGGAGTTCAAGAACACGGGTCACGGGTGCGTCGTATCGTTGTTCGGCGCAGCAGCACGCGGAAGAACGGCAGCGGTGAGCCGAGACACGGTGCGTTGTTCAGGAGCATTTGTAGGCTTGGGATTCGGATGCGCTTGGGATAAGATTCCAGGCGGCATAGAATACTTTTTGTCGACCGGTCGAGGCGAGGGTTACCCGGAAGGAGAAGGATACAAAAAGAGCCCTGAGATTGCGAGAGAATCCATCAGCAAATTTCCTATCACCGACATCCCTTATGATTACGTCGTGTTCAAGCCGCTGAGTGACGTGGATGTTCTGCAGGAACAACCTGTGCTTGTGAGTTTCCTCGCCAGTCCTGATCAACTCTCTGCACTCGTGATATTGGCGAACTACCGTCGAACGTCAAACGACAACGTGATAGTACCTTTCGCCGCCGGGTGCAGCCAAGTATGTTTGATACCCTATCAAGAATCGCTGAGAGATGAACCCAGGGCTGTTATCGGGCTAACCGACGTAACAGTTCGGCCGCTAGTTGATCCGGAGGTATTGTCATTCACGGTACCTTACGCTATGTTCTTGGAAATGGAGGAAGACGCACCAGGCAGTTTCCTGGGAAAGCATTTCTGGACGAAACTAGCGGAACGCATTCCAGAACCTAGACTGTAACCTACAACATTATTATGTATAGTGCTGCTAAAGATTATTTGCACAGGTTCTACAGCACCAGGAAAGGCGCACAGCGGTGCACATGTACCCTTTTGGCTCTTAGCTTGCTTATTCTTGCATCGTCTTGGTATGTGGCTGCGGAGGAGAAAGAAATGGCAAGTCCGGTAACACCTGTGAAGCTCATTCTCGATACGGACATTGGCACCGACGTTGACGATGCTTGGGCGCTTGCCTTGTGCCTAGCTTCCCCCGAGCTTGAGCTGCTCGGCGTTACTTTGGTACACGCGAACGTTGATGTGCGAGCCAAAATAGCCCTCAAAATGCTCAAACTCGCCGGTCGGGCAAATATTCCAGTAGTCAAAGGCATATCAGAACCGTTGACACCTGGAACCAAGATCTACTGGGCTGGCCATGAAGGTACAGAAACTGATTTCTCTGACATTGCAGAGCTACGTGCTCGAGAAGATGCAGTGCAATTCATAATTGATGAGGTGGCCAATAGGCCGAGCGAGGTGGTGTTGTGCTCGATTGGGCCGATGAGCAATGTCGGAGAAGCTGTCCGGCGTGCACCCGAGATAATGAAAAAGTTGAAAAGACTTGTGGTAATGGCCTCTTCGTTTGAGGGTTATGGAGCGGAAAAAGCCGCTCGCGAGCACAACGCATGTGTCGATCCCGTGGCTACTAAACTCGTGCTTGAATCGCGTATCCCGGCTACGGTGGTGGGGCTCAATGTAACGAAACAAGTCAAAATCAGCGTTAGCGATCTGCCGCAGATTGAGATCTTGCCTTTCGGTCGCTATCTTTCTGCGATGACGAGACAGTATCTGCAAATCTGCGGTCGGGATTTCACGTTTATGCACGATCCGCTTGCCGTGGCCGCTATTATTAATCCGAAACTAGTAGGAACCGAACGGATGCGAGCGGAAGTGTTAGATGACGGAAGAGTGGTATTTACTCGCGATGAAGAAAACGGATGGCTGGATGTGTGTACATCCGTAGATGCACACAGCTTTGAAAGCTTTTTGATCGAAAGAATCACGGCTAGATGCGAAAGCCAAGCAGACAGAAAGGAGACGCACTGAAAAATGCAAATCGGATTTCTTACGGCCCCATTCAGAAACGAGACCCTTGAACAAGTGGTCAAGTTTGCAGGCATCAACGGTTTCGATGCCCTGGAGATAGCTTCAGCCCCAGGTGGCGGACACATAGATTTTGTGAGTCT
>JARYME010000064.1 GCA_029907315.1 Armatimonadota bacterium | reverse complement strand
GCTCCAGTAGCGGTCCGAATTGTCGCGAATAGTCCGCAGCACCACCCGGACGCCGTACTGGTCGTGAGCGATGACATAGGGCAGGGGCGACAGCCAACCAACGTCTACCTTGCCGGCACCCATCGCGGATACCACGGCAGCATAGCTGGTCGGAACCGTAACCTCAAACGTGAGGCCTGTGTACTTCTTCAGCAACTCAGCCAACTTTTCTCCGCTTGCGATCAGCTTGCGCGTGTCCAGCGAGGGCACAAGCGCCATTTTGATTGGGTTCTCCGGGGAGCCCAGCGGCGCTTGCCGGGCGTGCTTGGCACCCTGTTTTGAACATCCGGAGCTGAAAAGCAGGACGGCTGCGATCAACAGCACTATCAACTTGCGACACATTAGCTTTGCCCTCCAAGAATCCTGAGTCAGATTCTTACTTTTGCATAAGAAACTCCTTTTCCTCCGGCAGCTGAGCTTGCTGTGTGCCCGCGCGATCCGGTAAAGAAGGGTATTATCCTTTGTGGTACAAGTTAATGTCGGACGCGGTAGAAAAACTGGGGTGATCACTGTGTTTACGGCAAGGCGATTCTTTGTTCTGGGTGCGATTTGTCTGATTGGTTGGTCTTCCTTGGCGGGACCTGCGCTGGCGGCTCGCACGGTATACGGAACATTCGTTTCTGCAGCAGGCGACAAAGCTACCATACGAACCGATCCAGACGGCAAGCCGCTTACGTTTGCGATTGTGCCAGATGCGGTACTGCTCAGGGGGCAAATGGGCTCTGAGCTCCGAAAAGCAAAGCTGGCTGAGTTCGGCGCAGGCGATCGCGTTGTGGTTGTGATTAACGACAAAGGCCTGGCGACGTCCCTGAAAGGCTATTATGCGATTGCGCGCGGCACGATCGTCACTGTAAAACCGGATAAAATTTTTTTCCGAGACGGCCGATCCGTAAAGCTCAGGCCCGGTATGCCTGTGGTATTCGGAGATGGGCTAGTTGGCAGAGCGGCTGACCTCCGGCCCGGGGCAGAAGTGATTTGCAGGATCAACCCGATTACCAACGAGGCTTGGACTATTGTCGTAAAGCAGCCCAAGAGCGCGAAAGTCTCTGTGGAGCCGTATAAGCCTAACGTTGTTATTAAGAAGCCTGTCATCGAGTCGGTCACATATACCGCACCCGAAGTCATCCGACCTCGGGACTGGATCAAAGTCGTCGTGACCGGCACGCCCGGAGGCAGGGCTGTGTGTCAAGTCAAAGGTCTTATCCCAAGAACGGTCATGCAGGAGACGTCACCAGGTGTGTACGTTGCCCACGTGCAGGTGCCGAGCAACAAAGTCGTTAAGGGTGAGCCGTTGGTGGCGTATCTAACCGTCGGCGGAGTGGACGCTGTTCCTGTGCAGGCAAGCCGACTTATCAGCGTCACGACCGAGCAGCCGCCAGAGGCTATCAAGCCACCAGCCGACATCATAGTTCCAAAGCCGGAGCCGGAACCGGTGCAGGAAGAAAAGCGGGAAGTTCCGCCAGACCAGCCCAAGCAGGTTACGGTTGCACCTCCTGCTCCTGCTGAGCAGCCGAAAGTGGAAGAGCCTCATGCGAAAAAGCCCATCGTCATAACGTCCCCGGAGCCTGGAGCAAGAATAAAGCGCGTACTAACCGTAACTGGCATTGCTGAGCCCGGGTTGAGCGTTATGGTCACGGTTTCATACACCAACTGCCTTGCAGGAATACTGAACCTTTCGGGCCAGGTAATTTCACAGCTTGTGGCAGTCGGAGCCGACGGTCAATTCAAGCTCGGTCCCATCCCATTGGAAGGGCCGCTTGCTACCAGGGGGCTGCTGTTTACAGTCAAAGCGTATTATCCGGATTCTGCGGAGCCTGCCGCCTCAGTGAGCGTTTTCGGCGAACGGGATTAAGATCTCTCGCATCGAGGTGTTTGACGCTGCGGCGATCCGGTCGCGATTCGGGCCGGTCTACTTGTAGCTCGGGATTATGATTCCGCGCATTATCACGTTCTGGGCGAAGATGAACACAAGCAGCGTCGGAATAGCGGCTACCGTCAGCGCCGCCATCGTCACATACTGCGGAGCCCCGATCTGCAACTGATACAGCCACACCATCAGGGTCCACATCTTCGGATCCTGGCACACGAGCATGGCATACATGAAGGCCCCGTAAGCCGAAGTGAACGACTGCAGGGCAATCACCGCAAATATCGGCTTGCTCATCGGAATAGTGATTTTGCGGAACATCAAAGCCTCGCTGGCGCCATCTATAATCCCCGCTTCGTAGAGCTCTTTTGGAAGGCTGTCAAAGAAACCCTTCAGCAGAAATATCGAATACCCGTTGGCCATTCCCGGCAGGATCAAAGCCCAATAGGTGTTGAGCAGATGAAACTTTTTCAAAAGTAAGAAGCTGGGTATCATCGCTACCTCTGCCGGGAATGCCATAGTTGCCAGCAAAAAGAGCAACACCTTGTAAGCATAAGGCAGATTGTAACGTGACAGAGCATATGCGCACAGCGGGTTTACTATCAAATGCGTCAGTATGACAGCCGCGCAGAAAATAACCGTGTTCAGCACGGCTCTTCCGTGCAGCAAGATGTAGCTGATGACTACGCCATAGTTGCGAGTCAAGAAGTCCTTGCGCAGTGCCGATGCGTTTTCGATCACGTGGCAGTAGTCTGCCGCGTACACCGGCGGCGTTATCTCGAGGAACGATCTATACTTGGTGCCGAATGCCTTGTTTACCGCTTCGACACTGCCAAATCGCGTGCGAAGGTGCTCCCTATAAAGGTTTTCGGTGTTGGCAGCTCGGACGTATTCTATAGGTAGCCGCTTTGCAACAAAGTCCATCCAGTCAACCAGCCGACTTCCTCCCAAAGGCACCCTTTTGGGCAATTGTATTTCCTCAAAAGACGCGTAGTTGGTCTCGTGCCGCCGGTTTAGCTCAGCAATGCTGCCCTTGTAGCGTTCCCTCAGGAAATCTCGGTAGGCGTGAACGGCAGCGGGTGCCACTCGCAAATACCTTAGGGGCAGCACTTCACGCACAAACTTTTCCCAATCTTTTCTCTGGGCCGGCTGCTCCGGCGCCGAAGCAGGGAGGTGGATCTGTCGAAAGTCCGTATAGCGGGTTCCCCACGCAGCGTTTAGTTTTGAAATATTGTTCTCGTAGACGGCATCCCTCAAAAACGCTGCAAAGGACGGATCGATCATTATAGGCCGCAAGAAGTAACTCGGCAGCCGGGACTTGAAAGCCAGCCACTCGCGCATCTTCGGCGAGTTGTCAGGCTCCCACTCGCGCATTTTGAACCTTTCAAAAGGGGTGTAGACTGTTTGGAAGCTTTCGTTTTCCTCAAGGTATGTCTTATTGAGAAGCCGAATGTCGTTTTTGAACCTTTTTCGACAGTATTCGCGGTACAAATCCAGCAGCTTACTGGGCGACTGCATGTAGCCTTCGAAACCTGCCTGCTTGTAGTTGGCGGGCAGCCCCAGCACGAAGCGTTCCCAATCTCGCACCTGTCGGCGAATCTGCTTCGAGCGCGGGTCAATCCGCGGCGGCTTTATGTCTTCGATCTTCGCGAAATCAGTGCCGTAGTATTGGTTTATGAGGTCTATGTCTCCTGCGTAGCGATCTTCGGCGTATTTCGGGAAGAGAGCGTCGTCATCGTACAGGTAGCGAGGGACAATTCTGTAACTGTTTACGTCCGCGCCACTTGTTATAGAGGAAGCCAGCATCAACAAGAACGGATACACCATTGTCACGGCGCCCGCAGACAGCGCAATATAAAGCCCTGCTATCACCAGGCGTATTTTCCAGTTTCTTCTACCGCAGGTAGGTATAATCGCCATATCAATCGACTCGCACTATGATCACGCTCGCCTCTTCTCGGCACCGAAGCGCCTTAAACCTCTATTGACTGCCCGCAGCTGAGAACCTTAACTCGCGCAGTATTCTGAGTTGATACATCGTAAATCCTATAAGCAGAGTGCCTAGTATCCACGCCTCGGCAGTTGCAAACCCGAACTTCAAATACATAAACGCGTTGTACCATATCTCCAAGCCCATCACGTGTGTGGCGTAGTTCGGCCCGCCGCCGGTCATCACGAAGACGTTCTCCATTGCTTTCGATGCACCGATGAACGCCCCGACAAAGTTAATAATAATGAGGGGCTTGAGCATTGGGAAAACAACATGCCTGATCTTAGTCCATATCCCGGCCCCATCCACATCCGCTGCTTCGTACATTTCCTCCGGGATGCTTTTCAATGCGGCAAGGTAGATAATACTGCCCGGACCTGCCCCCGCCCAGATGACCGGGACAATCACGCAGAGCATAGCAAGCTTCGGGTCCGAAAGCCACATCTGCGGCTCGATATGAAGATAACTGAGAATCGTATTGAACAACCCAGAAGGGCTGGGGTCGTAAAACCACTTCCACAGGAACATTATCACTAGGCCGCTGGTGACCGCCGGCAGATAGTAGAGGGTTCTGAACAGCATCTTTCCTCTCGGGACTTCCGCCAGCATTAAAGCCAGGATGATGGGCACGAAGAATCCCATCCCCAGATACATCACAACGTAGATGAAACTGTTCTTGAGGCCAAACCAGAACGTATCAGTGCCCAGCACCTCTACGAAATTGTTGAGCCCGACAAACTTGCTGCCTCCGAGGATGCGGAAGTCCTGAAATGCCATCACCATTCCGCGCAGGAGAGGATAGTAAGCCCAAGTGAGTATCGCCAGCACGGCCGGAAGCATAAAAACCCAGGCTACAATGTGCGTCTTCAGACTTATTCTGGCTGCAGCATTCGGATCGTATCCCGTCTGATTCCTTGCCGCGGCGCGGACCTGCCTGGTCACAAATACGGCGATAAGCACCAGCATAGACAGAACAATGCCCCAAGCCATCGCCCGTCTTTTGCGAAGCTCCTCTGGAGGCGTATACCCCAGCAGCTTCCTGTTGATCCGTTCAGCGCAAGCATCCAAAAGTTTCTTAGGGTCCAGACTGGGATTGGCGTATATAGCCTGCATTGGCGCATCCATCATCGTGTAGATCATTTCGCAGTTAGGTCCGTTGGGCTCAGGCCTACCATGTTTGAATGCGTCAATGCTGGCTTCAAGCCAGGACTTCGGTATTTCAGAGACATACTCCGAGTAGCCGTATTTAATGAGCTTGTCGGGCTGGACGTATTTCCACATTCCGCTCTCGACATAGCTTCTGGTTCGGATCTCATCGGCCTTGGGTCCACTCATGAACTTGATATATTCCCAAGCGGCGCGGCGTACTCGCGGGTCCTTTATCTGGGTGGACATGCCCCACATCCCCGCGTTGATCTCGTTTGCTTTGATTCCGGTCGGTCCGGCGGGCAAGGGTGCAATGCCAAGAAGGGCGGGGTTCAGGTCGGAAGTAGTGGTCACCATCTCGAACGAGTAGGCAAACCACATGGCGATCTTGCCTTGTCTGATGTCTTGGGTGGCGTTGTTGGTTACCTTAGCGACCCCGTAATAAACCTTACCGTTACGCGTCCACTTGCCCTTGGTTAACTTCCTATAGAACTCAAGCGCCTTCACACCGGCTGGGGAATTAAACACAGCCCTGTACTTGCCGTCTTTGCCGCGCGCGATCACCTCGCCGCCCGCCTGCCATATGAAGTCCGTCAGATACCACGAACCAGCCGTCTGGGGAAAGTAGAAGCCCCATTGCCCCTTTTCAGGGATTGTTAGCTTCTTAGCGTATTCGTAGAACTCGTCCCAATTGCGGGGCGGCTTATTCGGATCTAAACCGGCGTCGCGAAACAAATCCTTCCTGTAGTAAAGCGCCATCGCGCATTGGAACCAGGGAATGCAGTAGACGTGGCCGTTGACAGTGATTACTTCTCTGATCTTGGGATGCACTCGTTCGATGACTTCAGGGTCTTCTTTTATGAACTCATCCAGCGGCTGTAGAAAGTTCTGAGCAATATAAGTGTGCAGTTTGCGGAAGTTAACATAGAAAACGTCCGGGGCAGTGCCACCGGCCATTGCCAATAGAAAGCTCGATTCGGAAGCAGGACCCTGAATTTGTAAGCCGCTCGAACTTACTATTTCGATTTCCGGGTGCTGCCTTTGAAACTCTTCGAAAACCGCTCGAGTCGATCGTGCCCAGGGCGAAGGATCGTCCTTTCTAGGGACTCCCCAAGCCCCTCCCCAGAGACGAAGTTTGACCTTTCCTTCGGGCGGACCGGACTTGCTGCTTGCGACTGCCGAAACCGAGAGCAGGGCGACAGCGCAGAAGACCGTCACGACCAAGGAAAGGACTGCAATCAGTCGAGGGATTGAATTGCGGCGTAGGCTAAACAGCGTAAGCATCTGACAACTCAAGTATATTCCGGGAGAATGACGCCGTCAACAAAACCTGTGTTCGCGTGCCTCCCTACGCTAACCCAGTTTACATACCGGGTTTACACACTGTTGGCGGGCAGGTACAATTCGGATATGACCTTGAGCAAGCAAATGTTTGCAGACCCCTCGGCGCACTACCGCCCGATGCCGTTTTGGTTTTGGAACTCCAAGCTGCGCGCGGCTGAAATCGAATACCAGATTCGCGAGTTCCACGAACAAGGGCTTGGCGGCTTCTTTGTGCACGGCAGGTTTGGCTTGGAAACGGATTATTTGTCCGATGAATGGCTGGATTTGGTGGAATACGCTCTCAACACCGCAGCTGCACTCGGTATGGAGGTATGGCTCTACGACGAAAACGGCTTTCCCAGTGGCGTTGGTAACCTGAAGGTCAGCCGAATCAGGCAATTCCGACCCAAGTTTGCGAAACTCGAGGACGACGGCACCTGCGTCTTTGAGATCCTAGAAGACCCGAACGACGTCGTCTTCGGCATCGACTATCTGAACCCTGATGCTGTGAAGGCTTTCTTTGACCTCACGCTGGGAACATACGAGAAAGCGCTCGGCAAGCATTTCGGAAAAACCCTCAAAGGCATATTTACCGACGAACCTACTCTTCTTCCCTGGCATCACGATATCAACTGGTACGGCCAGCTACGGCATACTCGCGTTGTCGTATGGAACGAGCGAATAGAAAAGCGGCTGCGTGAGTTCCTTGGAATGTCCCCAGAAGAGGTCCTTGTGCACCTGTTCCGTGACGTTGACGAACTGTCCGGCGAAGTTCGGCGGGTCTTTTGGGAGGTCGTGGCAGAGCTGTATGTAGACACCTTTTTTAAACCATACGCCGAGTGGTGTGAGAAGCGTGGTCTGAAACTCACTGGGCATGTGCTCTTTGAAGAAGGGCTGTACCTAAACACTCTCTTCCAGGCAGATTTCCCGCAGGTGGTGAGCCGACTGCATATACCGGGCACTGATCACCTGGGAGACGTATTGGAGACGCCCTACGGCGGATTCGAAAACACGCCTCGCCACCTGACAAACGTGCAGGGCCAGAAGCTCGTGTCGTCGGTTGCTCACCTAATGGGTAGGGAAGCGGTGCTCAGCGAAACCTACGGCTGCGCAGGCTGGAAGCTGTCGTTTGAAAAAATGAAACGGATACTCGATTGGCAGTACAGCCTAGGGGTTAATTTCCTCTGCCCGCACGCGTGTTTCTACTCAATCGAAGGGTTCCGAAAGTGGGATGCGCCTCCCTCACATAATCACATGACCGGCTGGAAATTTTACAGACGGTTCGCGGATTACGTCGGCAGACTTTCTTATTTGCTCCGACAAGGCAAACACGTAGCAAGGATTGCCCTTTATTATCCGATGCGCGAGTTCCGAGAATGTTACCGTGTCGGGAGCGAAGGCGAGACGGACCGCAGAATCAGCGACACGTTCGATCTGTGTGCAAGCGAGCTTCTGCGATTGCATTTCGATTACGATATTATCCCTGAGTGGTTTCTCGCGCAGGCCATCGTGCAGGATGGACGTCTTCAGATAGGAGATGAATGCTACGACGTGCTAATTGCACCCGAGTCCGTCTTGCAGACGTCTGCCGGATCTACTGTACGTGTTTTCGAGGAACAAGGGGGAAGGTGGATCCAACCGCCGTTAGTAGCTGGCGAGTCGAGCCGCGCGGTAATCGGCAGATATCTCGCCGATTCTCTCGGCTCAGCCGCGATAAGGGATGTTGAGATCTCCTCCAAGAGTGCGCGAGATATCCGCTACATCCATCGCGAACACGAGGGCAAGCACATCTTTTTCTTCGCGAACACCTCTGAGTCTGCCGTTGAAGCCGAACTGAGCCTGCAGGTTGTTGGGCAACCTGAGATATGGGACGCGGAAACGGGTGAGGTGTCAGTGTGCCGAACCGCCAGGGTTGAGAACGGCAGACTGCTTATTTCGCACTTGTTTCCTCCTTGCGGCTCGGCGGTATTCGTAGTTGACACCGACCGAACGTTTGAAGAAACCGCGGGAGTCGAAGTGCTTCCGAAGCGCACGGAAATTGCAGTGCTGACCGACGAATGGCATTTCGAAGCCAAAGACCTGAACGCGCTGCCACTGCTCAAGTTTAGTCTTGACATTCACCCCGAATGCGGTGGAACAACTTACACTTACTCGACGTCCTTTCGATGCGAGGCGATCCCGGACAAACTCTTTCTGATGCTCGATGACGTCGAGTACAGGAATTCGCTGATGGGCGGAATGGACCTAACCGTCGCAGTCAACGGTACCCAGTGGCACAAACCGCAGTTCAGCTGGCTGCTGGACCGGGGTTTCAAGACATTGGACATCCGACCGGCGGTTTGTCTAGGCGAGAACACTCTCATCATAACGATAAGGCACTGCGCTTGGTCAGGGCAGCCGCATGTGCTCACAGCTCCGCCGGCTCTTTTGGGTGGCTTTGCGTGCGATCCTGAGACGGCGGCTTTGTTGGCACCGGTCTCCACTGCTGCAGCCGGTTCGTGGACCGATTTTGGTTATCCCTTCTATTCCGGCACGGCTTCGTATATGCAGGTTTTCGATCTGCCTGAGCTGCCGGCCGGGATGCGCGTGTTCGTCAGCATCGAGGACGTCAAGGATATGGTGGAGATAGTGGTGAACGGGGTAACAGCGGCGTTGCGGCTCTGGAGACCCTGGGAAGCAGATATAACCGATATGCTCAAGCCCGGCAGCAACGAACTGGTCCTGCGAATAACAAACTCCAGAGCAAACTTCTTCGAGGCAACACCGCACCCATCGGGTCTGATGGGACGGGTGAGGCTTGTCGGCTGCACGTAGTTTTGAAGGGGGATAGAGCCCTATGAGGCGTCGGTATAGAGTTGAGGTAACCGCGGACGGAACCGGTTGGATATCGGTGCGGGTACCGGCTGTGCCTGAGGTGCAGGTCCAAGCGCACACTCGGGAGCAAGCGCTTCAGTTTGCGGCGGCTGCTGTTGCTTCGCATTTGAAGTCTGCTGCGGAAGCTGGCAACCCTATACCGGATTCCGACGTGGACGCAATAGTCGTAGATATCTGAGACACCGAGGAGGCAAGAGTATGAGCAAATTGGCTGTGGACGGCGGCCAACCGGTGCGAACCAAGCCGCTGCCGTCGGTCGCCGACATAAGCGGTCGAGATTTGGGAGAAGCCGAGCTGGCAAACCTGACCGACGTGGTAAAGTCCGGCAAGCTTTTCCGCTATGGCGGTAAGTATGTCGAGCAATTCGAACAGGGTTTCGCTGCCAAACTGGGGGTTAAACACGCAGTCGCCTGCACCTCCGGGACTTCCGCAATACACACTGCCCTTGGCGCAGTCAATCCCGACGTCGGACGTGAAGTCATAACTGCCCCCATCACCGACATGGGAACCATCGCGCCTATTCTGTTCCAAAACTGCATCCCTGTCTTTGCAGACCTGGACCCAGAATACTACACCATGCTTCCTGAAAGCATCGAGGCGAAGATCACCGATAAAACGGCCGCAATCATCGCAGTGCACCTGTTCGGCCAGCCGTGCGACATGACGCGGATTCTTGCTATCGCTGAAAAATACGGCATACCAGTTATCGAAGATTGCTGCCAGGCGTACATGGCGGAATACGAAGGCAAGCTGGTCGGCACTATGGGAGATCTGGGAGCCTTCAGTTTGCAGCAATCCAAGCATATGACGGCCGGCGATGGCGGAATCGTAGTAACAAACCATGACGAACTGGCTTCCCGTGCAGCGCTCTTTGCCGACAAGGGTTGGCCTCGAACCGGAGAGGTGCGCGACTATTTGTTCCTGGGAATCAACTATCGGATGAACGAGCTCACCGGCGCCGTAGCGGCGGCCCAAATGGGAAAGGTGGAGCAAGTTGTGGAACGCCGCCGAAGCGCAGCAGCGCGGTTGACGAGTCTCATATCGGACGTTCCGGGGGTGAACCCGCCGAAGGAACGCCCCGGCTGCAAGCACTCGTGGTGGCTGTATGCTATCACTATCGACGAAGAGCGCATTCGGGTTTCGCCTAAGGAGTTTGCGCGCGCGTTGGCTGCAGAGGGAGTTGGCGCTGGGCACGGCTACATAGGGAAACCGATCTATATGTCCCCGATCTTCCAAGACCAAGCCACCTACGGCAAGAGCAGATGCCCATTCTCCTGCCCATACTACGGACGAAATGTTCAGTATGCTGAGGATGACTGCCCTAACGCAGTGGACATACTGCGGAAAATCATAACTGTTCCGTGCAATGAGTTCTTTACCGACGACGATATTAACGACATTGCCACGGCGATTGCCAAGGTAGCGGAGGCATATGCGGCATAATAAAGGCTTCGGTTGCACTAAGCGCGCCGCAGCAGGCCGCTCCAGCAGTCCTGAATCTCATTTGAGGCAACTTATTGTGTGTGAGGTAGCCAGATTTGTTGATAATAGACTGCGATACTTTCTTTGGCACCAGAGCAAACTGTCGGACCAATGTCTCACCGAGTGCTCTAGTTGAGACTTTGGGGTCGGACGGCATCCGCTGCGCGCTGGCTTACAGCGTGAAAGCACGGACCTTCGACGCCCAAGAAGGAAATAACGATGCGCTCTCAGCAGCAAGGACCCACCCCGAGATACTGCCGGTGGCGTCTGTCGATCCGAGGTCGTTCGAGCGTCTGGAAGAAGAGATTGCCAGATCTGCCGAACTTGGGTTTGCAGCGCTGAGGGTATTTCCCGAACTGCAGGGATGGTCGGTGGATTCAGTTCTGTTTTCTCGTATCGTGAACGCGTGCGCTGAGCACAACCTGCCCCTTATGGTATCGACTGAGACGCCGGGCAAAGCTTCAGCCGTCGTTGAACGCGCTGCAAACGCTAGCCTACCCATCATAATGCTCGGGGCAAACTACAATGTGCTTGCGGAAGTCCTCTCGGCTGCGCAGGCTCGGCCCAACACCTACGTTTCGACACAATACTTCGTAACCCCAGGAGCGCTGGAACTTGCTGTAGAGTCCGTCGGTGCCGACAGGCTCGTTTTGGGCACGGGATCCCCGGACTTTTCAGCCAGACCTGCAGTGAATGTGATACTCGGAGCCGACATACCGGACTCCGAAAAAAACAAGATTCTAGGCGGGAATGCCGCCACGATTATTGCCGGTCAGCTCGCCAAACTCGGTGCAAGATCGTTGGAGAGCAGCTTGGAGACCTTCCGCCGGCGCAGCCTCACAGAACCCATCATAGACGTGCATGGTCATCTTGGACCTTGGCCGTTCCCAATGAGGGGCTGGGGTGGGGCAGACGTGGTACAACTAATGCGTCGCAGGGGAATCGAGAAAGCAATTCTTTCCAGCACCAAAGCTATCGTGAATGACTTCGTAGATGGCAACGCGGACCTCGCACGCGAGATAGCGGATTTCGACGAGCTCTTAGGCTATGTTACGGTGAATCCAAATCACCTCGAGGAGTCGATCCAAGAAATCAATCGATACCTGGGATCGCCTAAGTTCGTCGGGGTCAAGACGCACCCAGGTTATTCCGGTCAATCCATAGACAGCCCGGCTATGCGCGAGTTGCTTGCTGTCATAGCGGCAGCGGGTGCGCCGCTCCTCGTACACTGCTGGGGACACGGCGAACCTTCAAAGGTGGGCAAACTTGCTGAGGAGTATCCGCACGTTCCCATAATCATGGGACATGGCGGTGTGACTGCCTGGCAGGAAGCAATCGAAGTGATGAAAACGGCTCCCAATGTCTACACCGAATTCTGCTCCAGCCGCGTCGAGCGCGGCCGCGTTCGCGCGACGATAGACGCAGTCGGGTGCGAACGCGTGCTTTTCGGAAGCGACTTGGGCCTTTTCGACCCTATTTACAACCTGGGCATCTACGAGGAAGCAGACCTGACTCCTGCGGAGCGCGAGGCAGTAATGTACGGCAATGCAAAGCGGTTGTTTGGAATTTCCTGAAAGCCGTTAACAGCTTTCTCTTCCAGCAGAAGCGCGGACAGGCGAACAGTCATGGAAACTCTAACGCTGGACATTCCCGTTCTCTGGCCAAACTATTTCGAGGATTGCGAGCAGTGCACTGAGCGGCTCAGGGAAACCCTGCAAGGCCTGGATGGCATGGTTTCCGTGCGCATTGACACCGACAGGCGCACGGTCGAGGTGTCGTATGCCAAAGACCTTCTGAACTTCGAAGCAATCAGGCAAGCCGCTCAAGAGCTCGGAATTACCCTGGCAGAACGATTCAAGCACGAGAGGGTGACGGTTGACGGTCTCGATTGCCCAGATTGCGCGGAGAATCTGGAAAAGGCCGTTTCCAGAATACCGGGCGTAAGCTGGGTTTCTGTGAGCTTCGCCTCCTCGCTTCTGATAGTCGAGTATGAACCGCACATAACCGATCTACAGACGATACTCAACACGATACGCCGACTTGGATACGACGTGCGCCTGCCCGATGAAGTCCCTATTCACGGCAGCGCAAGGAGAACCATACCGCGCGGGAGTTTGCGCATACTGTTGACTGCGCTGTCCGGTTTGTTGTTGGCTTCGGGACTCGTTGTTCAGCACCTTTGTCACAACCCTTCGGCCGGCAGCGTTCTTCTGATCTGCGCTGCTGTATTCGGCGGCGTCTATCCCATTCGCAGAGCATATTTCTCGCTCAAAGGGCGTAGCGTCGACACAAACTTCCTGGTAACAGTTGCAGCCGCGGGGGCAATCTGGCTGGGGGATTACGCCGAGGCTGCCGCCGTTTTGTTCCTGTTCTCGGTCGGATCTGCGTTGGAGGCGCTGTCTGCAGACAAAGCTCGTAAGTCGATCCGTTCCCTGATTGCGGCGTTTCCGGAAACCGTTGTCGTCAAACGCGGCGGTGAAATGCTTCAGGTCCACATAGATGCCGTGGACGTCGGCGAGGTTGTTTTGGTCAAACCCGGCGAGAGGATCGCCCTGGACGGAATTGTGGTTTCCGGCGAATCCACCGTCGACGAGGCACCCATAACCGGCGAGCCGACTCCCAAGCCTAAGGGCAAGGGTGATTCTGTCTACGCAGGGTCGATCAACGGCGAAGGGGCGCTCGAGATTCGCACTACCTCCAAAGCCGAAGACAGCACCGTATCCAAAATAGTGCGCCTGGTCGAAGAAGCGCAGACACAGAAAGCCCCATCTCAGCGTTTCAGCGAAACCGTGGGCCGCTACTATACTCCTGCCGTGATAGCGATGGCAGCTGCAGTGGCTATAGTGGGAGCGGCAGCATACGCGGGTTCTTACGAACTATGGCTGCGGAGGGCGCTTACGCTGCTGGTCGTCGCCTGCCCGTGTGCACTGGTTGTGTCCGCTCCGGTGGCAATCGTCTGTGCACTGGCGAATGCTGCAAAGCGCGGCGTACTGATAAAAGGCGGTATTCATCTCGAGACGCTTGCTGAGGTCTCGACGGTCGCCTTCGACAAGACGGGCACGCTGACGTATGGCAAGCCACAGGTCCGCGAAGTGAAAGCGTTCAATGAACACACTGAGACCGATGTCATAGCAGCAGCCGCTGCTGTTGAAAGTCGATCTGAACATCCCCTGGCTGATGCGGTTGTAGACTACGCGAATACGACTGGCGCGCCCAAGATGCACGTCTTCTTCTTCGAAGCCCTACCGGGCAGAGGAGCTCGAGCCGTGGCGGACGGGGAGGTGTACTACGTCGGCAACGAGCGTCTTATGAAGGAAATCGGTTTCGCGCCACCTGAAACGAACTGCGCTGGCGATTCGAAAGACGCCCCGTGCACTACGGTATATGTGGCAAATGAACGTGAGCTAATAGGCGCTGTAGTACTCAGCGATATAGTGCGCAGTTGCGCGGCTGCGGTCATTGGCGAACTGAAGAACGAGGGCCTCCGCCGAATCGTCATGCTCACCGGAGACAATGCTGAAGCTGCGCGAGCGGTCGCGAGCCAGGTTGGAATCCGCGAGTTCTACGCCGAACTTCTGCCTCAGGATAAGGTTAGGGTTGTAAAAGAGCTGGCTTCCGCGTCGGGCAAGGTCGCAATGGTCGGCGACGGATTCAACGACGCCCCGGCCCTTGCAGCGGCACACGTAGGGATAGCAATGGGCGGACTAGGTAGCCACGCTTCGATCGAAACGGCCGACGTGGTACTTATGGCCGATGAAATTGTAATGCTACCCTATGCCCTTCGCCTGAGCCGAAGAACCAGGGCGATCATTGTGCAAAACTTGGCATTTGCAATCGGAACAGCAGCACTCCTGATCTGGGGCGCGATTACTCAGCACGTTACTCTTGCGACGGGTGTCCTCGGACATGAGGCGAGTGCGCTGCTGGTAATCGCCAACGGAATGCGTCTTCTCAAGAAGTGAGGTCGCTTAGTGATCCTATATGGCCGGCTCATAGATGCTGTTCTCGGCTGCAATTCAGCGCCATGTCACATATAAGTCCAACAATTATCACAAGTCAGTGCCGCGTGCCGAACGCGTTGAGTTCCAAGTTTCGAGGCAGAGTTGCTCAAAACCACAAAATGTGGTACTATCTAGGTCAAATCCGGAGGCAAAGGACAACGGTGTTCAAAGTCTCGCAGTTCCCGGACTGGGTCCACGTTATCAGACTGCTGACGGCGTTCTTGCTTACCTCAGGGTTTGGCATCCACGCCTTTTATCAGCACAAGCTCGAAGCTTTCGATGCAGCTTCTCCAAGACGCTGGATGTACTGGATTTACTCGCTTGTGTTTTTGGGAGTAAGCGCGGCGAACTTTATGCAGCTGTGCATTACGGTGGTGTTTCGCGATTACGAAAGAGCATCGTTCCACCTGGGCTATTTTACGCTTCTGCTGATACTTTCTTACGCCGCATTACTGGCGGGAGTGAGACATCGTAGCTACGACTAGACTCGCCCCTGAAACGAATAAGCCGTGCCACCACTCGACACGGCTTGTATGCAATCCCAAACAGTCCTATAACCGATTTGTAAAAACCCTACCGCACTCGGCGAGCGCCCCGGTATCGAGATGCATAGTAAGGCGAATTCAGTGAATCTACAGTAACTCCGCGGCGGTGGGTTGAAGCGTGGACGAACTGACCGTTGCCGATGTAGATCCCAACGTGAGAAATGCCTCGGCGATACGTTTGGAAAAAGACGAGGTCACCCGGCTGCAGCTCGTCACGGCTCACAGGTCGACCTATTCTAGCCTGTGCCGCAGAGGAATGGGGCAGGGATATGCCATATTTGGCGAACACATGGCGAGTGAAGCCTGAGCAGTCAAAGCCTCCTCTGCTTGTACCTCCACGGCGATACCTGGTACCTCGGTATGCCAGAGCGGTCTGCACTATATTCGACTTGTCGCTGGATGCAACTTCCATCCCCGTCGCGGGGGCAACCTGTCTTCCGGATGACCGAGCGATGTCGACAAGAGGCCTGTACACATAACCACACCGGCCGTCCTCTAAAGCAACCTTTAACCAACTGCCGGTTCGATAGAGGCGCTTCACCTTGGTTCCCTGCACTACAACCGCAACCTTCTTGTGTCCCGTGCCGGGACCGGAACGTATGCACACGTTGTCCTTTGTAACAACTAGCATCGAAAACTTTGAGGCCTTGCTGCTTGCAGAGCGGTTCGCAGAAGCATTCCTGGTTTTGTCTGATGTCTTTGCAGCGCCGGGAACAGGGATGTAGAGTTTCTTTCCTATGCTGAGAACTGCCGTCTCGCGGATACCATTTGCCTTGGCGATCTGGCGCGGTGTTGTGTGATACTTCTTTGCCAGCGTCCACAGTGTGTCGCCGGACTTGATCTTGTGGGTAATCGCTAGTGAGTGGCTACTTAGGGATATCAAAACGGCTATTGCTGCCGCCAACTTTTTCTGGTGCGATGGTGCTGCCGCCAACAGCTCACCTCCTCCCAAAATACCGAAAGCAATAATCGGCAAAACTGCCACCTTGCTTTACACACGCACGGATAGAGAAAAACCATCCTGCACGGACGCCATTGTATGCATCAAGCGGTTTTGTGTCAAGTCTCTTTTTTTCTGTTTTAGTGAACCAGTTGCCTTCAGAGCGGTGCAGGCTTCTTAGACGCACACACGGCGCATAGGTGGTATCCTCAGCACTTAGTCGGCAGCGGCTCGAACGCCCTTCTGAACCGTGGCAGACCTCAGCCCGGGTATGTACGCCACATGTGAACAACATTTACCCGAAATATCCAGCCGTCTTAATAGCAAAATGCCCGTTTTGTCGGCTTGTAATTATGGGAGGGAAATTTCCTATGAATGCCAAACGCGCACTTGCTGTAGAGCTGCTGATGAACTATCCCGATTGGGTGGTCGCCGAAATGGTCGGCGTGCGTCTCAAAACCCTACAGGGTTGGATGAAGATGCCGGACTTCGCCGAAGCGCTGCGCGAGCGCGAGAAGGACCAAGCCCGTTCAGTGTCGCGGCTCGCCAGGCAAGCCGCACTCAAAGCTGCTGCCGCGCTCTGTGAAGTAAATGGTGGAACCGCCAAACCGGATCCCAAGATCCTTCTTGAAACCCTCAAACTCAGCGGCGCATTCGAGGAGCCCGTGCAAGACCCAGCTGATGTACTGGGCGAGCTGGTGAACCGCGCACTTGCTGCTTCTGGGGAGGAGACAGCTGATGCTTGATGCCAAGAAAAGACTGCTCCTCGCTGAATGGCTGTGGGGATGGAAGCCCCACGAAACCCAGAGGATATGGATGTTGAACGATTCGCCGGTCAAGGTCGCCGCGTGCGGACGCAGATGGGGGAAAACCGAATCCGCCGCAGTGGATGTAGCATCCACGGCAATTACCTGCCCGGGCAGTATCCAGATGATAGTCAGCCCCACTTACGACCAGAGCCGCCTGATATCCGACACGGTCGAGCGTTTGCTTCTGGGATCAAGCCTGACGCGCAGCGTCACTAAGGTCGTGCGGACACCGTATCCGAAAATCAGTGTAGGACGAAGCGTGATCATGGCTCGCACCGCCGATGAGGACGGACGCAACCTGCGAGGACACTCTGCACACAGGGTGATAGTAGACGAGGCCGCATACGTCCGCGACCGCGTGATCCAAGAAGTTATAGCTCCGATGCTCGCCGACATCGGTGGAAGGCTCGTAATGATCTCAACGCCTTTTGGCAAGAATCATTTTTACAGGGCGTTCGTAAGGGGCCAGATGCCTGAAAATGAGCCTAACCACGCGCAGCGGATACGTTCTTTCCGGTTTCCATCCTGGCTCAATCCGCACATCCGCGGAGATTATATTGAGGCGCAGCGGGCGGAGCTTACACCGCGGCAGTTTGCCGTCGAGTATGAGGCGCAGTTCCTGGACGATCAATCCAGTGTTTTCGCGTGGGACGACATTGAAGCTGCTGCGAGCGCCTACCCTGACGCACCCGTTTGCTGCGAGTTCTCAGTTGCCGGAATCGACTGGGCGCGCTACGGAGATTACACAGCGCTGGTTGCTGTTGGAGTTGAGGATTCTATGCTAGTAGTTACGGGTATAGACCGTTTCAACGGGATGGGTTGGCACCGTCAGATCGACCGTGCCGTGGATTTTTTGCGCCGGCACAAAGTGTCGGCTGTGCTGACGGATCAGACTTCTGTGGGCGATCCTCTCCTCGAACAATTGAGGGCTGCAGTGGTCGAAGAGGGCTTGGAGATGCGTGTAGAAGGGCTCGTTTTCACGAACCAATCTAAGCGAGAATTGATCGACGAACTGGCCCTGCGATTCGCGCGTCGCAAGATAGCGATTCCGCGGAACGAAGAGCTGCTTCGCGAGCTGCAGTATTTTGAGTATCAGTTGACCGATTCCGGAAGAGTAAAGCTGCAGGCGGTTGCCGGCTGCAACGATGATCTGGTCGCGGCGCTGGCGCTTGCCTGCTGGCAAGCGAAGCAAACCGGTGTGGCAACCAGTTGTTTGACGAGCGGCGGAAGATCGACTGCGGCCAGTTGGTAAGGGCGTACACAAGCTCGTACAAGGGCCTAAAAAATTCTGCCGAATGGCATTGACAAAGCTAAAACCCTGGGGTATATTGCGATTCGGTAAGGGCAGCAGTGCTCTTGCCCGACTCCCACGCAGAAGCGCCACAAGGATTGGAGGAAAGCGCTATGAGAGTGAGACTGTTGGGAGCAGTGGTTCTGGTTCTGGCAATGCTCGCTGCATGTTCGGCGAGCGCGGCTCCGTCGACGGCCGGTTGGGTTCTGGCGGTGCGCAGTGAGGGCAACGTTGCAGCCATCAGCGTCCTGGTGGACAACATGGACGAACTGTGCGGCTATGATGGGTTCGTACAGAAAGAATGGTATGATATCAAGCTTGCCAACGGCGCCGTCATCAAACAGGTCTTGGTATCTGTGGACCCTGACCCGCTCGTCAACCTGGCTTTCAATGTGCAGGCAGGCCCGACCACGACGACGTTCGTGATCACGTCAAACCTGCTGAGCTTCCCGGCGATCCTTGGCGAAGCGACCGCCACGGCAGGAATCACCGTAACAGACGGCGATGACCAAGGCGGTGCTGTGGGCGGCGCTACGGCCACGGGTCTTTTCCCCGGCGGTAAGTTCTACCAGGCCAGGTACAACAGCCCGGTGTTTGTCACGTTCGCCAATCTGGTAAGCGGCCCTGTGACCGTACCGCCTTATGGCACGACCACAGTCAGCGAAACCAAGGCACCGTGGCAGTTCGTAGGGAACATCTACGACATGCAGTCGGAGTTCCAGTTCGATCTTAGCCCGTTCGATCTGGCAAGCGGTACTTCGAACTTCCGAGTGCGCGAGATTCCTGAGCCGGGCGGATTCTTGGCCGTCTTGACGGGGGTTGTGGGCACAGTGTTTGTGCTTCGCCGCCGCAGAAGTTAGTCAAAGCCAGAACGCAGAACGAGGTTTCTCTTAGACCCGCTCCGAAAGCGGGTCTTTTTTCAACAGTGTTACATCGGTGGACGGGGGCAGTCCCGTTACCCCAGGCACAGTCCCGTTACCCCAGGCACAATCACGTCATCCCGGGTGCAATCACGTCACCCCAGGGTGCAATCACGTCACGCCAAGGCGTAGAAAAACGTCATGCCGGACTTGATCCGGCATCATACAACACGTCATGCCGGACTTGATCCGGCATCCAGAGGGTTGCGTTCTTCGATGAAGGGGATCCTGAATCAAGTTCAGGATGACCCTCTTGTCGTTCAGGATGACCCCCTATGCGTCACCCCGGGCTTGACCCGGGGTCCAGTGAGACGCTGCATACGTCGTGCCGAGGCGTAATAAACGTCACCCCAGGGTGCAATCACGTCACGCCAAGGCGTAGAAAAACGTCATGCCGGACTTGATCCGGCATCCAGGGGGTTTGCCCTCCGATGGCGGGGATCCTGAATCAAGTTCAGGATGACCCTCTTGTCGTTCAGGATGACCCCCTATACGTCACCCCGGGCTTGACCCGGGGTCCAGTGAGACGCTGCATACGTCGTGCCGAGGCGTAATAAACGTCACCCCAGGGTGCAATCACGTCACGCCAAGGCGTAGAAAAACGTCATGCCGGACTTGATCCGGCATCCAGGGGGTTTGCCCTCCGATGGCGGGGATCCTGAATCAAGTTCAGGATGACCCTCTTGTCGTTCAGGATGACCCCCTATGCGTCACCCCGGGCTTGACCC
>JARYME010000063.1 GCA_029907315.1 Armatimonadota bacterium | reverse complement strand
GACCCGGCATCCAGGGGGTTGCTCTTCGATGATGGGGATCCTGAATCAAGTTCAGGATGACGTTTTTGGTGTTCAGGAGGACGTTTTTTGGCGTTCAGAATGGCTTTTGCTGTTCAGGAGGACGTCGGGGTGTTCGGGTTGGCGTCAGGTCATTCGGGGTTGCGCGGGCCGCCTGCGGCTCAGCGCAACGTCTTGAGGGCTCAGGAGGATGCTGCGTACTTGATCTTCATCCGCCGGAACGCGTGAGCCAAAACTTCAACCATATCTTCGACTTCCGCGAGAATCCTGGGCGAGGAAGGGTTTATCACCAAGCGCTCCGCTTCCCAATAGTGCTGCGGATACTGTTTGGACAGCTCTTTTCTTATGTCCAGGTCTAGGCGCACTCCAGGTCCGAAATTGACTCGAATCTGGTTTTTGAAGGGGGCTATGGATTCAATCCCAAGCTCCCTGCACCGGATGCGCAGACGAATTATCGCGAGCATATTCCAAACCGCCCGCGGAGGATCGCCATATCTGTCCTCCAGCTCGTCCTGCACCGACTGCAGTTCTTCCGCGGTTTTGACAGCCGCCAGCTTCTTGTAGAAAAGTATCCGGTGCGCCTCGTTGGGCATATAGTCCTGAGGGATATAGGCGTCTATGGGCAGATCCACCGGCGGCAGCTCAATTTCTTCTACCTCTTCGCCCTTCACTTCGGCCACGGCCTTAGCAAGAAGCTGGCAGTAAAGATCAAAGCCGACAGCCGCCATCTGCCCGCTCTGCTCAGGGCCCAGCAGGTTGCCCGCACCGCGAATCTCCAAGTCGCGCAGTGCTATGCGGAACCCGCTGCCGAGTTCGGTAAACTCCCGAATTGCATCCAACCGCTTTTCAGCTACTTCTGAGATCACCTTATCCGGCTTGTACAACAGGTACGCGTAGGCCTGGCGGTCCGATCGCCCAACCCTACCCCTCAGCTGGTAAAGCTGAGCCAAGCCCAGTTTGTCGGCTTCGTTTATTATGATTGTGTTGGCATTGGGTATGTCGAGGCCGCTTTCGATGATAGTGGTGCATACGAGCACGTCGAACTTGTGCTCATAGAAGTCCATCATCACCTTCTCGAGCTCTGCTTCTGGCATCTGCCCGTGCGCCACATCCACCCGCGCATAGGGAACCAGTTTTTGAACCTGGTCAGCAATATGCCCGATGTTCTCCACTCGGTTGTGTACGAAAAACACTTGCCCGCCGCGGTCGAGCTCTCGCACGATTGCCTGGCGGATAGTCTCCGGGTCGGCCTCCTTCACAAAGGTCTTGATCGGCATCCTACCCTCGGGAGGATCGTTGATGATACTCATGTCCCGGATTCCCGAAAGCGACATGTGAAGGGTCCGCGGGATCGGAGTGGCGGTCATGGTCAGCGTGTCCACAGTTTTCTTGAGCATTCTGAGCTTTTCCTTATGCCGAACCCCGAACCGCTGCTCCTCATCAATGACCAATAAGCCCAGATCTTTGAACTGCACATCGTTAGACAGCAGCCTGTGGGTGCCAATTACAATGTCGACAGTGCCATATTTGAGACCCTCGATGACTTCTTTCTGCTCCGATCTGGACCGGAACCGCGACAGCATCTCGATGGTTATCGGAAACGCCGCCAGCCGTTCCTTGAACGTATTGAAATGCTGCTGCGCGAGGACCGTCGTCGGGCAGAGAACCGCCACCTGCCTGCCGTCGCATACTACCTTGAAAGCTGCCCTGATAGCGACCTCCGTTTTGCCGTAGCCCACATCACCGCAGATGAGTCTATCCATAGCGCGCGGGCTCTCGAGGTCACGCTTGACGTCCCTGATAGCCTGCAATTGATCCGGCGTCTCTTCATAAGGAAAGGAAGACTCCAGTTCTTGCTGCCACGGGGTATCAGGGCTGAACGCGTGGCCCTCCAGGGCTTGCCGCCATGCGTAAAGTTCGACAAGCTCCTTTGCCAACTCTTCAACAGCCTTCGACACCCGTTTCGTAGTTCTTGCCCATTCGCTGCCGCCCAGACGGTGGATAACGGGTGGAGTCCCCTCTCCGCCAATGTACTTTTGAACGCGGTCAATTTGATCCGTTGGCACGTAGAGCTTGTCACCGTGAGCATATTCCAAAAGCAGATACTCGCGCTCGACCCCTTGCGTTTTCATCTTGTGGATGCCGCGGTAGTAGCCGATACCGTGGTTTACGTGAACCACGTAATCGCCTTCCTTTAGGTCGAGCACACTCGATATAGGTATGCCTTCGTGCGAGCGCTTGCGAACACGAGCCAGTCGCGGCGCCCCAAATACCTCTGAATCCGTAAGCACGATAATCCCGACATCGTCAAGCCGGTAACCGGATCTAATTGGAGCATGCGCCACAAATATCCGCGCCTTCGGCTCCGACCGACTTGAATCGGGGATGAAGACGTCAGCTTCCTCGTCCAGCCTCACGGCAGCCACGCCGTGTTCCTGGAGAATCTCGACCATTCTGGCGTCTTGAGCAGTGGCGATTACAACATTCAGACCGCTCTGGGCCCATGTTTGTATCTGGTCGACAGCAGCTTCCACGTGACCCGCAAACGAATCTGTGGGTGCCGAAGATACCTGCAAGGTGCGGTCGGCCCTCGCCCAACTGATCTGTCTGGGAAGCAGGGTTAGAATGAGTGTCTGATGCGAAGCGACTGTGTGCTTCAGAGTAGACTCGAATGGCACGTGCTGACGCTCTTGGCTCGCAAGAATTGCGCCTCTGCCGGCTCGATTGATCAATGTCTCGACTATGTGCTCCTCGTGCTGATCCCAGTGGGATCTGAGCTGCATTGGTTCGTCAAGCACCACTATTGAATCCGAAGGCAAGTAATCGAAAGCTGAGCATTCCTCTGGATGCAAATAGGGCAGGTAGAACTCTATCTCGTCGAAGTAGGCGCCGGACTCGATGCGGAGGATGTCGTCCTCGACTTTTTCGCGCAGCCGACGTGCCGCATCGTGGTCGCCCTGCGCTTCAAGGCTTTTCACCTGGGCTTCCAGTTCGGCTTTGATGCGCTCTGCTGCCCGTGCGCAGTTGTCGGGATCAAGGAGCACCTCGCGCGCTGGAAGGATCTCCGCCTGAGGAATCTTGTCGATCGACCGCTGGGAGGCAGAATCGAAATGTCTGATGGACTCGATTTCGTCGCCGAACAGTTCTATGCGAATGGGATCCTCTTCGTTGGATGCGTAGACATCTACAAGCCCACCGCGCTTTGCAAACTCGCCGTGACGGTCGACTACATCCGTGTGTTCGTAGCCCATCGCCGAAAGCAGCTCGGCGAATTTGTCGATGTCCATTTGGTCGCCGACTTTCACGGACGCGTAGGACCTGAGCAAGCTCTCGCGGGGCATCGTTCGCCTGAGTGCCGCGTTTATGGGAGCCACTGCTATCACGCGCTTACCCGACGCCAGGGCGTGCAGCACGCTCAGTCGCTCGCCGATGATGCTGTAGTCCGGCGGGCCCTCTTCGTAGATCAGCGAGTCGCTGGGTGGCAAGTAGGCGATTTTATCCTTGGGAATGCCGTAGTGGGAGAGGTCCTCGGCAATGCGCTCCGCCTGCTCCTGCGAATAGGTGACAGCAAACAGGGTACGCCGAGTTCGTCTGAAAAGCGCAGCCAACAGCAGCGGCTTGGCAGCCGGGGTAAGCCCTTCCAACTGCAGGGCCCGCTCACCCTCCTCTGCCCATTCGAGCACTTCGGAAAACGGCTTATGATTGGATACAACACCTACTATCTGTTCCAAGCTCATCGTTTTATCAGATAAGGCGCTGCTGTAGTCTACTCTACCGTGTACAGCACGACAAGGGCTTTGGCGCCGAAGGGACGGTTTCCCTCCGCCAAAACCCTGATAGACTGCTACTTATTAATGGTGATGCTTATTATAACAGATATTAACAGGTCGTATTTATTAGCAAGTCATCCTGAACACCAAAAGCGTCATCCTGAACTTGATTCAGGATCCCCATCATCGAAGAGCAACCCCCTGGATGCCGGGTCAAGCCCGGCATGACGTGTTGTGTGATGCCGGATCAAGTCCGGCATGACTTGTGGTATGAACCCCGGGACAAGCCTGGGGTGACGTATGCTGGGTCATCCTGAACGCCCCAACGTCATCCTGAACGATGGAAGCGTCATCCTGAACTTGATTCAGGATCCCCATCACCGAAGAGCAACCCCCTGGATGCCGGGTCAAGCCCGGCATGACGTGTTGTATGATGCCGGATCAAGCCCGGCATGACGTGCTGTGTGATGCCGAATCAAGTCCGGCATGAGGCTTTTACAAACCAATTCTATCTTCTTAAAAAGCGACAGTCAAGTGGACTAAACAATTAGACCAAACCCCTTGCACCTGCGGGTGTGTTGTGGTATTATCCTGAAGACCGATGAGCGCAGCGTCGACAAGCGGTCGACGCGAAGGGAGGGCAAAGCCATGCGCACCAGAAAAATCGTCCTCGTCCGCGGTTTTACTCTCGTCGAACTACTAGTCGTCATCGCAATTATTGCCGTCCTTGCAGCCATCCTCTTCCCGTTCATCTTGAAGGCCAAAGAAAAGGGCCGCGAAACGACCTGCAATAACCAGCTCAGGCAGATCGCGGTGGCATTCCAGATGTACACGGACACCTGGTACGGCGCATTTCCGGATCAAACGTCGGTCGGCATACCCTACACCGGCGGACACGCCAACGCCCACATCGGAGCTATGTGGATCAAAGAGTTCGCCCACAGATACAAAACGGACGATGGTCTTTACCCTGCTGGCATTGGGCTGGTCCTCCGTCCGTATCTGAAAAACCTCCAGGTCTTTAAGTGTCCCAGCGAATGGAAAAAGTGGGACAAGGAAGCCATCGACGCGGAACCTGGCTACCTGCCGTATGAGGTGCGCTCCAGTTATTATGTCAAGCACGCACTTATGCAATACGCCGACTATTATGCTCGGCCTGTAACAATAGCCCAGGTCAAGTTTCCAAGTAAAGCTGCCTTGATCTACGAACAGGCGTGGCACAACTACGGCTGGAGACCGTTCCTGTGGGACGTCTACTACTGGCAGCGACAGCCGAACAGACCGTGGGCGATGCGGGTAAACTGCGTATTCATCGACTGCCACGTCGGCAACTTTATGCTTCCTTATACGAGTTCTTGCGGCTACGACGGCAACTGGTACGTCTACCAGGGCAGCTCGACTCAGTGGGGTAGATACTGGGATTTGGCGGCAGGAGCACGCGACCTGCCGTAGTAGACGTGGTTAGGCCCTGCCCAGGACGTTGTCGATGGCAACGGCGAATGCGCCCATCAGGCCGACAAGGTCGCCGTTTTTCGCAGGCACTACCTCCACGTCAGCTGCCAATGCGGGCATAGCGCGTTCGCGCACTACTCGACGCACAGGCTCGAAAAGCAGACTTCCCGCTTTTGTAACCCCGCCCCCCAGTATAACGAGACGCGGATTAAGAATGTTTACCACGTTGGCGATACCTATTCCGAGGTTGTGCATGCACTCCTGCCAAACGCTGGATGCAAACGGATCCCCTTGACTTGCTGCTCGAGCGACCAGCTCCGCAGTAAGTTCTTCCGGCGAGCTTACCCATTGCATAATGACCGTCTCCGGTTTCTCTGCCAGCCTCTCACGCGCTATGCGCGCAATCGACGTGCCGGACGCCAGTGCCTCCAGACAGCCGCGGTCTCCGCACGGACAGGGCGGGCCCTCGGACATTATTTTGTGATGGCCGATTTCACCAGCGTTCTCGCCGAAGCCTCGATAGATGCGACCATTCGCTATAATGCCTCCGCCGATTCCGGTGCCGACTATCATAAACACAAAATCATCTATACCCTTGCCGGCGCCGAAGAGGTGTTCGCCCATCGCTGCCGCGTTCGCGTCGTTTTCCAAATAGGCAGGCACGCCAAAATCTTCACCGAGCTCGCGGGTTAAGCAAATGCCTTCCCAGCCGGGAAGATTGGGCACGGTGTAAAGCGTTCCGGATTTGCGATCAAGTGGACCGCCGCAGCCGATTCCGATGACGTCTACGCCGACCCCCGCTTCTCTAACAACCTCACGCGCAGCTTTTTTCATCCGGTCGAGAGCTTGTTTGGGTCCCAGCTCGCTCTTGGTCTCGAACCGGCGCATCGCAAGCACCGTGCCGGATTCATCTGCCACGCCGACCATTGTCTTGGTACCGCCTATATCGAAACCGAGTATGTACAAAGCTCAGACCTCCGTGAACCAATAGGTTGTGTAAGATCCCCAACATGTTACGCCACATTCAACCCTGCATCCAGGGGGTTGACTCTTCGACTTCGGGGATCCTGAATCAAGTTCAGGATGACGTTGGGGCGTTCAGGAGGACCCCGCATACGTCACTCCGGGCTTGTCCCGGGGCTCACACCCCACGTAATGCCGGACTTGATTCGGCATTACACCTCACGTCGTGCCAGACTTGACTCGGCATCACACCCCACGTCATGCCGAACTTGATTCGGCATCCAGGTCTGACTCTTCGATGACGGGGATCCTGAATCAAGTTCAGGATGACGCTTTTGGGCGTTCAGGATGGCGTTTTTGGTGTTCAGGACGACACTCTTGGTGGTCGGGACGACGTGCCTCTTTTTCGTCATGCCGGACTTGATCCGGCATCACACCACACGTCATGCCGCACTTGATCTGGCATCACGCCCCACGTCATGCCGGACTTGATCCGGCATCCAGGTCTGACTCTTCGATGACGGGGGATCCTGAATCAAGTTCAGGATGACTACTTAGATGTTCAGGATGACTACTTAGGTGTTCAGGATTACGTTTTTTGCCGTTCAGGATGACGTTTTTGCGTTCAAGAGGACACTTTTAGGCTTCGCGGTAATGGTTTCGGCAGTCAGCATGGTCAGCATGGTGGTGCGTCTCGACCTATCACTCGTAATTCCCCTCTTTCCTCCACACATCCAGCATGAGTTCGTATCGTTCCAGGCGCATGCCGGTGTAAATGCAATTCGAAGTCGAGAAGATATAGCCACCGCCAGGCATACCGTGCTTCAGCGCATACCGCGCCGATTCGATCACCTCTTCATCGGTGCCGGTATCCAGCAGTCCGCAGTTGACATTACCGATCAAGCACACACGATCGCCGTAAAGCCGCTTCACTTCGGCTATGTCTACACCGCCCTGCGGGTCTAACGAATGCAGAGCGTGCGGATTCGCCTGAACCAGCTGATCCAAAATAGGCATGATGTTTCCATCCGTATGCTTGATCGTGTAGAAGCCCATATCTCGGTAGCCCTTTATGAGCCGCGCAAGATACGGTGTAACAAACTCGCTGAACTGCGAAGGACTCATAAAAGGCCCCGTGTTGAAGCAGTAGTCGGCACACAAAGCAAAGCCATCAAGCCCGCCGTGTTCGGCGAACTTTTCCGCTCGCGCCAGCGCGGCGTCGACATTTGCCGAAGCTTCGCGTTTCAACCCCTCAGGGTCGTCAACCATTCGGTAGCTGAACTCCACCATCCGCTTACCGTCCGGAATACTAAATGTCGCATCCCCGTGTAGCATCAGAAAATACTTATCGCCGGATTTTTCGCGAACGATGTCAATCAGTCGAATCGTTTCCTCAAAGCTACCGGGGTTCGGATGCAGGAAAATGGCGCTGTGCTCGTATCGCTCGGCAGTCATTATATACGTTTCCGCCATATCCTCCCTGTGGAGCTGCCGTTCTTTCTCCTGCATCTGCTCCCACTGTCCGTACCACCTGTGGGACGGGTGCACCTTTCGGAAAGCTTCCATGGTCAAGTAAAAAACCAGCTCGAAATGGGGCACCCGCCCAGTAATCGGTCGGCGCTCCAGCGCCGCTATGAATTTCTCTCTGGGAGTCACCCTACTCAACCTCTACTATCTCGTATTCTCGGCTGCCGAGTCCCGCCTTTGCTGCCTCCTCGCACTGCAGGTAGGGATCCTTGCCGTGTATCTTCTGGAAGAGGTGACCGGGCACATCGCGCACTTCATACGGGTGAGGCAGCGAACCCGGAATATAGTTCTCGGTCTTGATCGAGTCGATTGAGGCTTGTTCAACGGCGACTATGTCGTCGCCCGCGAATATACCCACGTCCGGAACTATCGGCAGCGACGAAAAGCCCCAACAGTCGCAGAACGGGGTCACGCTGCACACGTGATTGATGAAAAGCACACGGTTCGGCTCGAACGTATCCAAGCAAGCTTTGGTCACCAATGCCATACCTTTTTGGAACTGCCTCATGCCTTCCTCGTTGATTTTTATGGCATTCTGTGGGCAAGAGGTCACGCAGTGCATGCAGTATCGACAATGGTGCAGGTTGATCTGAAGCCTGTTGTCTTTGTCGAAAGATATCGCCTCCGCAGGACAGTTGTCGCGGCACAAATAGCAGTGAGTGCACGCCTCTGCGTTCCATTCAAATTCGGTGTCGATCAGCGCATGTATTTCACCACGGCTTTTGCAAGTCACGCAGCCCATAGCAATGTTCTTGATAGCGCCACCGAAGCCGCAGTGGCCGTGTCCTTTGCCGTGGCTAAGGACTATCATTGCGTCTGCGTTTGCTATCTCACCGCAGATCTGCACGCTCTCAAGCGACAGGTAGTTTATGGGGACGGTTATATAGTAGCGCTCATTGTGTGCGGCAGCTTCAACGATGTGGCATCCCACAGTCTCCTCAGTGTAGCCGCGGGCTTTGGCGCCTGCGAGCGAACCTCTGCCATCCGTTATGAACGGATGCCCGCCAGCGTTTTTGACCTCTTCAACCAGTATCCGCACGAAAAGCGGCGGGATCGTCGTATAGCCCAGGTGAGCACCGAGATGCATCTTGATTGCAACCGTCTTGCCTTCAAACATACCTTTCAAGGGAAACTGCGAGAGAAGCCTCCTGAACTTCGCCGGTAGGCTTGCATCGGCTCTGAGCGCTTTCATCTTCGCAGAAGCAAAAAACACCCTACTCACGTCTGTAACCTCCCTATACTGCAGAGCGGATTATGAGTCGTTCGTACCAAATTGTGCCTGTGTGATTATACCCACTCAGGACACAGCCGTCGAAAAGCCCCGTCCGGAAAGAGCCGGACAGGGCTCTAGAAACTACTCGATGCTCGGTAGTGCGCCGGATATCGATCGTCAGAACCTATACAAAGCGGTCGACTGTGCCGTATCCAATGAGCACGTTTGCGCGCAGACTCTTTCGCGGATGTGCAGAATGGCCGTCGACGGCGCGCCTAACCTGCCGACCCTCCGATTTCCGGACTCGTGAAGAGGCGCACTCATCTGAAGATACAGCACAAGGCCGACCAAGAGCGTTATCCCTAACAGGACTATTGCCGCAATCCACGTCGCTCCGATTCCGTCCTCGTCCCGAGGAAGCATCACCGCAAGAGATCTCCACTATGTCTTGGTGCACAGTTTACAGTTGAGCCGCGAGGATGTCAACCTGGTGAATCGGCAGTGGTGAGTTCGATTACTTCGAGACGCGAGGGAGGCGGCACCGTATCCCGCGGTCGGTCCCGGTTCGCTCCAGCCGATTCCCACCTCAGCACCCACATTCGACCGTTCTTGCGAAGGGCGCCGAAGTTCACTCCTACGATATTGACCTGCCAATCCTGCGTGTGTCTGGCTCTTGGCGTTACTAACTCCTCAGGAAGCAGCGGAACTGGCTCGCCGATTTGCTTGAGGGTTGCTTCGTCCAGGAACCGCACCTGCTGATGCGGGCTTAGGAACTTGTTCGTGAAAACCTGACACAGCCTGCCGCTGTTCCAAACTTGCGGACCTGTGAAAGAAATCATCGTGGGAATAGATCCGCCTCCGGAAAACTCCCACCGGTCCTTCCAATCGGTGGTTCTGTAAATCCTCCAGCCCGACTGCTCGCGCCTGGCCGTATATATCTGCGTCCTGCCGACTTCGTCGAACTTGATATAGGTTACCATCGGCCGGTCCTGCGAATCGAGACTCAGGGCGATGTTGTTCAGCAAACCACCCTTCGTGGGTACAGGGTCGATTACTTCGGCATTTGCCAGCGTAATGGGAAGCGGGATCGGAGTGCCGTCGCTTTTTTCGAAACGGCTCTTATAGTCGGGACTCCGCGCGTAGGATACATCGTGATTGGTGGAGCAGTCTGGGCTTTCCCTCCATACCCACGCCAAGTGGTAGATGCCGTGTTGGTCACGAACCGGACCGGTATAATACGCGTTTCTCTTGCCCTCGCCGTCGAAGAGAGGTTTGTCCAGCAGGCGCGTCCACTTCTTGGCTGCTGCATCGTAGACGTTCACTATCTCATTTCCGTTTCCGGACCCGCCATCCCTGTATGAGAACGTCAGAGCACCGTTGGGTGTTGTGCCGAACCTGGGATAGGTGCAGCGCTGTTCATTGGCACCCACCATCGACTCGACTCTTACAAAGGTGGTAATATCTTCCGGCTTCGTCGTGCGGTAGTATCGAAGAGGCGAGCCGTGCATATTGCCCGCCAAGTGGATACAGCCATCACAGTCGAAAGCGAACGTGATGCCGTTGTGGCTGTCCCAGCCTACACGGTCTTCCAGCTTTTGATAAGTCCATGTGTCCGAATCCAGGCTCCTGCAGGCTATCGTCATTCGGCAGTCTGCATCGTAGTATGCGACATACTGTTTGTTTCCGCGAGTTGCTATGCAGAAGCCGACCGGTGCACCGGACCAGACATTGCCGACGACAACCGATTTCACCGCTTTCAAAAAAGCTCGGCCGCCCTGATGGGTAGGTGTGTCCCCTCCGGAAGAAGCAGCCAAAACAACAGATATCGGCAGCACTATCGCTCTCACAGGTTTCACCTCTCTGCCTTCACCTTCAACCAGCGGTCTAAAAACGCGAAAGCTTCTTCTTGCATTTCTACTGAGAAAATGTGCGAACAGGGCCAAAGCTTTGTAACCAACCGATCTCCCGCACCTTGCGCTTCCCATACGCGGCGCATCTTCGCGTATGCCGCTTTTACTCCTTCGACCGGGAACAAATCATCATATGTGCCGTTGAAAAACAGCATCGGCTTGGGGCACGCAATCGATGCCACATCCGGATAATCCAGATAGTTCCTGAGATCGGGAACGAGCATCGAATATGCCGAATACCCCCTGGTCTGATTATTGCCCGGAGAGGCCAGGGTTTGTGTGTCGCCCATCCAGCAAACGGCTGCGCCTACTTTGACGACATCAGATGCGGCACAGAGCGTCCACGTCCTATGAGCGCCCATAGATAAGCCGATTGCACCTATCCGGCTCGGATCCACTTCGGGAAGCGATGCCAAGAATTCGGCACTTCTTATATCGTCCCAGGTTATCACACCCGACCAAGTCATCCCTAATTGCAAGAGGTTGGCTGCAAGTTCCTGCTGAGCTTCGTATTGTACGCCTTCCTTGCGCCCTCGGTCGCCCCAGAAAAGGGCGTCGCAGGCGAGAACTGCGTATCCTCGCTTTGCCAACTCGTCTCCGATGAATCGTCCGCCGTAGTATGTGTCCACCCATTTGTCGGCATCCGAGATGATCTCAGCCCCCTCCGCAAACGGTCGGACTACCTTTTCTTTACCTATGGAAAAGTGTGCGCCGTGGTCATGCAAAACAAGAATCGCCGGGAAGCGCCCTTGTCCCTTCGGAACAAGCAGATATGCCGGTATTCGGCAGTCGGCGGAAACGTTGAACACAATCTTGCGCGCTTCATAGCTGCCCCTATCTTCTCGGGCTACCGTAACCGGTTCGAAGTCGGCCCTAGGAGGCGGCGAAAGGTAGCATTCGAGCAGTTTCTCGCGGGCTTTTCTGCGCCATTCAGCAAAGTCGGGATACTTCAACGGGTCGTATGCAAGAGGAAAAGTCAACCGTCGAATCTGAGCTTCATTAAATGTCGGAAGACGTTCCGCCATTCCGTAACGGAGGTAGTCGGACGTCGGTTTTGGACGTTCAGACCGCTTGCGCTCTAAGCGATCGAGAATCTTTTGCAGGTCCGGGTTGGCATTGAAGAGCCTTTCGGCAGGGCGATATTTCAGATAGAACTGCAGCACATCCCAAAAGTATACGATTCCCTCAGGCGATGAAGAGCCTGTGCTCAAGGCGCCCTCTGTGTAGTCTCGGCTGGGGTCGCGGTCCGACGGCTTTTTGTATAGATCGTAAACAGTCTTTCCGTCTTTGAGGATTCCCGCAGCTTCTTCCCATCCGCCCAAACCGCTCAATATCTGGCCCGTCTTCTCCCAAGCCAGCACACGAGCCTGGAGGACCGTTTCTATGGCGTCAAGCAGATTGTCTATGGATTCGCCGCGGCTCTCGAGATATTCTGCGGCCCGCGCTATCTGCGCCGCGTGTTCGATACCCTGTTGAATGAGACACCTGGTCGATCTTGGATGCGGGTAGCGCCAACCGCCCGCCGGATCAACCGTTTCAGCCAGGAAATCCGCCACGGCGCGCACTACGTCTTTGAGCCTCGGTTCGTCCGGGTGCAACCTCGCCAGCTCGGGGAGTCCTTGGAGAGCGTAGCCTATTATGTAGGGTTTTGCAAACGGATGTAGATAGCCCTGCTGGTCGTCGTCTATGAAAGGCCCGTCTTTCTCGATCGGCTGCCCACCTTGACTGAAGAGATTGTCCTCACCTATCTTGGGCCGCAGTTCGCGAAATAGGCGCAGCGCCTCATCTACGAAGCTTCGAATCCCGGTAAACCGATACAGCCTGAGGAAGTCCAACACGTCGCCGATGTTGCGGCATTCGCGGTCTGCGTGAACACTGCTGCGGGCATATTCGACTTGCCATTTCAGCGCCACACTCATCCGCGGGTCCCCAGTCTCTTCGAAAGCGTAGAAGAAAGAATCGTAACCCTTGGTGCAGAAGTTGACCGCGGTGTTCGACCGCCACATAAAGCTGGTGTCGCCCTTGTGCTGGTCGGTGTGCACCTGGACGTTGTTGTATCGTGTTCCGCCGAACTGCCCCTCACGTGTCGTGCCCCACCAGATCGAGAGATCATAGAAGTCTGAGCACCACTCAAGAGCTGTCTCGCGGAGTCTTGTATCCTGGGACCTATAGTACTCCTCAAATATCGGCGGACAGTGGTTAAGCCTGTTCATTCCGAAAACGCTCGGGGGAAAGCCCGTCACGTTTCCAAAGTCGTCGCCTGGAAGCGTGCACTGTGGTATGAGGTCTCGGTGATAACGGCTGATATCCTCCAACAAAGGCCAGGGCGACAAATCTGGTTCGCAACCGCTCCCGTAGAGACTGTCGTAGAATGCAGGAGGCACTTTGACTTGGTGCGAAGGCTCCAAGAGAGGTGTCAATTCAGCGGCACTCACAGGTCCCACAGCAAATGCAGCGGTTCTCCAAGCGGCTTCCTGGAACGGGACGTTTTCGGTGCTTGTACAGCGGAGGTAGTTCACGACGGAGTCCTCTACGCACACATAACCTCGGCGCAGATACGGCGCGTCCGGAAAGCTTACTTTGAGGCCGGTGCACTCGACTGCGATAGGCTCACCGGTTGAGAAATCGTGTTTGGGAACGGGCTTGATGCTCAGCCCGCGTATTCGCCATCCGAGGTCCGGAGCGTAAGAATCTCCCGGTTCCAAACGCTGAACGTGAGCCTTGACAGCAACTGTTCCGACCGAATCAGCTCGCACTTCAATGATTCGAGGGTACGCGGAGTCGGGAACAAGCAAACGGAACCATATGTAGTGATTCCCTCGTTCGATAACTTCAGCCAGAGGCAGCGTTTCGGATTTCCGCGGCGGCGCGATCAGTTCCGCCGACCACATTGCATTGCCGTCTCTACGTACCTCCACTGAACCGGGACGGATAACAATCTCAACATCACCTATGCGTTCCGAATGCTCCCAAGCTCTTTTGGGCGACGGCAGCGCGGCCTGGCGACCAGGTGCAAGCTTCAGTGCAAACCTAACCTCAGCCGAGTCCGGAAACGAGTAAGGAAAGCTGATCACGGCCCTGCGGACGCAGCGCGGTTTTCCGGGATGATAAGTTAGCACTCGAACGTCCGGCTGTGCAGTGAAATCTCCCGATGTGACGACAAGTCCCAGTTCGGCTGGGTAAGTTCCAGGCGCAAAGGGCAGCGATACACGAACAAGCTGCTTGCCTGGTTTTGCGGGTTTCACGGAGAAAATGGGCAGCGGTCCGCTGCCCAGCGCACACACCCCTTGCATCTCAGACTCCGGGGGATGAAATGCAAAGTGATCTAACCATTCTTCTTCCAGCTCTGTGCCGCCGGCGGACGTCGACAACACCGATACAAGGACCAAGCACACCCAAATCAGGTAATCGCCGCTCACGGTATCCCTCCCGCACACTCAAATGCCGACTGAACGATCCCGATTGCTAAGTATATTGCTGCATCTGGCCATCCGCAAGCGCAAGGACTTTTGGACGCCGCCGCAGAACAAAGCTTGGGGAGGGAAGCTGATGGCGGAATTGATCGACTCGCACGTGCACCTGCGCAGCGCAGAAGGGGCTACTCAACTAGATTCGATTTGTCGTCGCATCGGTGCTAAGCGGATGGGCATTGTTTGCCTACACTACGACCCGCAGTCCAACAGTGCCGCGTTCCAGGCAAAGAAGGCTTTACCGGATCGGTTCTATGTGTTTGCCGCCCTGGATCACTCTTCGCGCACGTCTAGCATGGGCTCTGATCTGGGTGCGCTACCGCTTGACGAACAGGTTCGTGTCTTGATCGAAAAAGGCGCCGATGGCATCAAGCTTCTGGAAACGAAACCAGACAGCCGGAAGGCGCTGGGAATTCCTATCGACAGCGACTACTTCGAACCCTTCTTTGCATATGCCGAGCGGGAAGGCATACCGATAGTTTGGCACGCAGCTGACCCACCGGAGTTTTGGGTGCCACGTCTGACTCCGAAGTGGGCTGTCGAGAAGGGCTGGGGCTACGATGAAACGTTTCCGTCGTACGAACAGATCCTAGCCGAAGTCGAAAACGTTCTGGAGCGTCACCCTGGGTTAGTTGTTACGTTCGCACATTTTCTGTTTCTGTCAAACGATCTCCCCAGGGCTGCGAACCTGCTGGACACCTATGACAACGTTCATTTCGACCTCGCGCCTGGAATAGAACTTCTATACAACTTATCTAGGAACCCCACCGAGTCCCGCGAGTTCTTCGTTACCTATGCCCGTCGGATAATCTTCGGCACGGACATTGAAGACTCGTTGAGCCTTGAACAGGCCGCGCACCGCGCAGGAATAGTGAAGCGCTTCCTGGAAACGGACGATGAGTTCAGAGTACCCGAAGGCGCAGACGAATTGCTCGGACCTCCGGAAGATGGAGTGATACGCGGGTTGCGCCTGCCCGCTGAGGTGCTCGAAATGATATATCACCGCAACTTCGAGCGGATCGTCGGCGAACATCCGCGAGCTCTCAGCACGGCTGACTGAAAACTACCCGGCAGGTGTCGCACTGCTCGCGCGGTACGCAAAGGCGCCCATCAAAGTGCACTTGGATATCTTGTCCGAACTCACGCGTCCAGCCGGAGAACTCGCGCTTACATATCCGATCTGCAATCGTTTCCGCAATATGGGTGCGTCCGCTCGATTTCAGGATCTCATACCAGGGGCACGTTCTTACAGTGAACACGGCTGCCGACGGGTTTACCTCCAGGTCGTAATCGTACCCTTCGGCAGCCAGCTTTAGAGAGAAGCCTACAGCCAGGTCCTCCAGAGAGTTGCCTGTGATGCCCAGCAGGGCACGCGCCTTGCGTGCCTGGATTTTGCTCATCACATCCCAAACGGCTTCGTCCAGAGCCATCGCTTCCTCGAAGCCGTATCGCTCCTCGGATTTGACGAACCAGAGCCCGTCGACTGCGAAGTAAGACCTTCTCAAAAACTCCGCGATTTGGGCATCCTCGAACCTTTCCAAATGCTTGCTCCTCCTGCCGCAGGGTTCTGTGCGCTTCGCAGCCTATCACATACCTTCGACTCCAGTCAAGTTCGATCAACCGGCTGAACACTCCGCACAAATATACGCTCATTTACCCATTGCCCTGAAGTACTTGACGACCGGCCCTCCACGGCATAAAATGAGCAAGTGCGCCTTGAAAGCTTCGAAACACCTCGTTACCAACTCGACATCGAGCTCGACGATAGCAGAATCCGCAAGATAGCCCTCAAGTGTGTCTACTCCGGCGTTAGGTTCGCGGATTCGGAGTATCGTTATTCTGCTTTCGTCGAATGCGGCAGCAGGATTTTCCGTTTGGAAGGACTGTACGAAGCCGATGTCGGCGAAGAACCTTGGCGCCGAGGCGGACAAGCCGTCACCATAAGAGGAATTCTGGGCAATGACGCTGCTGCTCCTCGCGTCGCCGTCCGCCACGTGTTCTACATTCCCGAGGACGATGATTACTTCGATGAGCAGATAACACTGTCGAATCAGTCACCGGATGAGATCGTAATTCGTGGATACAGATTCGGTTTCAGAAAGAGGCTGGCGAAGCCGAAGAAGTTCGGTGGCCCCGGATTGGACGTAGAGGACTACCGGCTGATCGCTATTCCATTTCGTTTGCAGCCCGACGGTAAGAAACACGACTATCCTCTTGACGACATCTACCACGGCAGATATGAGTGCTCCGCGTTTCACAATCCTGCGCGGCTGGTTCAGGAAGTGGTCGATATCGGCAGGGGCAGATCGGAGGCCTGGGCGTGGAGCAACGGCGAAAACGGCCTCTTGATCATCAAGTACAACCCTGAGGCCGTAGAGTACTCAATGGTTGAAACCGAATGCAGGGAAGAAGTCGATCCGTCCGGCAAACCCGTAGTGCAAGCTTACCTCAATTTCGGCGGCGCTGCACCGTCGCTCTACAACGAGCCTATCCAGGCAAGGATACTCGAGCCTGGCGGCGAGTTTACGTTCGGCACTACCTGCTACCGCTTCTACGAAGGTCTGTGGCGCCAGGGCTCCTATCTCTTCCGAGAATACATGTCGGCGAAGGGACACACCTTCCCCGAAAACTACAACCCGCCCATCAATTGGAACGAACTCTACGACATCGGATGGTACCACAACGACCGCAGCGCCTTGGCACAGCACTACACCGCGGAAACGCTTGAAGGCGAAGCTAAGAAAGCTCGCGATCTAGGCTGCGATCTGCTTTATCTGGACCCCGGCTGGGAAGTGTGCGAGGGAACGACCATCTGGGACGAAGCGCGCCTAGGCAAACCTAAAGAGTTCATTGAGAACATTCGCGAGAAGTTCGGCCTGAAGGTTGGATTTCGGACCATAGGCAGAAGCTACGACGACGCCTGGCAGGGCATGTATCGAATGCGCTTCGACGGCACGACCGGCTACTACGCTCCTTATGCCCCCAAGCCTTTTTACGAACCCTGCTTCTGCTCGGAAGCCTATCAGGAGGAGAAGGTCAAGCGCATCGTCGAAATCGCCCGCGCCGGAATGAGCTTCATTATGTTTGACGAGTTCGACTGGCGCGGACCGTGCTACGATCCGGCACACGGCCACCCAGTTCCTACAACGCCCGATATGCATGCTCGGGCAGTTGCTAAGATTGCCAGGAAGGTGCGAGAGGAATGCCCGTGGGTGACGATTGAGCTGCACGATCCCGTCTGGCCCTGGGGTGTGCGGTACTTGCCCGTCTACTACATGCACAATGAGAACGGAGCATTCCAAGAACTGTGGGCTTTTGAGTTTATGTGGAACCCGTTGGAGGACCTGCTCAGCGGAAAAGCGATAAGTCTTTTCTACTACAACCTCGCCTACTCGATCCCGCTCTACATTCACCTTGACATGGCTAATGACAACGACAACTGCCTGGCGTTTTGGTGGTATGCGTCTACTTGCCGGCACATCGGGGTCGGAGGTGCAAGGAGCGGCACTGCTCGCTTTGAAGCCTACAAGAAGGCGCTGGCGGAATATCGGTCTCTGAAGGACTTGTATGCGCGGGGCACATTTTACGGTCCTGATGAGCTCACTCACATCCATGTGCTCCCCGAAGAGGGCCGCTGTGTGGTCAACGCATTCAACCTCACGGATGCCCCAATAAGTCGCACCGTCGAAATCAGGCTGCACGAGCTGGGATTACTGGAGGAGCTGGAGGTGCAAGGTGCTCCTCATCAGATTGTTCGGGGTAAGCTGGTGCTGGACTTGCACATTCCGCCGTTCAGCCCAGTCGTGGTAAAGATGCTGCCAAGGTGAATCCTTCTAACTAACCCAAGACCAGCTTCAGCGCAGCTGCCGCCGCCAAAATGATCAGAACCCCTTCGAACGTCTTCTGCGGTATCCGAGGAAGAAGCCATTTGCCTGCGTAGACGCCAGCCAGCACCGCGGGAAAAAGGAGCGCGTTTAGGGTCAACGACTGTGCCGTCACTATCGGCGAGCGAGGGTTTGCAGCCGTCAGGACGACGTATACGGGCAGCTTGCTGAGGTTGATGATGAAGAAATACCAGGCTATCGTGCCCATAAATTGGTTCTTCGGAAGCTTGTGAGCAGCCAAATAGATAGTCATCACCGGGCCGGCAGCGTTTGAAACCATCGTCGAAAAACCAGCCAAGACACCGGTAGCCGCTACACCAAAAGAAGAGGTGGGCGTCAGCTTTTCCCCCAGCTTGCCCTGAAGAAAGTAGACCACCAGCATCAGAAGAACTAGCCACCCGATCACTTGCCCCAAAATGTCGCGGGTGCCATTTGTTTTGGCAGTAATCTGAAGGGCTCCTGCGCCGACTGCTAGTCCGACAACAACCCACGGCAGCAAGCCGACCAGCTTGTCCCACTGAGCGTGCTTGCGATACCAACTCACGGCGAAAACGTCGCCCATAATGAGCAGAGGAAGCATTATGCCGATTGACGGGCGGCCTCCGAATGCCGCTGCCAACAGGGGCACAACGGGCGTCCCCACTCCCGGAACGCCCGTTTTTGAAATGCCGATACAAAGCGCTGCCAGCGCACCGAGCGCCCACTGCCAAAGCGTGTAACCGAGGAACGTCAACTTCCTGCCCGCTCCTCGACTAGACGCTCTTGAACGACGACGCGATGTCGTCCTGCTTGGCTTTTACTTCCTTCTTTTCGAACCGCGAGGTCGCACACAGCTCTCGAAGCTTGGCTTCGTAGGCGGCCCCGTCCAGCGGAAGGGCGACCGTGGAATCGGTCCAAGTGGAGTAGAGCATGCAGTTGACTAGCTCCACGGAGTTGATACCCTCTTCGCCGGGAGTGATGCGCTCTGCGCCGTCGAGAATTGCGTCAACAAAGTTCTGGGTGACCACCTTGTGGCCACTCTCCTCACGGCCGTAAGGGATCTCTATATTCCAAACTGCGGGCTTGCCAAACCCGCGCGGGCAGGTTCTTAGAAACTCTAACATAGGCTCCTCGTTGCGAATGAAGGTGATCTTGCCTCCCTCGACTACCAGCTTACCGCGATCACCTGCCACCTCCAGCCGGTTGGTGCCCGGAGCTTCGCCGGTTGTCGTTACGAACACGCCCGTTGCGCCGTTCGGATACTCCAGGTATGCAGTGACAGCATCCTCCACTTCTATGTCGTGCCACTTGCCGAACCCGCAGAACGCTCTGATCTTTGAGGGCATCCCGAACCACCACTGCAGCAGGTCGAGGTTGTGAGGGCACTGGTTGAGCAGCACTCCACCACCCTCGCCCTTCCATGTTGCCCGCCAACCGCCGCTGTCGTAGTAGGCTTGGGTGCGGAACCAGTCTGTGACTATCCAGTTGATCCTGACAATTTGCCCGAGTTCGCCGGAGTTGAGAAGTTGTTTGACTTTCTTGCACAGAGGCTCCGTGCGCATTTGATACATGACGCTGAAAACTTTGCCGCTTGCCTTGTAGGCAGCTATCAGCTTCTCGCAGTCTGCTTTGTGAACAGAAATCGGCTTTTCGGTGAGCACGTGGAGTCCGTTCTGGAATGCATCGATGCCTATAGTCGTGTGATCATAGTGTGGAGTAGCTATGAGGACTGCGTCGACTAGTCCCGACCTGATGAGCTCGCGGCTGTCGGTGAATGTGGGTATATCAGTCCAGTCTTTGAGCCTGTCGGGGTCGATGTCGCACACTGCTGTAAGCTCGCAGCGCTTCACTTCGCCTGCCTTGAGATATCTGGCGTGGAAGGTTCCCATACCTCCGACGCCGATTACACCGATCCGAACCTTGTTTGCCATTTGCCGTCACCTTCCGAATGTGTATGTGTGCTGTTGGTGCTTATTTGGAACGTGCCGCCAACCGCACGACTTTTTTCGCATGAAAACGCTTCCACGTTCTGCGCCGCGAGTCCTTCCGCGCGTTCCTGGGACTGGCTCAGAAGTAACACGGGACGTGCCCATGCATTGGGGGTTTGTGCCCTGCGATGGCGGGGATCCTGAATCAAGTTCAGGATGACATTTTTGCCGTTCAGGATGACGTTGGGGTGGTCAGGATGACCACGCATACGTCACCCCGGGCTTGACCCGGGGTCCAGGGCTTTCGCCTCCGATGGCAGGGATCCTGAATCAAGTTCAGGATGACATTGGGGTGTTC
>JARYME010000062.1 GCA_029907315.1 Armatimonadota bacterium | reverse complement strand
ATCCTTGTAGCTCCGAACCACGAGCGATGAGAAGTACCGTGCGGGTTGCGGGGTTGACGAAATCTACTGCCTCAGCAGCCACATAGGCAGGTCAAATAAACTCGACTGCCGAATCCGACATGTGTCGCAGCCGTTCTGCCGCGCTGCAATTCGTGTTGAAGTCTTGCAATAAGGAGGTCGCCTTGATTCGTCAGTCTGTGCTGAGACTTGACTCCGGTGCGGAGGTGCCAGTCTACCACCTGAACACTGTGATAGTTGGTTCCGGCGCAGCCGGTATGAATTGTGCAGTGCACCTCTATGAGTTTTTCGAACAGAAGGGTGTAAGCAATCCTCAGGACCGAATTGCCGTTGTCACTGCCGGAGTAGGACTTGGAGCTTCCAGAATGAGCGGCTCCGACAAACAAACGTATTATAAACTCGGCACAAGTCCGTCGGTGGCAGATTCGGCTTTGGACTTCGCGCGCACTCTCACGGCATTCGGCTGCATGCACGGCGACGTGGCTCTTGCTGAAGCTGAATCCTCTTTGCGGGAGTTTTACCATCTTGTGCAGGTGGGAGTGCCTTTTCCACACGATCCTGAAGGTGCCTATATCGGCTACAAGACTGACCACGACCCGTATGAACGGGCAACCTCAGCAGGACCGAAGACCTCGCTTTACATGAGTGAGTGTTTGCAAAAACAGGCCGAGCGATATGGTATAAGGGTATTCGATCAGCAGGAGGTTGCGAAGCTGATCAACGTGTCCGACAACGGGACAAAGCGCATCGCGGGTGTGTTGACGTTCGACAAGTCGCGCCTTGACGACCCCTGCTGCGGGTTGACGCTTTTTCTTTGCGAGAACCTAGTGCTTGCGGCGGGCGGGCCGGGCGAACTGTACGAGATCAGCGTTTACCCGCCGAGTCAGATCGGCATCCACGGACTCGCCTTGGAAGCGGGTCTCAAGGCTCACAATTTGACCGAATCCCAGTTCGGTCTAGCTTCAACAAAGTTTCGATGGAACGTTTCCGGTACGTATATGCAGGTAGTGCCGCGCATTTTCTCAACGGATGCCTCCGGCGGCGACGAGAGAGAGTTTCTGGCTCCTTTCTTCGATACCACAGCTAAGATGGCGACTAATATCTTCCTGAAGGGATATCAATGGCCCTTCGATCCGCAACGGATTCTCAATCAGCAGTCATCACTTATAGATGTGCTTGTTTACTACGAAACGCAAATATTGGGCCGCAAGGTCTATATGGATTTCACAAGGAATCCGGTGCCGGGTCCGGGAAAAGAGCCGTTTGATCTGTTTGCGCTTGAGGAGGAAGCTCTCGCTTACCTGCGTCGCAATCATGCCCTTCAAGCTACGCCAATAGAACGGCTCGAGCATATGAATCCGCTGGCTATCGAGATATACGCCGAACACGGGATAGACATTCGCTCGGAGCCGTTGGAGATTAACGTTTGTGCTCAGCACCACAACGGCGGGTTCGTCGTGGACAAATGGTGGCAGTCCAATATCCCTCACACGTTTGTTATCGGTGAAATGGCGGGAACGCATGGCGTCAAGAGGCCTGGTGGGTCGGCTCTCAATTCAGGCCAGGTGGGTGGTCTTAGGGCGGCAGAATACATAGCCAACGTTTATGGTTGCGAAGTTGTGGGCCCCGTCCCACCGAGTGTTGAGGTACAAGTGGGCGAATTTGTGCGTTCGTTAAGCCGTTTAAACTCTGCGCGCGATGGTTTAACGCCAAGCGAGGCGCTCTCAAGAATCCGGCGGCTGATGTCTATGTACGGTGGACACATAAGAGAATACAACGCATGCAAGTCTGCCCTTTCGGAGGCAAAGGAGCTCTACAAGCAACTCCAGTTGGGCAAAGTCCACATCAATAGCAGAGCCGAACTGGTGCAAGCTTGCAGAGCCAGGCATCTTGCCCTGACCTGCGCTGCATTCCTTGATGCGATTGTCGAATACCTGGAACAGCGTGGGGGGAGCCGTGGGTCGTTCCTCGTGCTTAGAGAGGATGGGTTCGTCATCCATCCTGAGCTTGTAAACCCGGCCAGCGGTAAGCCTTTGGCGTTTGCGCCGGAGAACGAAGACCTGCGCGCGACGATTGCCGAGCTGGAAGTGAGTTCTCTCGACGAGTGCAGCTTCCGGATTACCCGTGTGCCCGTCAGGCCGATTCCCGAAAGGGACGAACCCTTCGAACTTGCGTGGTCCGCTTTCCGGACTGGCGAGGTTTTCACCAAATGAAGCTGCGAACCGGAAAGCTGCCGCCGGAGATTCTAAATCGTCTGCTGCGGCAGATACCTAAAACCGACGGTGTGTTGGTCGGACCCGCGTACGGTGAAGATGCTGCCGCTGTCGAATTGGGCGATACGGTGTTGGTCGTTGCTTCTGATCCGGTAACGTTCGCCTCTGACTTGGTCGGGCATTATGCGGTTGTCGTAAACGCTAACGATGTCGCCGCACACGGTGCCAGACCCCTCTATTTCACAGCCGTGATTATGTTGCCTGAAGGGGTTGACGAATCGTGCGTTGAACACGTGTTCAGCCAAATCAATGAATCTTGCTGCAAGCTTGGCGTGGCGCTAGTGGGAGGTCACACAGAGGTTACCCCGACGGTGAATCGCACAGTGGTGTGCGGTTGCATGATCGGCACAGTCCCTCGGGATAGGCTTGTGATGACTAGAGGGGCTGTTCCCGGCAATGACCTTATTCTTGTTGGCGGGATTGCCATCGAGGGCACAGCTATTCTTGCGAAGGATGCTAGAGAAGATCTGATGCGTAGAGGCGTTTCCTTAGATGTGATGATGTCTGCTTCGCGCTTTCTTGATCACCCCGGCATATGTGTAGTCGACTACGCAATGGCTGCGGTGGATGTCGGCGGTGTGACAAGTATGCACGATCCGACTGAGGGCGGTTTGGCTATGGCGCTTCGCGAGTTGGCTGCCGCAGCAGATGTGGGACTTGCCATCAGGCGAGACGCCGTGCCGATACTTCCGGAGAGCAGAATAATATGTAACGCGGTTGGGATTGACCCGATGGGTCTTATTTCATCTGGGAGCTTGCTTGTCGCTTGCAAACCTGAGAAAACCGACGAGATTCTTAGGCGTGTTCGCGAACTTGGTGTTTCGGCTGAAGTAATAGGCAAGGTTGTCGACAAGGGTTTCGGGGTCAAGTTCGACGGCGGTGAAGAGCTTCCTTATTTCGAGCGAGACGAAATCGCGCGTTACTTCGAGGGAAATGTGTAATTTTTGTACGCATCGCGTGCAACGGGTACGGCAGATAATACTGGACTTGCGCACAAAATCACCACACATGCTGTGAAAGGAAGGTGTAGTTGTTGAATTTGCGAGTTTTGGTTGTGGTGTTGGGTATTGCTTTGATCGCTGCTGGGGCGGTTTGCACTTGGGGTGACGACATCGATCCCGGCAAGCTGACGGTTCATCTGGCAGGACACGCACACATCGATATGAACTGGCTCTGGCTTTGGCCTGAAACGATCGACGTGTGCAAGAACACGTTCAGCACAGCCATGAACCTGATGAACGAGTTCCCCGAGTTCATCTTTTCTCAAAGTCAGGCTGTAACATACCTTGCTATGCAGGAGAATCACCCAGACGTGTTTGCTCGCATCAAGGAGGCAGTCAAGAAAGGGCAGTGGGAGATTACGGCTTCGACCTGGACCGAAGGCGACCTCAACATGTCCAGCGGCGAAGCGATTGTGCGTTCAATACTATATGCCAAACGGTATATTCGGGAGCAGTTTGGTTTTGAGCCCGTAGTATGTTGGGAGCCCGACACGTTCGGCCACCCGTGGACTATGCCGCAGATTCTTGTAAAGTCCGGACTGAAATACTATTACCATATGCGCTGCAGCGGGCCGGCACCTGTGCATTGGTGGCAGGGACCTGACGGCTCGAAGGTCTTGGCATACAGTTTCGGGAGTTACGGTTCCGATATTTCTGAGAAGGATGTTCTCCACGACGCACTTTCATTTGCCCGCGCTGCTGGCATAAACGACTACATGCGCGTTTATGGGGTAGGCGACCACGGCGGGGGGCCCACGCGGGCCATGTTGCAGGAGGCGCTCAGGCTGAGAACGCTGAACAACTATCCCAAGATCAAGTTCAGCACAGTTCAGGCCTATTTTGACCTCGTGTCGGCTCAGGCTAACAAGTTTCCCGTACACAATGGCGAACTCAATACTGTTTTCGAAGGATGCTATACAACCCACGCGGACATAAAGCGGTGGAATCGAGAGTGTGAAAACGTCATTCCCTGTGCGGAGAAGCTTGCCGTGATCGCTTCAGAGTTTGGTGCCCAATACCCATTTAAGGAGTTTGAGAAGTCGTGGCGGAACACCTGTTTCAACCAGTTCCACGATCTTCTCTGCGGGTCTGCGATCCACGACTCTTATAAGATGTGCAGGGAATTGTACGAGCAGGCTATCTCGCAGGCAAAAGATACAATCGACCATTCGCTGGACATTCTGATGTCGCGCATATCGACCGATGGCCCCGGGGTTCCCATTGTAGTGTTCAATCCTCTTTCTTGGACGCGCACGGATGTGGTCGAGGTGCCCTCTCCGTTTGCGGGAGAGGATGTTTCCGTAAGGATTACGGATGAAACGGGCCGCGTGTGCGCCGGTCAAAACGTCGGTGACCGCTTGGTGTTTACTGCTCGAGATGTGCCTTCGCTTGGTTACAAAGTATTTTGGGCGAACCGTGCCCACGATGACATGAAGACATCAGTCAAGTGCTCTGGCAGCACTGTTGAGAATGAGTTCTTCAGGCTCAGAATAGACCCGGTTTCCGGCACCATAGCTGAGCTGTATGACAAGGTGAACAAACGCAGTGTTTTCGCTTCGGGTGCAAAAGCAGGAATTCTGCAAGTGCTGTGGGAAGAGCCCCACGGCATGTCAGCTTGGAACATAGGCAAGATACAAAAGACCGAGGATATCGCACGGGCATCAGCAGTGCGTGCGGTATGCAATGGTCCCGTTCGCGCGGCAGTCGCAGCTGTTCACGATTTCAACAAGTCCAGATTCACACAGGAGATAATGCTGCACGACGGTGTTCCTAGGGTCGATATTAAGCTGACCGCCGACTGGCAAGAGGTGGGAACGAATAAGGCACCGTCTCCTATGATCAAGGTAGCATTTCCTGTAGGTCTCTCGCAGCCGCGCGCAGCCTTTGAGATACCATTCGGCTGCATCGAGCGTCCTACCAACGGTGCTGAGGTGCCCGCACAGAAGTGGATCGACCTTTCAGATGAGCGATACGGAGTTGGTCTTCTCAACAACTGCAAGTACGGCTTTGACGTCAACAGGAATGTAATGCGCATGTCGCTTCTTCGGTGTTCCTACGATCCTGATCCTGTTCCGGATGTCGGCGTACACGAGGTCGTGTACTCTATTTATCCTCATAAGGGGGATTGGAATGCAGGGAATACTGTCCGACGGGGTTACGAGCTCAACGAGCCGTTGATTGCAAGGGTGACGGAAAAACATAGCGGAGCTCTGCCCAAATCCAAGTCGTTTGTGTGGGTTTCTGAGCCCAATATAGTCGTAACGGCTTTGAAGAGAAGTGAGAACGGCAGGGGAACTATACTGCGGTTTTACGAAACACAGGGCAAGGAGTGTCAGGCCAAGATCGCCGTGGGGTTCGATGCAGACTTGGCAGTTGAGACAGATCTGATGGAGCGGCCAGTCGGGGTGCCCATTAAGCTCAGGGATGGACGCTTCACGGTCAAGGTGGGCAAGTACGAGATCAAGACATTCGAATTGACCTCAAAGGAGAAGTCCTGAGCATCGTGGCGTCGGTTTGGCTTCTGTCCTCCATCGTCTTTATAACGGCGTTTGCTCTGTGCTACAAAATTGCTGCCAAAGCCGGCTGTGAACTGCGGGCTGTGAATCTTTGGATGAACAGCGCTGCGACGGCGGTTCTCTTAGCAGCTTTCATTGCAAGCGGGTGTCGATTCAACTGGCGAGCGGCGGAGCTGGGTATAGTGTCGGGTTGTTTCGCATACCTGTCGACGCTTGCCTTTTTCTATCATATGCGCTCAGCTCGCCTGGCTGTCTCGTGGACGGTCATCGGTTTGGCTGTAGTTTTTCCAGTGGGCGCGTCCATATTGATCTGGGGCGAGCAGCCTACTGTAAAGCAGTGGGTAGGGTTGGCAGTGCTGCCGATTGCGCTGGTGCTTCTGGGTTTAGGGAGAGGCAACAACGAACGGTGAATCTGTTTCTCTTGTTCATTGCGTGGTTGTTTACGGGAATAACGCTTACATTGAACAAGGCTCTTGTCGAGCTCGGGCTGGGCTCGTATATGTACGTCTACATGGTAGGCTTCTGGGGGACCGGTGTAGCTGCCGGTGTGATATTGCGGTACGCCACCAACCACCGGTCCACGGGCTTGGATGCTGCAATAGGCATGAGTATGGGTGTTGCTGGGGCACTCGCTTTGCTGACGTTCTTGGTGGCTCTTGGGCGAGTGTCCGGAGTAGTTGCGTTTCCGGTTCGGAGCTGTGGAAATGTCTTACTGACAGCTTGTGTCAGTTGGCTGATATGGCGCGAGGAGCTACGGCCTACTCAGTGGCTCGGTATAGCGTTATCGGCAGTGGCGATATACTTGTTGGTGTAGGTAAACGTATCGTCGACGGTTCTATTCACTGAGGTAATACTTGCGACCAAGGGGGTAAGATATGCGCACGGCAGTTGAAACACCAAATGCACCAAAAGCTGTGGGCCCGTACTCGCAGGCTGTAAAGGCGAATGGTTTTCTTTTCATATCCGGCCAAATAGCGTTGGATGCACAAACGGGCTTGATGACCGCTACCGACATTGTAGGCCAAACCCATCAGGTAATGAAGAACATAGGTGCAATATTGGCAGCCGAAGGTTTGGATTTCGGGGATTTGATCAAGACCACTATATTCCTCACCGACCTTGGTGACTTTCAGCAAGTCAACGAGGTGTACGGATCGTATTTTCAATCGGATCCGCCGGCACGTTCCACGGTCCAGGTGTCTGCTCTGCCGAAGGGAGCGAAGATTGAGATCGAGGCTGTCGCTATGCTTAGGGAATAGTTTTCTTAGTGGGGCAGGGCACGTAGGACAAGCACAGCGGACGAGACTGCAAGCAGTGCACCGAATGCGAACAGCGCCACCAGGGCGAACCACGACTGCGACGGTCCGCCTAGTGCCGCATCTCGCAAGAGAAATCCGAATACAATTAGGGATGAGGCGAGTAGCGTCAGCGCGATCCACAAGATACGGCAGCGGTCCAGTGAGCAGGTCAACGCAAAAGTGGAAGCAATGATTCCGATGCCTATACCTAAGCCGATGAGCCCCGTGCTTATCGGCATTATCGAATGCGTTTTCCAAGCCGGCGGCAGTAAGTCTATGTGTCTTCGCCAGAGGTCGAAGACGCTCACAAACAAAGGTGCCGATACAACTATGGCGAGTGTGCGAGCTGCGGTTTTCCACATACGTGTATCACGCGGCTGCTCTGCTAGGCGAACACAGCTGCCGTGCGAAACGGGTGCATACTACGGCTTTTCGGAATAGATTACCCTTTCTACGACTCGACCGACGATTTGTAGGGATTTCGGTGAACATTTGTCGGGCGTGTCATCCAGAGTGTGCCAGGCGGCGTAGTCAAAGTCAATAACGTCAATGCATTTGATACCCGCTTTTATCAAAGGCACGTGGTCGTCCTCGATCGTATATTTGACCTCTCGACCGAAGTATTTTCCATAACCGAGCTCGTCCGCAGCTGTCCAGACTTTGTCAACAACTTCCGGGGCGGCGTCAACAGAGTGCCCTTCGCGATATATCATCAGGTTTCGATCACCCACCATGTCGAGCAGGACCCCGTATCGTATGTTGACGGATTTCCCGACAGACGAAATGCTGCGCTCTAGATTTTCGGCGAAGTAACGAGAGCCTAAAAACATGCGCTCAGAGGTTGGACCGTAATCTTCGCCATCGAAGAACACCATCACTACACCGATAGGAGGTTTGCGGTGGTGAAGCACCCGAGCCATTTCCAAGAGAACTGCTGTGCCGGATGCTCCGTCGTTCGCACCGAGAATTGGTTTCTTCTGGTCTTCGGCAGTCACCTCGCAGTCGGCTGTTGGTCGTGTGTCCCAGTGAGCCGCTAATAGCACGTAGTCTTTGTTGCCTTTTGCTTTCGAGTCGAATAGCGCAATTATGTTCTTAAGAACGAGCGGCTCGCTGTCGTTGGTCGCCTGAACCCTGAACTCCTGGGTTTCAACTGTAGAGGCATATTTCTTCAAATACCCGAATATCATTTCGTGTGCTGCTTTGTGTCCCGAAGAACCAGGATATCGCGGGCCAAGATCGACCTGGAACTTCAGCAACTGGTACGCACGTTCGCCGTCGAATGCGGCTATTTGCTGTGCAGGTGTGCACCCAGCCAGGACTACGAGCACAAGCAGGTTCAAGCACAGAATGAGGCGAATCTGAGAACTTGTCAATTTCCAACCCTAGAGTCCATATTCCAATCGCTCAATGAGGACATCTGGAAGATCGGCTTCTCGCATTCGCATCTGAACCTCAGCGATGTCGTAAGGAACGCGCAGCAGGTGGAATGTCATTTCTTCCGTATCGAACAGAGCGCAAGCTGCGTGTGGGTTTCCGTCGCGAGGCTGTCCTACACTGCCACAGTTAAGTATGTAGCGGTATCCTTCTTTAAGCTGAAGCTCGCCGCCGTCCCTCAGCGAGATGCGGTCAATTCCGCGCGCACCTTCCTGCCACACGTAAACTTCAGAGATGTGGCTGTGCCCGATAAAGCACGCCTTCCAGTTGGCCATTTGCTCAAAACAAGCTTTGGCAGTGCTTAGGGAATGAACATAAGGGAACATCTCCGGCTGCGCCAAAGAAGAATGGACAACAACCCAGGTCTCAAGATCGCATGAAAGTGGGAGCATACTGAGCCATTTCACGTCGTTTTCTGAGATGCGGTGGCGTGTCCAGAGCACAGCCTCGCGGGCGAAGGGGTTAAACCAGTCGATGTCTAAGAGTCCGCAGACGGCGGCATCGTGGTTACCGAGTACAACAGCAGCGTCTAGGCTCCTGATGCGTGATATGCACTCTGAAGGATCCGGTCCATATCCGACAACGTCGCCTGGACAAAGAAATCTGTCAACGCCAAGGCCCTCAAGTTCTTTTATGACTGCTTCGAGCGCGGTTAGGTTGCTATGGACGTCAGAGATAATCCCATATCTCATTAGTTGATAGGCTTGATTCGGTCCAATTCGGAGTAGTCAATTTTCGGATTCGCTTTAAAGAATACCTCGAGAGCCTTGACTATGGATGCATCAGACGCCCTGGACTTGACGTGTCTTTCACTCCAAACCTTCCAGTAGCCGAGAGCGCCGTTTGCCATAGAGTTTGTCACCGCAACAGTATACACCGCATCCTCCTGTACCGGTGCACCGTTCAATAGTATGCCCACTACGCGGTTTCCCGAGGAACGCTTGGGATCAAAAGTGAACTTCAAACCAGAGACCTGGAGAAATGCCAAGTTGGGCTGCGGATAGATCGAAACCGATTTCTCGAGAGCTTGTTTCAGCTCCTTGCCTGTCAGCTCCAGTACCGCGAGCGGGTCGTCTGGATACGTAATAAGCGGTCGTATGTCGCTGATCTTGATCTTACCCGGCGGGATCGGCGGGTCCTTCGGTCGAAGCTCGCTGGCAGCTACGAACGCGACGTCCGTGCGAAGCAGGTAGCGAATGGCGTCGGCAGCCAAGTCTCCCAGGGCAGTTTCCATCTTACCGGGATCCTTGTTGCCCAATGCGGACAGGGACTCGGTTTCGGCAGCCTCAGGTTGTTGAGCCCCAAAGACAGGCCACCAGCTCGCTGCGCACAGGCACCCGATTAGGATAATTGCAGTCCTGTAGCGAATCATAACAATCCTTTGCCACTTGTCAATATTCCGATCGACTACATCTCTAGAAGACGCCATGCGTGCTCAGTTCTAACCTGCCAGTATGTTAATACCTGAATTAGTCGTTATTTTTGCCCGTGGGCACTGCGGATGCTTTAGCTTCAGCCCCTGCGTTTCTAGCGCTTGACTTCCTCATTGACGCCTGTATGAAATCGTCGATGTCGCCGTCCATGACTCGAATTACGTCACCAGTCTCGTAGTTTGTGCGGTGATCCTTTACCATGGTGTAGGGCTGGAAAACGTAGGAACGGATCTGGTTGCCCCACTCAATAGCTCTGAGGTCGCCGCGCAGTTCTGCAATTCGCTGTTCGGTCTGCTCTCTTTGAAGCTCTGCGAGACGTGCTGCCAGGACCTTCATCGCGTTCTCGCGGTTTTTATGCTGAGACCTCTCATTCTGGCAGGTTACGACAATACCCGTCGGTATATGCGTGATGCGAACAGCCGATTCGGTCTTGTTCACATGCTGTCCGCCCGCACCGCTTGCTCTGAATGTATCGATTCTCAGCTCCTCTGGGTTGATTTCCACCGACGCATCGTCATCCAGTTCGGGAATTACGTCTACTGCTGCAAACGTAGTGTGTCGGCGCTTATTCGCATCAAATGGGGATATGCGCACGAGCCGGTGAACGCCGCGTTCATGTTTCAGGTAACCATAAGCGTTCCTGCCTTCCACAAGCACGGTTACGTTCTTGAGCCCTGCAACTTCACCCTCAACGCTGTTCAAAATCTCTGTGCGAAAGCCTCGACGCTCTGCCCAACGAATGTACATTCGAAGGAGCATACTTACCCAGTCGCAAGCCTCGGTGCCTCCAGCTCCTGCGTTGATTTCGAGGATTGCGTTTGCAGAGTCGTGCTCACCGGACAACAGAGTCTCGAGCTCCAGCCTGCGGTAGTCGGATTCTACACGCTCAACCTCCCTTGCGATTTCTGCAGCGTCTGGGCTTTCTGGATCATCTGTAAGCTCTGCAAGTACTTTTAAGTCGGCTATCTCGGACTGGAGCTTGAGGAATGGCTCAATGCTCGCTTTCAACCGACTCAACTGTTTCAGTTTTCTCTGAGCTTGTGCAGCATCCTCCCAAAACTCGGGGCTTGCAGATTCCTGTTCCAGTCGCGATATCTGCTCTTTGACTCCTGAGACGTCAAAGATGCCCTCCGAGCTCTTCGAGGGATTGTTCTATAGTTGTAAGCTTTTCAATTACGTCCTTCAGCATGGTCGACTACGATTCGTTTAGGGATTTGTATTATTCTGTGCGACGAAGCAATCTCGGACAACCATCATTCGAACTTGCCCAGGCAACACTTTTTATATTTCTTTCCACTGCCGCAGGGGCAAGGGTCGTTTCTGCCAATCTTCTTTTTACCCGCTGCTGCTGGCACTGGCGTTCGTGGTTTCAGTTCTTGTGAGCTACCGTCCATACCTGCTGGCCCGCTGGCAGCAAGCTCCATTAGGTGTTCGTATGTCGGCCTGCGTCGGCGTATCGGTTCCTGTTGAGCCTGAACGCGATACATTATACGGGCCATTTCATCCTGGATGCTGTTCATCGTATCCTGGAACAGCTCATAGGCTTCTTTCCGATATTCGATGAGCGGGTCGCGCTGGGCGTAGCCTCTCAGTCCGATTCCTTCTCGCAAGTAGTCCATAGCGTCGAGATGGTCTATCCACTTTCTGTTAATCAGATCGAGGGCTACGTGTCGCTCAATTTCACGCATCAGCTCTTCGCCAATTTCCTGCTCCTTGGCTTGATAACTGCGCTCGACGACGTCGTACAGAAAGTCTTGCAGTTCCTCTCGTTTCTTGCTGCGCAGGTCGGACGGCTTAGCGTAAAACTCCAACGGCAGAATCGAATTGACGTGCCGGAACAAGCCGTCGGTATCCCATTCGCTTGGGTGTACGCCCTCCGGGCAGTACATCTCGATGGCGTTGGACATGGTCTTTTGTAGGTATTCAATCACGGTGGGCCGCAGATTAGCGCCTTCGAGTATCTTGCGGCGCATTCCGTAGACCGTCTCGCGCTGGACGTTCATTACATCGTCGTATTCGAGCACGTGTTTCCTGATTTCGAAGTGGTGCATTTCCACTTTCTTTTGTGCCCGCTCGATCATGCGCGAAAGCAGCTTTGCATCCAGGGCTTGATCCTCGCGCCAGCCGGAGAGCAAGAACGACTTTGACTTGTCGCCGAACAACCTCCAAAGCTCGTCTTCCAAGGACACGAAGAATCGTGACATCCCCGGATCGCCCTGGCGTCCGGAACGGCCGCGCAGCTGATTGTCGATTCGGCGGCTCTCATGTCGCTCGGTGCCAATTATGTAGAGGCCACCGCGTTTTATGACGTCCAACGCTTCCGGCTTGGCTTCAGCCAATTTGTCCGGGTTTTGCTTTGCCCATGATTCGAAGTCCCACGTGTAATCTTCCGGATCGAACTCTTCGGGCTCGAACGGTTCTTGTTCGGCTTCGGCTTCTTCGCCAGGTAGCGGCGCTCCGCCTAAGATGATGTCGACCCCGCGCCCTGCCATATTCGTCGCAATGGTTACTGCACCTTTCCGCCCTGCTTGCGCTATGATACGCGCTTCCATCTCATGGTATTTTGCGTTAAGGACATTGTGCGGAATGCCTTCTCTGAGCGCCTGCGCGAGTTTCGGTTCGTACTTTGGTCTAATTCCAAGAGCTTGTGCTAGCGCGCTTATATTCTCCGGTTTGAGCACATCCAGGTCGAAGTTAAGGCGCTTTGCCAATCGGCTGAGCTTGGGTATAGTCAGATCATCGAACTTGGAATTCAAAAGAGCGTGATAGTTATTCTTTTCATCGTTCGGGATATCTTTGCTCTGGTCAAGTCTGATGCGCAGCAGCTCAATTGCTGCAAGGAGCTGAAGCCGCTCCGATATCAGGCGTTCGCTGAGTTTTTCTGATACTTCGATTGATCTCGTGCCGACCAGAACGGGCTGCTGGCGGGCATAGGTCTTCAGGATTTCAAGAGTTATGCCCCTGAACTTTGCCTCCTGAGTCTTGTATATGACATCGGGGAGGTCTTTGCGAATGCAAGGTCTGTGGGTAGGGATTTCGACTACATCCAGCCCGTATATTTTTCGAAACTCTTCTTCTTCCGTTTTTGCTGTTCCCGTCATGCCTGCCAACTTGCGATACAGCCGGAAGAAGTTTTGGTATGTGATCGTCGCTAGGGTCTGGTTTTCTTCCTCAACCTTTACGCCTTCTTTGGCTTCCACCGCTTGATGGAGACCGTCGCTCCAGCGGCGTCCGAACATTAATCGACCGGTGAACTCATCGACTATGATTACCTGTCCGTCTCGAACAACGTAGTCTACATCTCTCTTGAATACCGTGTGAGCTTTCAGCGCAGCGTTTACGTACTGCATGATTTCGAGGTTTTCGGGTGCGCTAAGGTCTCCACATCCGGTGAGCTCCTCGACTCGGGCTATGCCTTCCTCGGTCAGCGTTGCTGTCTTTGCTTTTTCGTCTACAGTGTAGTCGCGTCCCGGCTGAAGTCTTCGCACCACGCGGTCCATCTTGTAATACATATCGCTGGAGCGGTAGCCGTAGCCGGAAATAATAAGCGGCGTCCGCGCTTCATCTATTAGTATGCTGTCGACTTCGTCTACTATGGCGTAGTTGAGTTCGCGCTGGACCAGGTCTTCCTTGCGGAAAGCCATGTTATCCCGCAGGTAGTCAAAACCAAATTCGTGGTTGGTGCCGTAGGTTATGTCGCACGCATAGGCTTCTTTTCTGGAAATTGGCCGCAGTTGATCCCATTCGTGTTCGTCTTCGGCTTTGTAGTCGGGATCGAATATGTAGGACCTGCCTGCTTCGCCGGTCTCCGCGCTTTGTCCGTGTATAGAGCCTACTGTGAGCCCCAGGAAGTGGAAGATCGGACCATTCCAGCGGGCGTCTCTTTTGGAGAGGTAGTCGTTGACTGTTACCAGATGCACTCCGCGTCCAGTCAGAGCGTTTAAGTAAAGGGGTAAGGTGGCGACCAGCGTTTTCCCTTCACCCGTCTTCATTTCGGCGATCCTGCCCTCGTGCAGTACAATTCCGCCCATCAACTGGACATCGAAATGCCGCATGCCCAGTGTTCTGACGCTGGCTTCACGCACCACCGCAAATGCTTCAGGCAGGATCTCGTTCAGCTTTTCGCGCAAGAGTTGTTCGCGCTCAGCTTCTGTCAGCGTATGCTGCGATTCATCAATCTGGAGCCTCTCCTTGAACTCCTCTGTCTTAGCCCTAAGATCTGCATCCGGTAGGGCTTTGATACTCGGTTCGAGCGCGTTGATCTTTTCTACTATCTTGCGCAGCCTATGAAGCTCACGCTCATTTGCACTTAGCCACTTGAGGATTTTCATATTGAACACTCACACAAAACACAAAAAGGGAAACCCAGGTTCGTTTCCCTCAGCTTCCCCTCCAACAAGCTTGCCGCTTCTATTGGTACGATACCACAATGTTCTATCGGTAGTCAATCACAATCAGAAGAGAGCTTTAGACCAGAGGGAATGCAGCCAATTCGTGCCCGCTGGTAGCTGCAGTCGAAGAGACTACTTCTGTAAGTTGCCTTGGCGGGTCTGGAACTGAGCCGGCCACCGCCTTTCTGCATTCGACCTTCGCTCAGGCGCTTGCCGTCTGGTTGCTACAGATTTAAGCTCCTGCCGGCTAGCTACGTCTGTTGTGCGGGCGGTCCATCCTGTGGTTGGTGTATCCCACGGGTGCCCAACCGCAGCCCATCTCATGCCACCTTGCGTGTCCGTCCAGGTAGATGTAGATGCTACCATCCTGATGAGGATAATAAGGGGTTATTACTGGACCGCCAGGATAGGCTTCCACAGGTATGTCAGGACCCAGCCCATAGCACAGCGCCCATATCTTAGTCGACGGAGACGTTGCACGTCCGTATTGGGCTCGGTCGTTTCCCAAAACCTCGGCAATTGTGCGTCCTATGAGTCGGCCTTGGCTGGGATGATCCGGCTTGCACATAGGCGTGTCAGGATACGTTACTAGGTCCTGACCGTAACCGAGCTTGTTTCGGATGAACAACCAACTGCATCTATAACCGTACGCATAGCGCGTGCCATAAGGTCCACTAGGGCTTGGGCAGATCCATATATCTTCGTTCTTCACATACTTTGCAAGCTGGATGAAGCGGAATTCATTGACGAAATGAATTCCCCAAGTTTCCACTCCCGGAGAGTAAGGCCAGTCGTATGTCCACTTGTAATCGGCGAATCTCGCCATCATTTCGGGCGTGGCTTGGCTGGGGAACCGGTCGTTGTTGTCGTCGAGGTACATCAACATTGCCTGACCCAGCTGCCTACCATGCGCCATACACTGCGACACGAAAGCCTTTTGCTTGGCGGTCAGGAAGACCGGGTACAAAATGGCCGCCAGGATCGCAATTATTGCGATTACCACAAGCAGCTCGATGAGCGTAAACCCGCGCTTCATCTTTTCCACCCCCTTCGCGGTTACACTCTTACCAATTAACATGTACCACAACAGGCGCGCAGTCAACCGGTTTGACAGCTCAGCGCAAGTGTGTAACTGTCTGAGCAGACGGCTTAGTGCTATCTGGGCGTTCTATTCTTTACCTTTGATAAAGCGGTGACATCTCTCGGAGCCGCTGAACGATCGATGGCAGTACTTCGAGCACTCGCTCGACGTCGGCTTCCGTGTTGTCTTTGCCAAGAGTCATTCTCAGCGACCCGTGCGCTTGTTCATGCTTGAGACCAAGGGCCATAAGCACGTGTGATGGGTCGAGGGAACCGGATGTACAAGCGGAGCCGGACGAAACGCATATGCCGTTCATGTCCAGCATCAAGATCATCGACTCTCCTTCAACTGCCTCGAATGAGAAATTCACGTTGTTGGGTAGTCTCCTGATTCTGTCGCCGTTAAGTTTTGCGTTTTCTATTCTTGCCTCTATTCCTTCAATAAGCATGTCTCGCAGCCGTGTGAGCTTCTGGGCCTCTTCAGCCATGCGTGCTGCAGCAAGTTCAGCGGCCTTGCCCAGTCCAACAATTCCGGCAACATTGTGCGTCCCCGCTCTTCGATTGTTTTCCTGTCCGCCCCCTCGCATGTATCTCTCAACTCGTGCGCCCTTGCGGATGTACATAGCACCGATTCCTTTTGGACCATAGAGCTTATGGGCTGAGATTGCGAGCGAATCACAGTGCAGGGAGTTTACGTCGACCGGAATGTGTCCCACGGTTTGAACGGTGTCGACGTGGAAGTGAACGCCTTTTTCCCTCGCAATCTTGCCTATTTCTTCGATCGGCTCTATAGTGCCTATTTCATTATTTGCATGCATTATCGTTACGAGGACCGTCTCGTTGGTTATGTTCTTGCGCACATCTTCTGGGTCCACGAACCCGTTTGAATCCACTGGCAAATAGGTCACTGAGTAGCCTTGTTTTTCAAGCCAGTGGCACGGTTCGAGGATGGCGTGGTGTTCGATCTTTGAGGTGATTATATGCTTGCCCTTTTTTGCATTGGCTGCGGCAACGCCAAAAACAGCCCAGTTGTCGGATTCCGTGCCACCGCTCGTGAAATAGATTTCTTCTGGTGATGCACCTATCAATTGCGCTACACTGACACGTGCTTGTTCGACTGCGTCACGGGCCTCTCGACCAAGTGAGTACAAGGTCGAAGCGCTGCCGAACTTGTCCGTCAGATAGGGCATCATGGCGGCGAGGACCTCGGGGTCAAGCGGCGTGGTTGCTGCATGGTCGAGGTATATCACGTTGGACATGGCAAACTCCTCCTGTGGTACTGATGTGACGCTGCGGTTCGCGGCATCTAAATTGTGCCAGTTGCGCGCACACTGCGTCAAACACGTACTTACCCAAAAACTCGAGCATCAACCTACCTGTGCACCAGTAAAAAAGCGGCAGCTTAAAGCTGCCGCTGGTCGAACACAAATTGTCTTGACAGTGGGTTTGCTCTACTTCCTTCGTATTCTAAATCCGGCTACGAGAGTGCTGCACAAGCCAACCAAGCCAATCATCGAACTGGGTTCAGGTACGCACTTGCCGGTTAGAATGACGTTGTCTACCCAAACTGTCTCACCGGGCGCTTGGGTGTAAGTGATCTCAACGGAGACCCATCGGGGTTGAACGGGCAGTTGAGTGCGATCAAATGGATTAACCGTGATCCATTCCCCAGGTCGAGTGCCTGCCAGACGGATGGTTACCCAATCTGTTGTGTAGTAGCCTGCCGCAGGGTCGGAACCAGCGGGTGGAGCTCCGATGGCATGCGGAAGCTGTTCCCAGTTCGAAACTGAGTTGTATCGCTCATCCCACCAATCCAAGCGGAATGAGACGGCTGAGTTGGAAGGCTCCCATCCCTGCCACGTAATGTCGGCGACTAGGTCTAGGATCTTCGAATGAAGATTCCAGTCCCAATCCGGACTTCGTGAATCGTCCACTATTTGTCGCAACCACAGATCCCCGCCCGAGCGCTTGCAGTATGCTCCGTAGCCGTGGGCTGCGCCATCACGCGCTACGGCGATGTCTTCGCCGTGCTGCCAATAAGTAAGATCTCCAGTTTCAAAGTCGCCGTTCCGTAATTCGTTAAAACTGTTCAGCGGAACAGCCCAAACGGACGAACAAAGCACAGCGAGCAAAATGCTCCAGAGCAATGACCATCTTCTCATTTTCTGACCTCTCCTTCTACCTCTAAGGTACGGCGTGTGATAATAATCGTGCCTGCCGCCTCTACCAGCAGTATCGCTTAACTTGTTCTACCGATTGCATTGTTGCCCATTCAGAAAGTCGTGTCAAGTGGCGACTAGCAGAAATTTCTAAAACAGGTATAACTACCAGTAATACACAACACGCGCGAGATGAGCACCGCACGGTTGGCTTAAACTGCTGTGTTGTTTGGTTCAAACGGTGGTACGTAGGAACGCTGGAGGAAGTTCTAATTATTTGTTAGTTCTGGGAACCACAGACTGATTTCGTAAGACGCCGACTCTGGGCTGTCCGACCCGTGAATCAAGTTTTCTCTGCTGGAGATTGTGAAATCGCCTCGGATCGTGCCCGGCGCTGACTCCAGCGGGTCCACTGAGCCGATCATTCGTCGCATGATCGCGATGCTGTTTTCTCCCTCAACGACCATCGCAACCACCGGGCCGGAGCATAGGAACTCAACTGTTGGCTCGAAAAAGTCTTTACCGCGGTGTACGCTGTAGTGTTTTTCAGCCAGCTCCCGCGACGGAGTCAGCATTTTCATCGCCACAATGTCTAAATTCCGCTTTTCTATTCTGCTTATGATCTCGCCGATAAGCCTTCGGCGAACAGCATCCGGTTTGATCATAATAAAAGTGCGTTCCATAGTCCCACAATATAGCAAAACTCTGAACAAGCGGCAAGTGTCAGGGGAGTGCTCACAACTTGCTATTTCAATTGCAACTCTAATAGGGTTCAGCACTAGGGTGAGTCTATATATAACGCAATCTGCCGCGGACTGCGTATGTCGTGAAAGCTATGAATTTCGGTACAGTGCGAGTTTGAGCGAACGATGCGCTGGACCTGCAAGGTCGGCAGGGCGAGGAACGGTTACAGATCTGCTTGTTTTGCGTTCCGGACGAATCGCCTTACAAGTTCCGGGCTTTTCATTCGCCGCTTAACCTCGACTCCGGTTATCACGTCCACACCGTAGGGTTTGACTGCAGAGATCGCCTCTGCGACATTGTTTGGATTGAGACCTCCCGCCAGAATCAGCGGAATCTCCAGACAGTCTCGCACTTTTCGAGCTAGGGTCCAGTCGGTACGACATCCCGTACCAGCTGGGAGTTCCTCGGTTTTGGCGTCGAGGAGAATAGCTGAGATTCCCGTGCATTCAAGTTGCTTAGCCGCTTCGAGAGGGTCAGGGATTTCGCCTGCAGCTGTATTAGAGCTTACGTCGATGCGCAACGCTCGGACCAGTCCGATGCCTAGTTTGGAAAGTTCGCGGGCAATCAGGGCAGTCTCTTCTACCGAGTTATCCGTGTGCAACTGCAGGATATGAGGCCGGAGCATCTCTGAGACGGCGATGACATGGTTAGGCGCGCCGCCCGTTACTACCGCGCGAGTAACAAAAGGCGGGACTTGCGCAATAAGCTCCGCTGCTTCACTGCGAGAAAGGTTCCATGGAACTGGCACTGGATATTCCACGACAAACCCGACACAATCTGCGCCGGAGTCGACTACCATTCGCACTTGTTCAACGTCGGTGTTGCCGCAAATCTTTACTCTGACCATGGAGGACTAATTCGGAGCAGCCCAAACCAAAGATCTCACAGCGCTTTCTACATCTTCCGACTTCAATACCGCCGTTCCAACTAGAACACCTACTACTCCTGCTTTAATCAACGCTTCTACGTCTTCAGGAGAGGAGACGGCGCTCTCGCTGATAACAGGCGTGTTTGGAGGTACCAGCTTTATCAACTCGAGAGCTTTCGCGATTGTTCCGTCGTCGGTTTCGAGCTGCTTAATATCCCTGTTGTTTATTCCTAGAAGGTCGAGCTCGAGAGAAAGCACTGTTTTCAGCTCGGCTTCGCAGCCAACTTCAACAAGCGTTTCCAAACCTTCATTGCGGGCGTATGCACTCAACCGCGCAAGGTGATTCAGGTCCAGAAAGGACGCAATCAGCAGCACACAGGAAGCTCCCGCTTCCTTGGTCAGGTGGATATCCTGCTCGCTACGTATAAAATCCTTTCGGAGCACTGGAATGTTGACTACGGCAGCTACTTTATTTAGGAGATCCAGACTGCCGCCGTAATGTTCCGGTTCGGTGACAACTGAGATGCACGCCGCGCCTGCGCGCTCCATAGCTTGCGCCAGAGCAACGGGGTCACGGCTCCCGATTAGGTCACCTTCCTTTGGACTCCGGCACTTGATCTCAGCGATAAGCGGTACTTTCCTACTGCTGCGCGCAGAAAACAGCGATTCAGAAAACGGACGCCTATCCAAACTCCTCATTCGTCTAGATTTCACCTAGGTGAGCTTTGCCACGTTGTGTGATTCGGTGATGAGTTCTTCCAGCTTACGCGCAGCTGCACCGCTATCGATTATTTCGGCTGCGTACCGAACCCCATCCTTAAGGTTCGAGACTTTGCCGCTCACCAGGAGCGCTCCGGCGGCATTGGCGAGAACCATGTCACGTCTGGCGCCTTTCTCCTCGCCGCTTAGGATCCTGCGGACTATTTGTGCGTTGTCTTGCGGACTTCCTCCGCTGAGCTCTTCGTAGGTGTACCTGGGTAGACCAAGGTCTTCAGGGCGCAGTTCGTACTTGCGTGCCCATCCGTCCTTCACTTCTACAACAGAAGTCTTGCCTATTACCGATATCTCGTCCAAAGTGTCCAAGCCGTGAACCACAAGGGCGTGTTCAAATTCCAGTTCCAAGAGAATGTCTGCAACCATCTCGACCAGATCGGGCCGGTAAACTCCGAGTATGTGTCGTTTGGCATCCGCTGGGTTGATAAGCGGCCCCACTATCGTGTAGAAGATAGTTTTTATACCGAGTGCCATTTCGGGAGGCAGCACTTTGTGCATCACGGGATGAAAGTTTGGGGCATACAAGAAGCTGATCCCGATCTTTTCAATAAGGCGTTCAGCTTGCTTAGGCGTGAGATCA
>JARYME010000061.1 GCA_029907315.1 Armatimonadota bacterium | reverse complement strand
GGATGAGTGTCTCCCGCCTGCCGGCGTCTGATGCGCAGAATACCGGCTGCCAGTATCCCGGCCACATCGGATACGTGCTCGGATGTGGTAATACGTCTGTGTCCCGTGGCGCTTTGCATATCCCGATACCTCCTGATGCCGTCAATACAGATTTGCCGTTTCCGGCTCAGGTAGATATATATCGGAAGCACAGACGGAGTGGAGGGCTGTATCGCGGGATATTTTGACGGCAGGTGTCGGCATGAAAGTGACGCAGTAGATGCTCGTCGTTCACACTCTCGCCAACAATAGAGCAACAGGCATCGCTTCAGAACCAGTATTATTGTCAGTAAACCAAGCAATCATACTGTGGAAACATTGAAGAGTCTGGCCGTTTAAGGATATTTACGTCAAGGAGGGCATCTCAGGACGATGGCTGTCCCTAATGTTAGACCTTACTCCCACCCCGGCGATCTCAAGCTCGTTTCTCCGAACTACCTGGCCCAACTCCTGTCACGATACAGTGAGTTCCTGGTATCAAGAGGACTCAGCATTCCGAAACCGGGCATTGAAGTAGGCAACCTGGATTATACGGCACTCGCGAATATCCTTATGACGTCGGACTCCAACATACCATGCGGGCTCATCGACTCGCTGCAGTGCGTTCGGGAGATGTCGACACCGGAAGTGATGGACCATTTGTTGAGGGAGGCGAAGACACGTGGGGTCTATATCGATGATTCCGATCTCTCACCGGCCGACTTGGTCGTTCGACTATGGCTTCACGACAGGAGCATTCTGGAGTATGTATATGCGCAGCAGTTTCTGATAAAGCCCTGCACATTCGTCTTCTTTCAGGAAGGAAATCGGCACGGCGCGGAGTTCAGGGGATTGTCTCCGAGCATTGTAAGGGCTTTTGAAGGCGACCTTGACGGATGGTTTCAAAGAAGAAAGCACGGTATAGGCTGCCGTGTGTTTGTATATCCCCAACAAGACGGGATATGGTTTCTGGTCCGGCATGGCGCGCCGCTCAGGCGCGAGGGATGCATCGAAAACGGCGAGCCGTCTTGTATGTGCTACCGACCTGAGAGATACGATGTGCTTGTATATCACCCCGCCGCACACGAATTGCAGATAGACGCCAACGCCACTCAGGAAAGAGAAATCTACCGCAGGTACTTCGGCCGTCACTTCTTCGGCGACGATCATCATTTCCCAGGCACGGCTTTCTATACCCTGGAACCCCTGATAACGGACGGTGAGCGGGCGCTGGTCTGCGCGGATGTGGAAGGGATGGAACTGGTAAGGCTGTGCAGGATCGAGTTCATTATAGGCAACAAGTTCAGAAGCGTCGAGACCATAGAGGCGGAAGACATCTTTGCCGCCTTGAATGCCGGCGAGATTCAAATACCGCATAAGGCCAGGCTGAGCGCGGGAGGCTTTCGTATAAGGTTCTCCGATTCACGGGTGCCCAGGGAGGTTGCTCTTCGTCCTTCCAACATAATCTATTACCAGCGTGACAGCGACTGTGTTATGGTCGAGCCATGGCTTAGGCTGCGCGGATTCATGACGAACGGTCACCTGCTGTTTGTTCTGCTGCTCGGGCTTTTGTGCCGCTGGTTTCGTGATATCGATTCAGCCCTGACTTGCCTACAAAACATGGTCGCCTGAAGCGGTGCGAACACAGGAGTAAGCACAATGAGACAAGAGAGTTTCTGGTCTGCCTGCGAAGCGATTACCGGCCCCGCAACTGTGGAGCTTGAATGGAAGCAACTCGCAGGTGAGCATTACGAGGCAGCGAAGGCGTTCTTGAGACCGATGCAGGAACTTGCCACGCGCTATCCTTGCATGCGTTCATACACGTGCGGATGCGACCACCGGGTCGTGATATACAGCGATGACGACATAGTCGCGGCATGCACATGCAATCCGCGGGCATGCGACACGTTCCGGCTGACGAAGTCCGACATCATTATCTATGAACTGGACCGCCCGGCGCTTTACAGGGCTATGGCAAAGACTCTGCCTCTTGATATCCAGGTGACGGATATCCCGCACCTGCGCTGGACTGACCAGATAGGCTTCTACACTCCACAAAAGGGATTTCGGCTTCCTGTCTTCCTGACAATCCAGACAGAACCCGATAACTTCCGAAACACTGTGCTCGACCTTTTGGCAAGAAACCGGGAGTCGTTCATACTTATGGCCCCCACGCATGATCTCTGTGAGACGGATTCCAAGGAACTGCTCAATAACAGGCAGACAGTATTTCTTGCGCTCTCGGACATCTTCAGGATAGACGAGTCCGGCGTGTTCGTTGTCGATGAGGCATACGCTGCGGTAATGGAAGCGCTAATCTGCCAATCGGCAGATGTACAGAAACCGGATGAAGCCCAGCCTGTTTGCAGGATACCGAAGAGCGTGTTTGACCAGGAAGAAAACTACCGGATCATCTGGTTACACGGAAAGAAGCTGGAAGCTCTCGGCAAGAAACAAGCCGAAGTCGTACGCATACTTCACGACGCTGCCAAGAGAGGTCGCCCCGAGATGACGTTCGCTTCAATAGCCGTCAAGATGACCGACTCGCCGACAAGGATGAGCGATGTCTTCAGATACAATGATAGCCGCAGCGTTCTCGTCAAGCACGTCAAAGCAGATATCTACCGACTGAACGTCTGACATCGCCTGGATTAGCATTTCCTCGAAAGCCCGATTAACTCTTCCTAGTCGGGCTTTTTCCTTACGTCCGAACCACGTCCCCAATACGCCCTCAATACGTCCGCTGTCCCCCCGTTCCGAGATACCATGCAAATGTCCGGCAGCTACAGCACTATTGGGAGGCACAAGCACATTGTCTCAAGACCAGCCATCAATCTCGGAAGCTCAGAAACGCCTGCTGCAGTTGATGCAGGAGGTCCACTACGGCAAAGTCGAGGACATCGTCATCTCGAGCGGTGAGCCGGTCATGGGGCTTCCCGTTAAGGTGCTGCGGGATATAAAACTCAGCGGCGAGAGCGGCAGAAAGACGATATTTGCGGACCGCGATTATCTGGACAAGCCGCAGGTAGTGGAGATGCTGCGGCAGTTTAAGAGGCTCGGCGACGGCATCGTGCAGTTGGTGGAAATCCACGATGGGCTGCCGTTTCGAATGCATATCGTTGAGATGGTGCGGCTTTGAGCCGACCGGAGCCGCTTATCCCCGGCTGACACGGTCAGAGGGGAAACACAACCGAATAATAGGTGATACAAAACACCAAATAGGATGACTGACCGCCAGGCGGAGGTCGTTGTGGGTGTCGCTTTCACTTGCGACATCGCAATGCCTCCGCCTTTATTGTAAGCGGAACCCTGGCAGCAGACGCCCACAGCGGCCTCCTCGCGGAAATCGAGGAGGACAAAATGGGTATCGACAACGATTTCGAGGATTTCGACTATGCAATCTATCTCATAAGCTACAAGGTCGGACGGATCATAGGCGTCCTGGGCTTTACGTTCGATGACAAAGAAGACTTGGAGCAGGACCTTATACTTCATCTTCTGGAGAGCTGGCCTCAGTTCGATTCGCAGCGTGGGGCCGTGAAGACGTTCATCAACTGCGTTCTTGATAACCGCATACGCCAGATAATCGAGAGCAGGAAGACACAGAAGTCCGGCTTCGGCAAATGGACAATCTCTCTGGATGAGAGGATTGAGGGGGAGGACGGAGGTGCCGTCACGCGCATCGACGCCGTAGACCGTGAAGAGTACATGCTGCGCACCGGGAAGCTTCGGCGTCGCGCCTTTGATGAGTGCGATCTTCGCATAGCCGTGGAGCACGTCTTATCTCGGCTTTCCCCTGAACTGAGAGAATTGTGCGAGCGCCTGATGATGCAGAACGTGACCGAGATATCTGAAGAGACCGGGATACCGCGACACAGGTTCTACCCTTCCATACGAAAGCTCCGGTGCATCTTCGAGGAAGCGGGCTTGAAGGACTGCCTGTAAAAAAATCCCTCACTTCGCCTTCGTTTCCGATAAATATCTAGCCGGCTGGGATGCTTGAGGTGAAGCCCCAGCCGAGGCGCGCCCTGTTCACCTTTGAAAGTCACGAATGGAGGACCCAAATGGACCGTTTGGTCTACCGATACAACTTCGCAAAGCACGTCCCGGTGGATGACATCGAGGACTCGCTCATGATCGCGGCGCTTGCCGCCGAGGCGTTGCACGGCCGCGCTGCGATGAAACAGGACGCGTCATTCTGCCTGAACAAGAAGACCCGCGTTTGTACCATCGACGCAGAAACCCCGGTGGGCTGTGACATCGCGCGGATACTCACCACGTTCATCACCAAAGGCTACGGCGAGCGAGCATTTACCGTGGAACGGACCGAAGAGAACTCCGGCTGCCGCAAGCTGCTCTGCGCCATAGGAGCGATGATACTGTGAGTGACCGCATTGTAACTACATACTCGATGTGGAGCCTGTTCCGTAACTGCCGCAAGGCATGCGACTGGCGATATGTCAAGGAGCTTGTGCCTATCAAGCGTGACCATAACCTGTCGTTCGGATCGCTTATTCACGAGTGTCTGGAGAAATGGCACAGGAACCGTGACCTGTCGGTTGTTCTGGATCACATCGACAGGTCATTTCTCGGCAGGTCCAGCGATGAAGGGCAGAAGGCCGACTGGCATCTTGCCACGGCGATGATGAGAAGCTATGCTGAGCGCTACCCGGCCGAAGACTTCGATGTGGTCTTTCTCGAGAAGACATTCGAGGGCAAGATCATAAACCCAGCGACCGGTGCGATGTCGCGCAGCTTCGTGCTCGCCGGAAAAGTAGACGGCATAGTCTGCATTGATGGCAAGTTCTATCTTCTTGAGCACAAGACCGCTTCGCAGATGGATGGCGACTACCTCGAGCGGCTGTGGACTGACTTCCAGATCACCCTCTACGCTCATTACGTCGAGCAAGTCTTCGGCATCAAGATCACCGGGATCATATACAACATCCTCGTGAAAGCGCGGCTAAAGCCCGGCAAGGGCGAGACGGAAGCCGAGTTCGAGGTAAGGCGAGCGGATCTGCTCGCGAAGTCCAAGACCGGCAAGACCACCGCCACGCGCAAAATGCCGGAGTCTGACGCAGACTTTCAGGACCGGCTGATAGCCAAATATGCCGAGCCGGGGATGTTCCACCGTGAGACGCTCTACATCTCGCGCGATCAGTTCGAGACCCTTCAGGCTGACCTTTGGGAACTCACCCAGCAGTTCCTCGACTGCCGACGGCGCGGAGTGTTCTACTCAAACACTTCCTACTGCTTCTTCCACCATCGCCCTTGCGCGTACTTTGCGCTCTGCCGTTCGGGCGGCAGCGAGAACGTGATCGAGAACTTCTACGAGCACAAGACTCCTCACGAGGAGCTTCGTGACGACGATACTGGCGAAGAGTCGCCCGCATTCTGACTTGAGGAGACATATAGATGCTATTACCGACCCAAAAGACGCCGCCAAAGCAGACGCTGTCGGACCAGACCGTGCTCATTTACGGGCCGACGAAGATAGGCAAGAGCGAGTGGTGCTCCAACGCCGACAGCGCTCTGTTCATCTCGACCGAGCCGGGACTCAATTCCCTTGAGGTCTATCAGGTGCCGGTCGCAACATGGGACGAGTTGCTCGTGGTGTGTGCGGAGATTGCGGAAGGCAACCATGAGTTCAAGACCGTCATTATCGACACTGTGGATAACGCCTACAAGATGTGCTGCGAGTACGTCTGCAAGAAGTTCGGCGCGGAACACGAATCGGATATCGGTTACGGCAAGGGATACTCCATCACCAATAACGAGTTCCATCGGGTCATTAACAAGCTCGCCTTCCTGCCCTACGGCCTGTATCTCGTTTCTCACTCCCAGGAGATCGAGATAGAGACGCGGACCGGCAAGTACACAAAGATCGTCCCCACGCTGCCCGAAAAGGCTCGCAAGATCGTGCTTGGCCTGGTGGACATCATCCTCTACTGCGACATCGAGATCGCTCCTGGGCCGGACGGAAAGCAGGCGGCTCGCCGCGTGGTGCGGACGAAACCGCATGTTCACTATGAGGCCGGGGACAGGACAAAGCGCCTGCCCGATGTCATCGATCTCGATTATGACAAGTTCGTGGAAGCCTACGAGCGCGGCCGAGATAAGTCCGCGACACAGGCTTCCGCACCCAAATGAAAGGAGCAACAAGAATGGACAGCGAGCACTATGAACACAGCGCCGAGGTCGAGGAGTTTGACCTGACGCAGCTTGACGATGAGTACGAGGAAGCGCCGGTCGAGGAACGTGAGTTCGATGATGTCCCTGACGGCAAGTACCAGGTCAAGGTAGAAAAAGCCGAAATCACACGTTCGCAAACATCGGGTAACCCAATGCTCAAATGGACTCTGAAAATCCTCGGACCCAAGTTTGCTGGGCGGTACCTCTGGCGCAACAACGTCATCACCCGCGACAACCTGAAATGGCTCAAGACCGACCTGCACACATGCGGCGTGGTGCTCGGTAAACTCTCCGAACTGCAGTCGAGACTCGGCGACCTGCTGGACATCACTCTGGAAGTCACCAAGCGGACCAAGGGCGAGAACGAGAGCATCTACATCAATCGCCGCATCGTTATCGACGAATCAGCCAGAGATGTCGAAGACTCGGCACTGGCTCCGTTTTAGATGGACAGGATTGTTGTAGTCGTCGACACGCGGGAGCAGGAGCCGTATTCGTTCGATCCGGAGCGTATTGAAGTCGTTCGGCATGCGCTGCCAGCCGGAGACTATTCGCTCCAGGGAATGGAGCACCTGGTCGCCGTCGAGCGCAAGAGTCTGGATGATTTCGTTCAGACGGTCATACGCAGCCGCGAGCGGTTCAAGAAAGAACTGCTTGCGCTGCAGACATGCGCATCGGCATGCGTGGTTGTCGAGGCGGGTCTCCAGGATATTATTGCAGGCCGGTATAGCTCTGGCGCGCATCCGAACTCGGTCGTCGGCTCCGCGCTCTCGATAATCGTCGACTACAACATCCCGGTCTTCTTCTGCTCCAATCGTCAGGCTTCCCGCCTGTTCGTCGAGGAGTATCTTGTGAAGTTCCACAGAAAGGTGACCAGGTAATGCCGAAAACTGCCGCAGAAAACGAAACACGAATAAAGGGCCGGGTTGAGAGAGTCCATTTCTCCAGCCCGGCTTTTACGGCCGGAAAGCTACGCTCTGAATCAGGCGACATTATTCAATTTGCCGGTCGCATATTCGCGCAGGAGGACGACCGCCTTGTTCTTTGCGGCAAGTGGACGACGCATCCTAAATATGGACGTCAGTTTCAAGTGGCGAGCATGGAGTATGACCAGGACCTTGATATTGAGGGGCTTGCCAACTACATCGCAAAGCACCCGGATATCAAGGGCATAGGCCCCGCGAAGGCCCGTGCCATCGCCGAGCGCTTCGGTCGCGACTTCGACCGATTCCTCGTTGAAGAACCCGGTACAATCGCCCAAGCTGTACACGTCCCGTTGGAGACGATAGAACTCTTGCGGGACACTTGGGTCGAGACGCGTTCGGTGAATCAGGCGATGACCACTCTCTCTGCTTTCGGTCTGACTCATCTTCAGGTGACAACTCTCGTGAAGAAGTTCGGCAACGCCGCCATCGGGATGCTGAGAAGTGACCCCTACGCGATTGTGCGCCTGGTCCCGGGCTTCGGATTCAAGCGGGTGGACAAGATCGCGCGAGAGAAGATGGGAGCGGCCAAGGAACACCCCGGCAGGATCCGGGCATGTGTCATCTTCTGCGTAGAAGACGCACTCGACTCAGGTGACTGCTGGATAGATTACGAGCAGCTCGTGGACAAGGCGAACACTCTTCTCGTGATGGACTGCCTCGACAGCCGGGATCGTATTGAGAAAGCACTCGATGGACTCATCGATGCCGGCGATCTGTCCTGCTGCACAGCCGATAACCGCTTCCTTGTGGCCATGCCGGAGATACGACGCATGGAAGAGGAACTGGCGCAGGTGTTCAAGCAAGGCGCACGTCCGAATCCACGCTTCCTTGAACTCGATGACGATGCAATACGAAAGACCATCTCCAGTGCCGCAAGCGGGCTGAACCGTGATCAGTACAGGGCCGTTGCAACCGCGCTTAGGCACACTATTTCACTCGTGACCGGTGGAGCCGGAAGCGGCAAAACGTTTACGATATCGGCGCTGGTAGGCATCTGCCAGGAGCATAATCACTCCGTTATCTTGGCTGCTCCTACCGGCAAGGCGGCAAAGCGGATGGAGGAAGTTGTCGGCATCGATGCGATGACCATCCATCGCCTGCTCGGATATGACGGTAGAAGCTTCGAGCGGTCTGCCGTCAGGCCAATCGATACCGACATCCTGATAGTCGATGAAGTCTCGATGGTCGACGTGCCGCTTGCGTGGCACTTGTTTCGGGCGATAGACCTTGAACGCACGGCCGTGGTGCTCGTGGGCGATCACAACCAGTTGCCGCCCGTGGGTCCGGGCAATCTCCTGCGTGACCTGATACGCTCTAAAGTGATACCGACGGTGATCCTTGAGGACGTCATCCGGCAGGCAGGCACCCTCAAGGAAAACAGCATCGCCATCCTAAAGGGTGAGGTCCGCAAGACTTCCGAGGATGTGCTGGACGGGCGGCGCGCCTGGTATGTTATTGACCAGTTTACCGATCCCGCCAGGGCGCAGGATTTTGTGCTCGAACTCTTCGACAAGATCCTCAGCGAGCGGCTGGGGTTCAACATCATCAACGACGTGCAAGTTCTCACGCCCACTCACAAGGGACCGCTCGGCACTTGCGAACTCAATATCAAGCTGCAGCAGCTTGTCCAGAGGAAGCTCTGGGATGTCGACGTGTTTCCTTCACAGCCTGGTCGTCGGCCCGATTTCCTCCTGCATGACAAGGTGATGCAGACGAAGAACAACTATGAGACAGGGGTCATGAACGGCGCGGTCGGCACTGTCGTCGATGTCGCCGAAGACGGGACGCTTACCATCAACTTTGAGGATACTCTCGTCGAGGTGTCGAACGACTCAGCGGACCTCAAGAACTTGCAGCTTGCCTATGCGCTCACGATCCACAAATCGCAGGGCTCGGAGTTTTTGTGCTCAATTGTCATCGTCCACAAGTCGCACTCGTTCATGCATCACAGAAACCTGCTCTATACCGGCGTCACCCGCGCCTCGAAGTCCGCGGTCATTGTCGGGGACCGCTGGGGGATCGCCAACTGCGCTGCAAAGCGCCAGGTCGATAAGCGCAACACATTCCTTTCCATCTTGCTTGGCGGCTAGCTCCGGAGGTCTCACATGGCGGCGGAGCGGCCTGACAATGTAAAACAGTACTACCACCTCATAACCGAAATAGACATCGGGCAAGTCGCGCGCGAGCTTCTGGGCAGTCGCATCGTTCAGGAATCGGGGGCGACCTTCTTCTGCGACTGCCCAAACCATAAGAGCCAGTCACATCGCTCATTTCAAGTCTCTGTTGACAGGCAGTGCTGGTACTGTTTTGGCTGCGGCGTGGGCGGTGACGTGCTGCAGCTTGTCGAGTTCGTTCAGTCCGGCTGCGTCACGTCGGGCCGGAGCGGACCTATGCCCGCATCTCACCGGCAGGCCCGCGACTACCTCGCCGAGAAGGTCGGCCTGCCGCCTCTTTCAAATTACGGAATCAGCGAGGAACGGATCGCTCAGACCGAGTCTGCCCGGGCGTTTGAACTGCGTGTGCAGGGTACTCTTACTGAGACGGCGCGCTACTACCACGGCAGGCTCAAAGCATCTCCCAAAGTGCTGGAGTGGCTCATCGGACACTACGGCATATCCGAGGAGACCATAGATTCACTCCTTATCGGCTACTCACGCAACTCCGGCTGGAAAGACACCGAGGGCGGCGAGCATCCGGGAGTCATCGCGCATCTCACCGGCTGTGACGATGCGTATACCTTAAGAGAGATCGCGGGCACCGGCGCATTCAATCTCACGCGCAATGACGATCTCGTTCCTGCTTTCGATAACCGGCTGGTCTTTCCATACTGGAGCCGCGGGCGCGTGGTGTTCATGATAGCCAGGAAGACCCCGTGGACCGCCGAGAGTGATTGGGAACAGGCCAAGTACAAGAAGCTCAAGTGTCATGATGAACACTCCCGCCGACATATCGCGCCGTGCATAGATAACGGCTGCCTCTACAACGAGGACTGCCTGCTCTCGCGGCCCGAGCGGATAGTTATCACCGAGGGCGTCACCGACTGCATATCGCTTATACAGCACGGATTCTCGACAATCTCCCCAGTCACGGTGCAGGTAAAAGACGATGACTGGAGGCGGATCCTGCCGAAGCTCGCCGGCGTGAAAACGGTATATATCTGCCAGGACAATGAGGTCTCCGAAGCCGGACTCAAAGGCGCTCTAAAGACCGCGCGACATCTTGCCGACAACGGCATAGAAACGCGCCTGGTCGTGCTGCCCCTTGAAGAGAGGCACAGCGAGGCGCGGCGGGAGCTGCGTGATCGCTTCGGTCTGGATATCACAGTCGACTCAAAGGAGCTTTCCAAACGCCTCGCAACTCTCGATCCGACCGACAAGAAGCAGGCCGAGGAGTTGCTTGGCCGGGCGAAGATAGATGTCAACGAGTACTTCGCCTCCGGCCACACTGCAGCCGACTTCGAGGAGTTGCTTTCGTCAGCTGTCACTCCGCTTGAATACAGCATCGACCGGATACCTCACGATGCGCCGGACCAGGAGAGAAACAGGCTGCTTGAGCCGGTGCTTGAGGAGATCGCCGAGCAAGCGCCCCTCGAACAGACACGGCTTCTGAAAATCCTGCAGGAAAGGTGCAAGTCGCGGTTTTCGCTGGCTGTCCTCAAGGCGCAGGTAAAGGCAATACAGAAGGAGCAGAAATCGAGGCAGCGTGAGCAGCGGCGGCGCGAAAAGCGGGTAAGTGATGCTCCGGCGGGTTCGTGCCGGGCATGCGTGGAGCAGGTCCTCCTCGATACCGAAGCTGATACAGGTACAGCCGATTATACTAAGGCCGCCGAGGCGGCGTATAACTGGTTCGTCTCCAACGGCGCACGGTTCTTTCGTACTCGGCAGGGCGACCCTTTTATGTTCTTCAATGATGAACTCTTGTGGATGGACTCAAGCGACCGCGCAAGAAAGCGCCTGTATTCGGCGATGGTCTATCAGCACACCGGTCTCGTCCAGGCGGCCTATGGAGGAAGGGTATTCATAGAAGTGCTCGCGAACCTTGCTACCCAGCACGGCGAGGTGCGCGACCACTTTTCATGGCTTCACACGGACGTTGCCCGCCATATCGTTTACTTCAACCTCAACAACGAGCGGCATGAGATCGCCAGGATAACTCCCGACGGCGTTGAGATAATCAAGAACGGCAGCAATGCCGATGGCGTGATCCTCGAATCGTCCGGTAAGATGGAGCCTGTTCAGTTTCTTGCCGACGCGGACGAGGCGGAAGCCGATAGGCTCATTGTCAGTCTCATTCTCGATAACCTGGCTTGTTCGCCTGAAAACAGGTTCCTGATATGGGCGTGGCTCTCGTGTTTCTTGCTGATGGACTTCGCCGGGACAAGGCCGATGACGCGCTTTGAGGGAAGCTCCGCATCCGGCAAGACCACCGCCGCAAAGCTCATCACAACGCTTCTTTATGGCCAGCCTCAGCAGAAAAAGAGCACTGACGCCGCCAACTACTCGGACGGTGCTCGAAATCCGCTTATAGCCCTTGATAACGTCGAGACCAACGATCTGACTGAGGAACTGGTGAACTTCATGCTCACCAGCATAACCGGCATCGCCAAGGAGAAGCGAAAGAGCGGAACCGACACCGACACTGTAGTCGAGAGGACGAAGTGCCTGGTGAACACCACGGGCATAGAGCCGCTAAAGGGCGAGTTGACGGAGACTCTGTCACGAACGTTCATCATCCGGTTCAACATTGAGGAAAGCACCAATGATTGCTTTCTCGAAGCCCAGATCCTCGCGCAGATCCGGCAGCATCGCGACCTGCTCATTTCGGTGATGATGAAGCGCACAAGCCACGTGCTTGCCATGCTTAAAGACCAGGCCCAGGGGCGGGTAATGACGCTGCTGCATAGTCGGTTGGGCAGGCATGGCAAGCACCGCTGCAATGACTACCTGAGCCTGATGTATCTGACTCTGTTTGCCGGGAAAGACGACTCGGAAGTCGAACGCGCGACAACCGACATCCAGCCGCAGTTTCTGAAAATGATACAGGCTTTGAACGAGGAGACCGACTATTGCGCTCGGGAGTCCAACCCCATAGCCACCGCGCTTGCGGGGCTGTTCAAGGCTTATGCAAACGCGATAAAGGCGGACGAGGAATATGTCGGTATGTACCCCAACAGAACAAACAAGGCCGCATTCTCTGAGCGTTACCAGATAGAGATGGCCGACGTGGACAGGATCGAGGGTGCGCTTGCTCGCGAGTTGTTTATTGCCCTGAAGCGCGTATCGAGGGAGTACAACCTCTCTTTCAACATGACTTCCGTCCAGCAGTTCGCTCAGCGTTTTGCCAATGATATGGACATCGTGCGTGCAGCAGGCTTTGAAGTGAGCGTAAATAACCATGCCCACCGTGTCCGTACTTACGACATCAAGTCTGCCCCAAGTTGCTCTGAGTAATAATCCCTCACGTTCTACTCGGAGTGCAGGGTAGCCTCGGACTATCCATGCTACCCTTTCACCCCAATTACGGCAGGTCGTAAAAGGCTTTCCCCACTACCTTTCCCCTGCCAAATTCAGTGATTTCACGCTCAACACGCCCCCAAGAATGGCTCTCGGGTGAAAGGGTGAAAGGTTTTCCGGGAAATACGTCTACTACTGTCTACATGTAGAAATTCATACATTTGCTCATGCATGCGTGTCTACGTGTATGTGTATTTTCCCGCGCGCACATGAAGACGTATATTGTATAACCTTTCACCCTTTCACCTTTAGTACAAGTAAAGTAAGTAATCTAAGCTCAAAACAGCCGTTTTTGACCGGGGGAAAGGGTCAGGTGAAAGGTTGATTCGGTGATGACGACCCTTTCCCCCTTTCCCCACGCGCAAAAAAGTCCCACACTCTGTGGTTGAATCCGATATATATCCTATTGCCGACAGCAGGCAAAGGAGCGATTCGGATGAGCATGTGGGACACGATGCTGGAATATACCTCGGAGAAACAGATCGGCGCATCTATTCAGGGATCGCCGGAACCCGACGAGAGTATCTATAAGGCGGACATCCTGTTCGTCGCCACCAACCTCGACTCCTGGGAAGCTGATGACGTCCGCTACGGTTACGAGATCATGCTCGATGTCTGCTATCGCCAGCTTGATGCTCCTTATTACACATATCTCCGCCACAAGATGACTCAGGCTAGAGAACGCCATGAGTCTAGCAAGATGAAATCCCAAGTCTACGAAGAACTGCGGACCCGCTTCAACACAATCCATGAGTGGGCTGCAAAACATATCGGCGAGAAAACTCTTCTACAAGCCATGCAGACCACGAACGTAAAGATTTATATCCCTCCATCCGAACAGACATACGCTGCTTACCGAAAGGCACAGGATGATGAGCGTCATCGATGGACAGTCCCACAGTCTGACCAGGCGCGCAAGCTGGAACACTCGCTTGCCACCCGGGGATACGCCGGTATAAGGTCATCTATCATTGAGGATATCGTGGTATTCGTCCGTGATGACTCGGTCGTTGTGCCGGACAAGTGGGCCGATAAGGCCCGGTTCACGATGGACGAACTGAAGCTGATGATTGGCTCCTCACCGGAAGCAGTGAAACAGATATGCGAGGTCAAGAAGGTGTTCGGTGCAAAGGTTGTGCCTTCGGGTGATGATCCGTTTGGAGCCGCTATGACAAGTCCGGTGCCGGTAACTGCCGATCAGCAGTCGCTGTTTACGTCTGCGGCAGGCGCAAAATGAGGCGCGATTCGCCTCTCCCGCCGAACTCCGACCTGCCGGGTCGATTGAAGGGGATCGATGACAGATAAGAACACACCAACAGAACAACGGGCAAGGATAGGTGAGCGAGACGCCGAGGAACTGGATCAGTGGCGCAGAAACTCCGGTGCAAACCGCACCCCTGGTGGGCTGCCAGGCAACACTAACAATCTGCAGCACGGCATATACGCCAACAGGTTCCTCTCACCGGAAGAGCGGCCCATCTTCGACGCCATTATAGCACAGCTTCACGAGGACTTCGTGTTCAACAAAAGCTCTGACTTTATCCAGGTGGAGTTGGTGGCGGTCTACTTCCTGAAGCTGGGACGAGCACAGGAAGCTGGGGACTGGGAAGCTGCCGAGAGGCTCGACCGTATGATCCGGTGCCACATGAAAGACCTGAAGACCACCAAGATAACTCGTGAGGGCGTCGAGCCTACCGAGTCCCAGACAACGCCGGCGGAATGGGCCACGGCGCTTCTCGAGAAGCTTGCGGAAGCTGAGAAAGCAAAGGCTGAATCAGAGGCTGAGCTGGAGAAAACGCAGGAATAAGTTCAGATAACACCATCGCGGCTCCGGTAGACCGGCTGATTCCACGCGTGGATTTTGAGCCGATCAGGAGCCGGAGTTCAGATAATACCTGTTATCGGCACTTGAGGCAGCCGGGAAAAGCATTGATGTTGAAGCTCTTCCCGGCACTGATGCGTTGGTCAAAGTCGCTCAATAGCGTCTTCAAGAGTGTTGTTCACAAGGTGCGTGTAGACTTCGGTGCTGCCGATGCAAAGGTGGCCGAGGGCCTCTTTGACCAGCCGCACATCGGAAGTGGCGGCATAGAGGTGCGTCGCGAATGTATGCCTCAGACCATGCGGGGTGACATTCTTCTGTATCCCGGCTTTGCCGAGCCAGTAGGCAAGGCGCTGGGCGATCTGCCTGCAGCATAGCCTCGACCCGCGGGACGAGATAAACAGTGCAGTGACCTCGGGACCTGCCAGGCGTCGTCGCTCCTTAAGGTAGTTTCGCAAAAGTGTCCGCAGGGACGACTTCAGGAACTTGGCCTGCGGGATGCCGCCTTTGCCCGTGATGTAGATGTGCTTGCCGTCGATGTCGACGTCATCGATGTCGAGGTTAACCAACTCGGCTATTCGGATTCCGGTGCCGAGGAAGAGTTCAAAGATGACCCGGTCGCGGCGGGCGACCGGACTGGTGCGGTCGCGCAGTTCCTTGAGGAGCCTGCGCTTCTCAGCTTCGGTCAGGAACTTCGGCGGCTTGCGGGAGAGCCGTCTGGATGTGATTGATCTGGCTGGGTTGGATTCCACTATGCCGCTTTCAGCAGCCCAGGCGAAGAACGCCCGCAGTGTGGCCTTCAGCCTATACATCGTCGCGGGCGACTTGGGCGCGCCGTTCTCGGAGCAGGTCAAAGCAGGATCGGCAAGCGCGGAGTCAATCATCGCCGGTGTGATATCGCGGATATCCACATCCGGCAACGCGCGGGCGAAACAGCGCAGATCGCGCAGATAGGCGGAGATGGTAAGCTCCGAGCGACCTTGCGCCCGGAGCCTTACCGCGAAGTCATCTATCGCGCGTTCAAGGTCGTTAGCTGGCTGCAGCAGCCGGATCGGGTTCGGCACTTTGCACCTCCGGTTGAGTCCTCACGCTGCGGCCCATTGGCGTGTCTTTCGGAAGCGGGAGCTTGTCGATATAGCCTTGCTCCAGCGCCCATACCAGGAATGTGCGGAAGACGCGGACGGTCTTCTTGACCGTGATCGGGGAGCGGTCCTTGTCGCCATGCATCTTGAGGAGCGCGTCCGACTTGAAGAAGCCGGAGACGTGAGGGACAAGGATTGAGCCGAGCTTTTTGTCCGACCCGAAGTAGGCTTCGATCTGCTCGAAGTCCTTGCCGTAAGTGTACAGAGTGCGTTCGCTCTTGCCTTGAGCCTTGAGGTATTCGATGTGTTCCTCGATTGCCTCGTGAAGTGTCTTGTCTGCCATTTCACTACCTCCAGTGGTTGTGTTTTGCATTCACATTCACGCTCAGGTTGCATGTGAAGTCAAGGGTTCTTGCCTTGAATGTGTGAGGAAATGCTAAGGAGAAACGATTGGTTGAGATAACCTCAGAAGAAGAGAGGCTGGGCATATCGCTCAGGGACCCGGTGCTGTGGGGAGAGAAGTACCTTCGCAATCGGGACGGCTCCGCGCGCAGCTATTGGTCTCACCAGATCGAAGACTTGCACTGCGGCGTAAAGAACATCGTTCACCTCGACGGCCGCGATGTCGGCAAGAGCATCGTGCTCACAACGGATGCCCTGCACTTCGCATTTACCGTTCGCGGCGGCCAGGGGCTTATCGCCGCTCCGCACCAGGGACATCTGGACACGCTTATCGATGAGATAGAGTTTCAGCTCGATTCCAACCCCGAGCTTATGAGAAGCATCGCCCTCACCAAATACGGTAAGCCCAAGATAACCCGCAAGCCTTACTTCCGACTGGAGTTCACAAACGGCGCTGTCCTTTACTTCCGGCCTGCCGGGGCTTACGGCGATGCATTCAGGTCACTCCACGTCGAGCGCGTCTGGGTAGATGAGGGAGCATGGCTCACCGAGAAGGCGTGGAAGGCGTTAAGGCAATGCCTAAAGGCCGGTGGACGCTTGCGCATCTACTCGACGCCGAACGGCCTGCGCAATACTACTTACTACCGGCTGACAATGTCGCCGCAGTTTGAGGTCTTCAGATGGCCGTCGTGGATTAACCCGGACTGGAACGAGGAGCGTGAGAAAGAGCTTCTTGAGTTCTACGGCGGCAAGGATACCGCCGGCTGGCAGCATGAGGTCGCCGGCGAACACGGCAAGCCTTCCTACGGCGCGTTCAATATAGAGCACTTGAACCTCTGCCGACAGGAAATGCCGGAGTATCTGAAGATCGTGATATGCGGCGAAGACATGCGCGACTGTATGAGCGAAGAGCAGTCTTGCGACCGCTTGGAGATGCTGCTGAACCTGATGCCTCAGACCGGCATGTTCTGGATAGGCGGCGATCTGGGCTACACCAACGATCCGACCGAGATCGTTGTGTTCCAGGAGATGGATGTCGGGGACCGCTCGATCCTAAAGCTCGTCCTGCGAATCCACATGGAGCATGTATCCTATCCGCACATCGCTCAGACGATTTCTTTGCTGGAGAGATACTTCACCCCGGTCGGTATTGGTGTGGACAACGGCGGAAACGGCCTGGCGGTTGTGCAGGAACTGCTGACGCTCGATAAGTATAAGCCGCTACAGCTTGAGGGCAGACTCTACGGATATGATTTCGGCGGAATGACGACGCTTGCCGTCCAGGACGGGCGCGAGGTGAAAAAGCGAACGAAGGAACTTATGACCAGCCTCATCTCGGGATCACTGCAGCGCAGGCAGATGATACTACCTGCCGATGACTTGGAGATAGAAGACCAGTTCACCACTCACACCTACACGCTCTCCAACGGCAACGTCATCTACTCCAAGGGCAACGATCACGTCATCGACGCCGTGCGCTGCGCGATGCTCGTGCGGGAGCAGAGAAGCCTGGAGCAGATCACCGAGGAGACGGTCTGCGTCATACCTGTAGTGACGGACCCTGTATTCTTTTAGCGGACGATTACATCTACTCGACAGAAGCTTCAGTGAGCGTTATCAATGTCGACAGCGGAATGCCCAGAACAGCCGAGATAATGATCATCTCCGAGAGTGTCGGGTCTTTACCGCCCGCCTCTATGGATACAATATCATCGATACTTATGGCTGTGATGCGAGCCAGTCTCTCGCGCGAGAAACCGAGCTTCGTCCTTCTATCCGATATCACCTGTCCCAGGGCAGTTTTGAATCTTGCCAGGTCCTTCATTGCCTGTTTCCCCCCGTTGCTTAAAGGTCAGCGCCTAAGCGCGGGGTGTATGTTTGCTCTGTTCGCCGGATGAAGTCAAGACATGTGCAGAAAATCGGCTGATGATTTTTCGCCGGGTGAATATCAGGAAGATCGCCGACGGCGGATCGAGGAGCCTGTCGCACATTCTAAGCATGCTGCTTATGATATAGGCTGCCATCACGGCCGACAGGTACACGAACAGCGAGTCGGGATACTCGATGAATCCGATGGCGATTCCCGATGTCAAAGCGCCTGCCGCGTAGATCAGAATAGTCCTGAGCCGTCCCATATCAGTCACCTCCGAGTTCCTCGGGGCAATCATATTCCCCCTGTCTTCGGGTTCATACCTTGCTGCCTGCAACGTGTGTAGTTCGACAAATACCTGTATCTCAGGCTGGCGTGTCTTTACAGGACGGGCTTTGAAGCTCAAAACAGTTTCTTCACTTTAGCGCCGCTTCCGGTAAATATCAGACCGGCACAGCTTATGGATACTCCTTATTTCAACGCGAGGTAGACGTGGGAAGCGGCAATCGGAGATCACGGACAAGGAAAGCAGGCAGGCAGATAGTCATGGGGGATGGGCAGCCCGGTCTGCACGCTCAAGGCGCGGTAATCGTTCCCATGGCGACAGCCGCTATGCTGGACTCGGCTGCGTTTGCCCGCATCAATCCCTACGAAAGCTCCATCCCCATAGCCTGGGAGGACCGGGCAAAGAAAGCCTGGGAATATTATGTCGAAGAGCCGCTCGTGAAGAACTGCATCAACTCATGGCGGACGTTCGCGGTCGGCGACGAGATAAAGATCACAAGCGATGACAATGCGGTCAAGACCGAGGCGAGCGACCTTGCCGACAGGCTCGATATATCCGAGTTCGTGAAGGACATGATCCTGCAGCTTCTCGTCAAGGGAGATGCGGTCGGCTTCAAGCGTTACACAAAAGACGGTAAAGACCTCGAGGAAGTAACCTGCGTCAACCCGGTCTCGGTCAAAGTGAAGTATGCGCAGGGGCAACTCGTCGAGGTCCAGCAGTTCCCCGAAGACAGCCCGACCGCTGGCGACGGATTGAAGTTGCCCGTTGAACAGACTCTTCATCTCAAGTGGGACGCTCCGGCGTTTTCTCCTCGCGGCAACTCTCTTGTTCTTCCTGCATTCGAATCAATAGAGCTGCTGCGCGACTATCGACGTGCTGAGAAGGCAATCGCCAAACGCTGGGCCACGCCGTTTAGGCTAATCAAGGTGGGCGGCGCATTCGGCCAGAAGATGGTGATGCCGGACCAGAAGATGCTCGAACAAACGCGCGATATGGTCAACAAGATGGACATGAAAAGCGGCCTTGTCGTGCCTTTCTACGTTACTGTCGAGACCCACGGCACCGAAGGGCAGGTGCTCAATGTCGAGGAGAAGGTGCGAGAGGTCAAGGAAGACATCATCGTAGCGCTCGGTCTGGCGCGTTCTCTTGTCGCCGGCGATGGTCCCAACTTTGCGACAGCATCTGTCTCTATGCAGAAGATGCTCATTATGATCCGGGAGATAAAGCATGCCGCTCGCATTATTCTCGACTGGATTTTCGACGACTGGTTGGAGATACGAGGACACCGGGACAAAAGCGTCCAGTTCGTCTTCAACGACCTCGACCCGACCGATGCGGTGGACCTGAAGAAGCTCCTGATCGATCTCTACGACAGGAAGCTCATCAGCCGGTCAAGCCTGCAACTCAAGATGGACCTCGACCCCGACACCGAGGAAGCCAACCGCGAAAGCGAGGGGAAGAACCTGGACCTCCTCGATGAAAAGCAGGTAAAGCCCATCGTCGATATGGTCGTCGCCGGGATAATGAGTATCGAGACCGCGCAGCAGATGCTCGGCCTCGATCCGGCAAAGAACCGGCCGGGTGGTGACACACAGGCATCCCTGTACTCCAGCGCGGGTGTCGGCGAAATGTGCGACTCCTGTGCCTATTTCAGCGAGGAGCACAACTGCTGCGGAGTCACCCAGGCCGAAACTACTTTCGATTCCCCGGCCTGCCGCTTCTTTGGTCACAAGAGAGTCTGAGGTCGAACGATGTACGCATCAATGTGCGCCGTCGCCGATACTGCATCTCAGGCTCAGTCGGTCCGCGAAGCCACGCTCAAAAGCCTTCTTTCTCGCGACCTCTACTCCGAACAGGTCGTCCGCGAGCTTTCGCAGTCGCTGAAGGCTGCTCAGAAGCAGGTCCACACGGCGCTGCTCGGGTACAAAAGCCTTGGCTCGCTGCCGGAGAGCAAACTTGCGGCATTGAAGGGTCTTGAGAAGCTGGACGCCGAGATACGCGAGACCATGCGCACGCTCCGCAAAGAGCACACGCTGATGTTTCGCAATGCTTCGAAGACAAGTCTCAGGTCCGGTGTCTATCGAGGGATCGAAGAGTTCGCGGCGGCGCGGATGCCCTTCTACCGCGATCTTACACCCGATGGAATAGACAAGCTCACCACATCGGTTTTCACCCTTATTGATACCGATGCGCTGGACTTTATGACCAACTACAACCTGGTGCTTGTCGGCGATATTCATAGAGAGCTTTCAGACGGCATCAAGCGGACAATCCTCTCCGGCATCGCCACCGGAAAAGGTGCGGACGATATAGTCCGAGACCTCGGCAAGGTGATCGAGGACAAGGAGTCGTTCAAGAGTGCCGGAAGCAAGGTGTTCAGCAAGGCGCAGTACCGGATGGAGATGATCGCCCGCACCGAAGTCTTGCGCGCGCACAACCAGGGCCGCATCAAGTTTCACAAAGAGGTCGGAGTGCGGAAGCTCGAATGGCTGGCGATGGAAGACGAGCGGATGTGCCCGGTCTGCGGCGGTCTTGACGGCAGAGTCTTCGATACCGACCAATTCCCCAGCCAACCCGCGCACCCCAACTGCCGATGCACGAGTGTTGTTGCATGGCCGCTTGTGATCTGCGGCGGAGAACTCGG
>JARYME010000060.1 GCA_029907315.1 Armatimonadota bacterium | reverse complement strand
GACACAGCCAACAGTTCAGCTTCTTGCGAATCCAGTGTTCCGGTAGCAGATATTCGCACCATCTGCCCTGAACCTCTTTCCCCGCGAGCAATGTTTGCAGCAGGTCCGTTATAGCTGGTGTTCGGGTTTATAATCAGTTCGCAGTCAACAAACGCCCTGATCCAATAGCCGCTCCACGCTTTGAGAACGGTTTCCGCACCTGCCGCAGTAGCGTGAACCAGCACGTACTGCCGCCTCACGGCGTCGTATCGCCAAGCGTAATCTCTGATCCAGCCGGCCTTGGCGGCGTCTGCAAGCGACTTGGTCTGACCCAGATACCTCACACTGAGCTCAGCTATGGGGATGCCAACGTCCTGTCTAGGGCTTACAATCTTGCCAGTGGCATCCTTCTTCCAGTTGAAGAATATATTGCCGAACTGATTCCAACCAGCCTTCAGGGAGATCGTGCACGGCAGCATATTCCCAGATGCATCCACCGGGTAGTCTTTGACGAACGGTTTTATGAGCCTGTACTTCTTCCGCTCGTTGACTGGTGCTTCCGGATTGCCTAGTGCGATCAGACCGTTTTCCACATCGGTGAGCGATATGTTTTCAGCAGGATATGTTGCCGCCGGCTTGATCCATATAGCATGTCCCGGAAGCAGATCAGGGAATAGCCCCTGGGTTCCGTACCTGAAGTACGTCATCGAGGTGGGATCCCAGCGCACAATTTGCATCTGGAGTGCTCGCTCGTAACCAAATATCCGCCCAGGATCAGGCGAACCGATTATCTTTGGCACAGTTATCATATCTACAAGAGGTGTGCTCTCATCCGGATACGCCGGATCTGCGACCGCGATTGTTCTCATTGGTCCGCCGACAGTAATAACGAATTCCTTGCCTATGTTGTCTGCCTTATCCCACACGGCATCTCCGGGCCACGATATGCCGACGGTCCACTCTCCGGTCGCATTGAGTGACAGACTTGTGCCGGTCACCAGCGAGGTGTCGACGCCCTTAGGATAGCTAGCACGTATCTTGGCAGTCCATCCTACCCGCTTACCGGATTGTATTTCTTCTTTCACGTCGGTAGCGGAGCCTGACAAAGTAACGCTCGTGCCGTCCGGTTTGGTTACAACTATCGACAGATTGGAAATCTGGGCTGGCGGCTGTGCCACTGGATTGTCTGGGAACTTCATGTTCCCAACAAAGACTACCTCTTGTCCGACATTGGCTGATCTCAATGCCGGAGCGTTGTCTGGGTCGGTAGCTGTTGCATCGACAGCTCTGAACTGATCAAAGTAAGGAATTAGCAAGACTGGGCCAACAGCCGATACTGGTACCGCGTCGGCAGTGCCGTCGCTTGCGGACACTTCGAATGTATGCTGGCCAGCTCCAAGCTTCTTACCGGATATCGGCTGCGTCTTGTTGTCGTAACGTACGCCGTTCTTGTAGTCATTGGGCGTTGGATTGGTGGGTGCACTGGCCGACTTGGTCAGACTTATAACTTGCTGGGATGCTTTGCCCTTGTCTATTGTTACAGTAATGACGTCCTTGGCACCGGTTAGTTTGCTTATAGGTGCATCCCCGTCTGCGTCTTTGTAGAGCACGCTGTAAACGAAGGTGGTGTTGAGCTTACCCGCAGCCGGTTCAACCTTTGGATCTGACAGCACCGGCGGGGCATTAGTGTCCCGAATCGTGAAGTAGATTTGGTCTTCACTCGGTTGCGGTAACGGTACCGCATCTTCGCCGTCGCCGTCGGTCGCTTCGAAGACTACTTTATACTGTCCAGGTTCCAAGGCAGGGCTTAGCTTGTTCGGTACTACTACCAGATCAAACTCAACGCCGGTCGAGTAGTTCGGGGTGCCTGTCTTCATTCGCATCGGCAGGCGTACATATCCACGAGTACCGTCGGCTCTTATGATTCTTGCGTACACCTGCGGCTGGGTGGCACCGGGCCCATCCTGGTCTTTGTAGGTGACCGTAAAGGTGAAGTTCGTAGCTGACTGACCCGCCGTCGGTTCAACCTTGCCGTTTGAAAGCACCGGCTTGTAGTTTACCCTGATTGGGTAATCGTTTGCAGCTGGATCGCCAAGTGTTCCCTGCGGCCAGCGGGACACATAGTATCCATCTGACGCTTCGAAGTGATACTTGTATGTGCCTTCAGGTGGGTTAATAGGATCCGTGGTGAAGACTTGATCCTTCGTATAGTCTACGGCTCCACCTGACCAGTTCAGCAACCGCATGCTTCTGCTCTGGTTGAGGTTGTTGAACACAACCTTCACATATCCCTGCACGCCGTCGTGGTAGCTTGGCGGATCACCGTCCGCATCGCGGTAGTTAATCCTGAATGTTAAGAGATCACTTGCCTGGAATACAGTCTTGCCGGTGGTCGCAAAGTGCTTCACGTAAACCGGCACAGGCGGATTAGATGTCCACGTAAGCCCCGGTTTGAGAGTGCAGCGGACAAACACTGTCTTCGTGCCGCTGGGAAGAGGCTGAGCGAGCTTTATGGTATTGCCGTCGAACGATCCTGTGCTGCCATAGTAGTTGATGCCTGCCAGAGTCGGATCCGAGGTTAGGTAGACGCCAAGCACCGTGTCGATAACATTGGCGGCATCCGGTGTTACCGACGTCAGAGTCACCGCGTCGACGGTTCCAAACTGTACCATCTCGGCGTTCGGCACCGCAGGCAGATTACGTGTCAACTTAATTGCGGTGTCGCCCGGTTTGAAAGCAGTCGCCGTGAGAGGATCGTAGTAGTTTTTGGCAGGGTCATCCGTCAGCGAGGTCAGACTGAAGTCATTTGCATTCATAAACACGCCTCTGACCTCGCGAATGGTCGCAAACCGTGCAGCATCCAGCGCCTCGACTGTATCCAGCGCCGTCGCAACCGCTAATTGCGCAACCGGTCCCAAGTAGATCGACGAGTCTTGGGTGTTGTTAATCGTCGGTGCCGTGTTCCCCGCGGGAGGAGTCGACACCACTATGGGACCGTTCTCATCTCCGCTGGCTGGATACTGAACCTTGACGGAGTAGGGCACCCGATCTTTTGCTTCCAACTTCTGAATGAGCCACTGAGGCTTGTTCTCGCGGCTCATGGCTGTGAAGTGGAACTTGTGGGTGCCGACAGCGAGTTTAGGAACAGTGATCTTATACCGCACACCCTTTGTGTAGTCCTGCTGCGTTGGATCGGCCTTCGACATCAGCAGACCATTGATTCTGAACTGGCTCGGCTCAGGATCGTTGCTTCCCTTGACTCCGTCTGCAGCAAGGTCCTCAGTAGCGATGAACAGTTTATTTTCCGTGTTCGACTGTATTAGATACACCCTACCGGCAATAGCGCCGTTAGTGATCTGCATCAGTTGACCTGCGAACCTGTCGGTCTGCCAGCCAGGATTGCCTGCGACCACAATGGTCCTCTTCTTACCAGGAGCCATGGGATCGTCTTCCAGAGATTCTACGGTCCCAGTAACCACGACGTCTTTTACGCCGCTGTCGACCCACAGCCTGGGCGAACCTGACCACTCAATACCGTCCGGGACGCCGCTCTTATCAGCGTCGTAGTCATAGACATCGCGAGCGGGGTCGTAGAAGTACGGTTCGTCATTGTCGACGTCTGTGTAAGTGACATAGTAATCAACGCTGTCCCATGGGTTAATACCGCCAGTCGGATTCGGCGTGACGATCCCATCGGAAAGCTCAGGCGGGTTATTAACCCACGGACCGTCAAGATCTCTTATCGTTTGGCCAGTTGACGGCCTCGGCACATTGTTTTCGGTGTACCAGTCGTAGATAGCAATGTCTGCGCCGTCCGAAGCTTCAAAGTGGAACTTATGTGATCCACCAGAAAGCCCGTCAGTCGGCGTGTAAGTGTACACGGCGCCTTCGCGGTACGGAGGAGTACCCTGCACCGTGGGAGTCATATCGTAGGGCACCCCGTCGATGTATACCCTCACGTATGCGGGCGCTTGACCGTTAGGCCCGTCCAGATCGCGGTATGTTACCGAGAACACATATGTGTCGCTCCGACTGCCACGCAGCTTGTTAACCTTGCCTTGTGTAAGCGTCGGCGGGGTGTTAGCGCTAAGTGTTTGTGGCATCCTCGTGCCAAAGAAGTAGGACGCCGTCACTACAGCCGAAGCGTCTTTCTCGTAACCTGGGAGGAATACTACCTTTCTGTTCCACCTGTCAATGTGATACTCGCCCTTCTGATAATAGCGCGCCCACAGGTACGTTGTTCCATCGGGCACACTCTGGGTCAATCTGAGGTGATCTGGATTGTCAGGATGCCGAGCTCCAAGTCTGGGGTTGAAGTAGTTCTCTCCGTCGCGCTTATTGTTCAGCCAGACTCCGACTACACCTGACGTCACGTCATCCAGGTTATTCTTGATGTAGACGCTTCTCGGCGAATAGTTGATCCACACCTGGGTGGTGCCAGCCGGAATGGGCGTTCCCAAAGTTATAGTTCTGTCGCCGGATATATAGGCTGATGGTGTCGCCGCGTAGTAGTCAAACCCGGTGACATCCTGGGCAAGGAATACTCCGTTGACAGATTCGATCACACTGGTATCCTCTGGAATCACTGTGATCGGATCAACAGGTGTTCCTCGCATCCACAGCTTCTCAGACGATGCCACGTTCCAACCATCCGGCGCGTAATGCGATGTACCGCTGCTCCATGTCAGCGTTCCAAGCAGGCTGATAGGCTGCTGTGCCTCGCCTCTGCCTTGGTGAGTAAACCTGATGTCGGCATATTTTATGTATACGGTATCCGTTCCCTCAGGGAGATCCTTTGTGAGAGGAATTACCGAATCTCCAGCGTTAAACGACTTCATAATGCACCGGATGTTGACTCGGTCAACACCTGCAGGCAGAGCTGATGTCAACGGAACGAAAGTCTTGTTGCTTATTGTGGTCAAGCCTGCACGCGGATAGTATGCCACGTACACTGTGCTGGCACCGGTCATCAGGTCGGTGAGATCGCGACTTGACGCTAGATATTCGCCGTAAGGTCCGAAACCAAATGGCAAGCTTTCGAAAATGATGTACATGCTGGGTGGCGCACCCGTCGAGGAGACCTGAACCGGCGTGATTCTAAGAGCGAGATCCCCCGGCTTATACGACGAATTGGGTGCGTAGTTGAGCCCCTGCGCGACAGGTTTTCCGTTCGCATCGTAAGGAACTTTGCCATCTGAGGGCAGCAAGTATGCCCCGAGCACCTTGCTAATTGGTTGGTAGTCTGCCGGTCTTAGGCTGCCCACCCACACGGTTGCTGGCTGCCACGCAGTGGCACCAGACGAGTCCTTATACAGTATGTGAACCGTCGATGTGCCGCCTGGGAAATCATAAGTCAGGTTGTAGTAGTACGGCACCGGTGCAGCAAATCTGTTGTAGTAATTGGTGCCGGACTCCGACTGGGTCAGGTAGATGCCAAGGACTTGCGAGATCGACTGCGGATTCGATGGCTTCGCCAAATAACTGAATGCATATGCAAGCTGCGCGCAGATTCGATCTTGTCTGTAGTAATTCGTCTTGGAAACATCCGGCGACTGATATATGCCCTGAATCGACACTATGTCGTTCGGGTTCTTGGGCCAGACCGTATTGGTGCCGACGATAAGAGCTTCCTGCCATGCAACCCTCGTCGAATCGGGGTAACCGGCTCCCATGAAGTAGTTTACAGGAGTGCTATTAGGATCGTTCGGATCGAATACCCCTGTCACGTACAGAATCCGATCAGGATCGTCAGGTATAACAGTCTTCCGCGTAGCGTCCGTCGGATCAACTGAGCCGCCCATCACCATGGGCGTTTCTAGCACCTTAGGATCGTAGTAGTTCTCACCGGAAAGATCCGGAGTTAAGTACACACCCTCTACGGATGCGATGTCACGCGGTGAATCGGGGGTAACATACTTGACGCTGGGTTGTCCCTGGTACACAGCCAAACCCTTCATAACCAACACTGATCGATCCTCAGGTTGGTTCGGATCGTCATTGACCCAGCCGTTTTTCTGGTCATCGATAAGAACCGGTGACGGGTTATTCGGGTAGTTCACGTAGATCTGCGCATCCGGAATCACCCCTGCCGGAGCAGGAAGATCGATCGGCAATGGACCGACTATCGGCGCCCGGGGTTCATATTTCACCCAGACCTTGGTAGTGCCAGCAGGCAGCGTTCGAGTCAGCACAATGGTATCTCCGGAAAATTCTCCAGGTTCTGTTCCAGGCTCATAGTAGTTGGTAGACGCTGCCCCTGAGGCTTTGTCGACGTCCTCAGTCAGGTAGACACCCCAAACCCTTAGGATGTCCGAAGGATTGTCCGGTTTGACTGAGCTGGTGGTTACCACGGTTGCTTGTTGTACGACAAGCGGCCTGATTTTGTAAGTCGAGGAGTCGACTCGAACCAATGGGTCAAACAACATGCAGTTGGCGGCATCAGAGCGAAGCTCGTCGTTCGAGGAAGAGTTGTAAGTTGCATAATCCACACCGTCATATGCAACGAACGCGTAGAAGTATTGCTTCTGTTCACTTAGGGCTGCACTTGCACTCGTGCCCAATCTGGTTTGGTAGTAGTAATCAGCACCGTCGGAGTAGACGTTATCCCCCGGGTCAGCCTTGAGCATCGCATGACCTTCGTCCCACAAAACCGTTCGTCCGTCGGGTTGTAGCTCACCAAGGTAAAGCTTGATGACCGCCGGAGGATCGTTGTCCAGGTCGCGGTACGTGACTCTAAACGTCCAAAGCGTAGCCGGATTTGCGGTTCCGTCTTGCGACGTTACACTACCTTTTGTCAACGTCGGGGCTTGGTTGCCCGAAATAACAGGCCCAGTAATCCAGCTGCCCGCAGCCTCGGGATACCGAGTAGTTTCGCCCTGGATTCTATCGTTCAGGTCGTAATAAGCGCCCCAATCATCGGTGAACTCAAAGTAGAACCTACGGACACCGTTTTCGAGCATAAGGTCCTTTATGGTGGCAGTATCAAGTATATAGTAGACACCGTTTTTATACTCGTTCGAGTGATCTGCCGTCGGATCCAGGAACGGGGTTTCCGGTACCATTGAGAAGCGCCGCACCTCACCCCGATTGTTGACTTCGATATAGATATACGCACTGTAAGGGCGCTGACCGTCTGGGTCAGTATACTTGATGCGGTATCGGAAGTTTTGGCCCTCCTTCCCCGTGCTCGGAGTAACGGAAGCCTCGCTGAGAACGCAAGGATTGTTCACGTAAGGACCGGGGAAGTAGTCGTTGTCGAAGTAATCGGCGCTACCTCGTTCGGACGGCAAGCTAGTGGTCGGAACCCATCCGTCTACATAGTAACCCCATGCGTTCTGGTCTGCGCCGGCATCGTCGTAAGGGTACTTATCCGGCCTCACCGGGAAGCGAACTACGTGATACCCGTCGTAAGCCTCAAAGTAATAGGTGTGAGGACCAGGTGGCAGCTTGGTCTTGTACTCGTACCACACACCTGTGCGGTAATTGTACGGCTGCGGCTGTCCGGGACGAGGATACATCGTGTATGCAGTGTATTGGTAGTTCGCTCCGGAGCCACTCTTGTAACTAGCGTTATTGATGAACAACTTTATGTAGACCGGCGGTTTGTTATCTTTCTGCTTGTAGAGGATTCTGAATACGTTTTCGGTCTTGGTGGTTGCACCACAAGTTTCAGCCAAAGCCAGATGGCCGTGGTAAACAGGATCGTTGACACCTCCGCCTCCACCCTTAATCAGCGGGTTTGTGGCACGTGAGTATGGGTAGATCGTCCCAAAGAACCGACCATAGCCATATTTCGCGTCGTCGTAGGGTATGTTTAGGTCGTCCGCAGGCGGCATGCGTAGCTCACACGTAACAACAGGATGTTCAGACGCGCTGAGCGGATAGCCCCGATAGTGGAATTGGCCAGGGACTAACACATATCTGTCCACGTAAAGTGTTGAGTCGTAGGGAATTGCTCTATCCAGCTTGTCGGATGGCCTCCTGTTAGCAGGTCGACTAACTTCCGGAAAGTCTGTTACCTGTCTCGGAAGCGAAGGATCCAAACCGGTCGAGTAGCTGCTTGGGGCTTCACCCCACTCAATAGGCGAGCGCTGGTTATTGAAGACGAATGATCCGTCATCAAACGTTAGAGAGTCGTCTGAACAGGCGAAGAAATACTGATACACGCCACACGCAAGCGATTCATAAGTCCTATTTGCCCAGTTCCACGGGTAGCCGACCGGTTCACTTGGCCCGCTCCATCCGAATGTGTGATGGGGCAACACCCGGTAAATGTAGACGTTTCCGGCACCGGGTTTATTCGGGTCTTCAGGAGCCATGAAGTGCGGCTTGTAATCACCCGTGCCCTGTTCGTCGAGGTACAATACCACACCAGTCGGACCGCAGGAACTCAACCACGGGTCGGCAGCTAGCGGAAGCCACGGCTGCGGTGGCAAACCGTCATCGTTTTCGTATCGCACCCTGAACACAAACTGCGTCGAGCTCGAACCGTCGTCTGGGAACGTAGGATTGATCTCGACAGCCGGTTCGGGGACCAATGGATCCGGATCGCCTCCTCGCGGGTAAGATGTCAAGTAGTCTCTGTTGCCCGCTATCCCACCGTGGTCAATCATTTCATCAGAGATACGAGGCCTCGAATCGTGAACCGTTACCGTCTGTGTAGCGGAGTAGACTACCCAGTTGTCCTTGTATGCGATCCCAGTAAATGACACGTCGAATGTTCGAGGAGTGCCATCTCCGTTCGCTCGCAGAGCGGAAGCATACCACATAGGATTCTGGCGCGGGTCAAAGATCAGCCTGTTTGTATACTGCGGATAGTTTTCCTCCAAATTGCACGATGGCTGCTGCTTTACGTTGCTCAAATTCAGACCGCGGCTAACGGCTACACGATACGTAACGCCCGCAATTGGGTCGTAGCCACCGGTGGGATCTATGTACATCGGAGCTCTGTTCCGATAGGTGCTACCGATGTTCGCCCAGACAACCCCGTAACGCCTACCGCTGGCACCAGGGACTGTGTCGGGTTCCTGTCGTCGATACTGAACCCAGATGCTAGCTACGTTTAGCGGACTGGGGAACGTAAACTTACCTGTAGCACTTATTTGCGGAAGAGGATGCGGAACAGGGTCCGGCTCGTAGAATGAAAGCCTTTCCACCTTACCCATGTAGGGTATTCCAACCGTGTAGGTAGCCAATATTATTAGTCCCTCTTTCGGAGGTTCATTTGTGGCATTAATGTAAGGCGGGTCCGCATTTGGATCCGGATTCGGTATGCCTACAGACGAAAGCACTCGATAATCAACGAATACGTTTTGAATCGGCTGGGTTTTTTCGGGAAGCGGTATCGGCAAGCTTATAATTCCGCTCTGTGAATAATCGCCGATAGGCATCCGTTTACTCGATTGATAGGCTATGCACAGCTTCAATGCGCCGGGGCTCGTGTACTTGCTCCACAGTGGAACTGTTGGGTCTATTCTGTTCAGTCGGATAACCTTATCACCTGGAATAAATGGCCTATAAAGATAAGTTGACGGGTTGCTCGGGTTGTAGTCGAACGGGTCATAGCTAGGTGCGAATAGGTGTGCAGTGTACTCAATATGTCCGCCAAGTGCGTCAGTAGGAAATGCAGTTGCTACTTCAATACTGTCTTCGCCTGGTGCATATCGCGGGATTGACCCCGCCGGCGTCGTACCATAGCGGTTCGTGCGGTCGATGTAAAGTATGACTACATCAGTTGTCCCAAGCGGGAGTGGTGTGCGCAAATTGATTGTTGCTGACTGGGTGTTAGGAACAGCATAGTTGAGGTTGTTCACATAAACCACGCGGATCGGCACTGGCGAAATTGCCGGAACGGAGTTGGGTATTGGTCTGGCGAGGGTAATTTCGTTGCTCCCCTGAGCGTACGATGGCCCAAGGTTGATCGTTTCATAGTTGATTGTTACCGATGATACACCTGCAGGCAGGGGTGTACTCAGTTTGATTGTTGTGTCTCCGGGTCTGAAAACCGTCTCCGGGTTGTCGGGATCAAAGTAGTTTGTGCCTGTCATCGACGGATTGTCGTAAACCCCGAACACGCGCCCAATTATGCCCGGAGTGGACGGTATTACTGTCAGTCTTTTTGCATCTGTATTATCAACTGTGCCTGCTTGATTTGCCGTTACGTAAACTGCACGGACGCTTCGTATCGACAGCGGTTTTTCTGGAATAATGTGCGTGCTGTCGACTACAGTCGCGCTCATCTCGCGTACTGCATAAACACCCAGTATACCCTTTATCACTGTTGAGTCGCTGGGTATGATCGTGGTTGACGGTCCCTGATAGCTAATCGTAACCATATTGACGCCTGCGGGGAGTGGCTTGTCCAGTTTGATAACCTTGTCACCGGGCTTGAATGGATTCGCCGGATTAGTGGGACCATAATAATCTCGGTTCAGGCTGTCGTAAACACGGAGAACCTTCGCAATAAGCTCAGGCTGCGAGGGTATGATTGTCATACGGGTGGGATCAGATGTATCCCACGTACCAGTTTGGGTAGTAACGGTTCCCGCCTGAGCTATGCCGTCTTGTTCTTGAATTGCGTAGACGCCGGAAACACGACCTACCCGCCATATATTGGGGGGTACAACGTGGGTGGGGTCGGCTATAGAACCACGAGTCTCCAGCTGCTCGTCGGTACCGTACAGAATTCGAACGTCGGTTACATCTGAGGGTAGGGCATACCTGAGCGTTATTTGCTCGTCTCCGAACACATAAGCCGTGTTTGCATTCTGCGGGTCATAGTAGTTGAAGCCGTCAAGCCCGGTGCCGACGCCGTAAACAATCCTTACGGTGTTGGCGCCTTCCGGTAGCGGAGTTGAAAGGGCGATGTACCGAGTAAGCTCATTGCTGGGGTCGTATTTGTAAGCCAAAGAGGGATCTTCGGGGTCGTAAAGATTAACCGTCTCGTAAGTGATAACGACCGACTGCGTACCCTCTGGCAGTTCCATACCGTCTTTCAGCGCGATAATTGTATCTCCCGGCATCCAGGGGTGCTGTGTCGCGTCGTAATACTCCACGTTTTGGCCAGGAATCTTTACGCTGAGCACTCTGCGGATATTGCTCGGGTTCTCGGGGCTGACGTGAGTGGAATCGACAGGCGTACCGTTCATTGTATGAATGGCGTAGACTGCCGATACAAACGTTATGACGGATGGATTTGACGGATTCACATGTGTGTCATCATAACGCGTGCCCGTCTGATTCGACAGCGCGAATACACCTAACACCATTTTCACTTTGCTGGGATCCGCAGGCACTACGTGCGTGCTGTCATAAACTACACCGTTCATTAGCTGCGGCAGGTATATACCGGTTACAGCACGCATATCTGAGGCAGTTGGATCAAATGTAGGCGTTACGGTGTAAGCCTGTGAGTCTGCAGGGCTCGGCGGGCGGCCCGTGCCGGGACCTTGCCACGTACCCGTGATTACGCCAGGCATCCACTCCGGCTGTTTTGCATAGTTGATCGGTTGGACGCTGGACATATAGGGATTTACACGCCGAGTTTGCCTGTTACTCGATTCCTGTGTGCCTACTTCTCTTGTGTAGACCCCATCTATCGCACACGTGGATACTTTTATGTACAACGGCGTCCAGTCGTCCATTCTGCCGGTTTGCGGGTTGATCAGGCGTGCCGGCAGTTTGTCTGGATCGATGGTTATGACGCCATACCTGCCAGCATCAGAGTATTTCAGTGGGTCAAACAGATTCGGGTTGTCTGCACTTTCATCCGCTTGAGAAGCGTAAACGCCGAGTATAGGGTTATCTGATCCCGGTCTGCTCGGGTCGCGCGGATCCGCGCCATTCGGGTTTGTACGATTCGGATCCAGAGTTAGGATGCCTTTGTTGAACTTGATCTTGATCGTGCCGTCCAGGCTGTTCAGGGCCGGAACGCGGTACCACACATAAGCCCTCGGCAGAGGTGCCACAGCCGTTCTAACAGTCCGCAGTCCCAAAACTTGACCCGTGTTATCAAAAGTGGGCATCGGGTCCGGCTGCAGATTGTAATCCGTGTCGGAATCCGGCATATACACGGGCCAGAGTCCATCACTATCCTGCCATCGCACGGCGAAGTTCCAAACCGAGTTGGACGTTGCTTTAGTCGTGCCTTCGAGCATACTGAGATCAGCAAAGCTCGAGCCAGCACAAATTACAACCGTGCAAGCTACAGCAGCGACTATGCGGGTGAGTCGCAGCCGCGCAGAATTAGTCATACAGCAGACTTTGTGCATATCAACGATCATCCTTCTACACTCCAAGGATCCGATATTGCTTTATTAAGTTCCGTCAGGTTTTGCTGTTACGTCGGACGCGGGAGGCACAGAGGGCCTGAAAATAAGCGTCACGGGGTATTTTGCCCTCACCCAGTAACCTCGCCACGGAAGCAGCAATGTATCATCTGTAGAGTAGCTTTCGTAGGAACTGCTACCCGGTGACCAAGTGAATATAGTTTTGCTCAACCAACCGTTTGTCACAGCTTGATCAAGCGAAACAGTAGTATTGGTCGTTCGGTTCCATACAAGGACTTGTCCCCAATATACAGGGTAGACAAACGGATTACCGATCAGGTTCCATCCCGACAGTAGATTGACGTGGTATTCGTCAAGCTGCCTTCCAAGTTCATTCGCTACAATGGCAGCGTCTGATGCAAGCACAAAAGGCAACGTTTGACCCACCGGCAATATTGCTGGGTTCATGTACATCCAGAATCCTTGTCCAGGTTGAAGCTGGGAAAGCGATAAGTACGTACCCGTCCTCGTGTCGTAATAGAAAGCACCGAAGGAGCTTCTCGACATACCTAAGGCATGTTCGATAAACATGTTGTTAAACGTAAACGGTACGTGCATCAACTGCCATCCGCTGCGAAGCGTGCTCTTTTTTGTCGCCGGAACCATTATTTTTCGGCTGACTATTTGTTGCCAGCCGGATGCGGCGCGAGCGGTCACGAAGTATTCCAGTTCCCCGCAGTACTCGCCTGTAGCTTGAACTTCCCAGGTTGCTGGCAAAGACTCACTGTTTACTGGCACACTGCCGAGATTCTGCTGAGCACTCTGCTGCACCGTTGTTGCCAATTCCAGTCCCGGAGGTAGGTATAAGGTAACCGTTACGTCATCCAGTTCATATGGTCCGGGATCGGTCGCCAAATTGTACACGTAAGCCTTAATGGTAAAGGGCTGACCGTCCAGATAGTTCGTCCCCGTTACCGAATTGTATTTGAGCGACCTCGGCCCTTGCACAGCCAACGCCACGCTATCTGGTTCCATTCGTGTGCCGATGCGATAGTTCCACGCTGCAGACGCCGCGCCGACACCATAGTATGTTATGATCTTGCGCGACGCCCCGGGCGCGAGCGCTGTGGGGTTCCAAACCAGCACCCAAGTCAGATCATCTACAGCCTTCGACAGATCAGGCTTGTAGTCGTCCGGAGGCCAGTTGGTTGCACCGACCAGTTCATCCCATTCACCGAGCGCCAAATAGTCCGGTGCAGTGCAATCTTGAAGTCTCAGAGTGTTCCTGGCGACTACAGCTGGGCTTTCGACACTGTCGAACGTTTCAAAAAGTGGCGGAATCTTATTACCAGTCAAGATAACAGGATAAGGCTTCGGGGCCACAGCGGTAGTGCGTACATAGCCTTTACCGGGAATATAAGGGTAGCCACCCAAGTCGCTGTTCTCTACCATAACGTCGCCTGTCATGCACAGCCCGATCGTCTGAGATGTGGCGGATAGATTCGTCAGCGTGATTTCGAACCTGCATTGGTCACGCACTATGGACATTCTGATACGCATCGCGGCGATGTCTGTGCCACCGCTGCGTACAGTCCACTCGCCGTCGATGAACCCACCGGTTCTACCGAGTCCAAGGCCAGGCGGAGGGGTAACATAAGTGTATGGCTCCTTGGACCAATAGCCCGTATTTGAGTCGCCGACAAGATATACAGTGTCTCCTATACGAATCTTCCAGTATCCGAAGTAATGAGCAGGACAGACGTCAGCGAAGTAAACAAGAGGATAGTTGTTGTCGTTGGCTATTTCGGGATCGCCTTCCCTGGTGCACACAGACCATCTTCCCGCTATCTGCCACTCAGGCGAGTTCTGAGAAAGCTTAACGGTTCCTCTGACGCCCAGGTCGACGGATACATAGCGATTCGAAAGGCTTTCCCACCAGGCGTCACTGGAAAACTCTTGAGCTAAACCGGCTGTTGAGTTTCCCAGGACAAACACTGCAAGCGCAAATGGAAGCATGTTGGCAATGAACTTGCGCATATTCTCCTACCGGTCCTTTCCTTCCTGGGACTAGCTTTTAGGCTATCGACGTTACTAACTATACGATCAGGGCTGTCTCTAAGGCAGAATTGTCAAAACCAGCGAATCAGTTCCTGTTCCACCTACTTGAGCGTACAACCAGTAACCAGTGTAAGGTTCCAAAAGATCCCTATCCGACACGCGCTGGTATCCTACACTCGATCCGCCGTAAGTATATAGCGTTGACTTTACCCAACCCGCGCTCTCTGCCTCGAGTAGTGGTTTTGTCTTCCCTTGGTACGTGAAAAGTGCAGCTCTCCAAGGCACCGAGTGAGCGTACGGGTTGCCGATCATGTTCCAGCCTTTATATATGGGAATCTGGAAACCTTTGGAACCGTCAAAATTCGAAACCGCATCGAGGGTAGGGTACGACTCATCAACCCAAACGTCATACGGCACGATCAACCAGAAACCACAGCCCGCAGGGAATACGAAACGGGATTTCTTGAGCGCGGTGTCATATACATAACCACCGCCCGTGACCGACGTAGTTCCCCCTAATGTGGTCGTAGGATTGAGCCACACGCTGTCAGCAGGATTGGTCGGATCATACAGCTGATAACCGACCGGATTGCCGTCCGTCGTCGAGCGAGGAGTTGCAATCCACCTGATAAGCATTGACCGAGGGCTAGATCCGTAGCCAAAAGCTGCTCCGACTAGGAGTTTATCGGGCGTGTCTACACTGCGCTGGGCGATATCATACGGCAGCGCAATCATATGGATTCCCTTTTCGATCTTCCGCTTTGCAACCGTAAAGACGCACCAGTCCGACACTGTTCCGCCGCCCGCTGCGGCGTCAGCCGACACGTACAAATTGTGTGAACCAGTAGACATTGCGGTCGACGGCGAGATGTCGTTCCAGTTGAATTGAATAGCTGTCCTGGTCGAGTTCAAGTAGAAGTAGACGGTTGTTCCATCGATAACCAACCCTTCGTTGGGGTCGTCAGGCACGCCGTCATCATTCGCGTCGGCATAATCAACGTATATTCGTACCGTCGCGAGATTGATACCCTGAATGCTGATTCTAAAGTTCGGTGACGTTCCGACAGTAGATCCCTTGGCGGGCTCCAGTATGCGCACAATCGCGTTTGCCAGTGCAGCTCGAACGTCCAAAATGCCTGCGCCGTACTTGTTGGAGTCCATCCCTCCAGACCTAGGCGGACGCGCGCTGGCAAGCAACCTGTTCTTTACCTCGGTCGCCGGAACGCCGTAGCTTAGAAGGAGAGCCGCAGCGCCGGCGACGTGGGGACATGCCATGGACGTTCCTTCCATGTAACCGTAGGTGTATGTAGGTGCGTTGTTAGACCAGCTCACAAGAGTACTGTAAACTTCTGCTTCCTCGCCCAGGGAATCGTCTCCGCCCGGTGCTGCTATGTCGATCTTACCGTAGTTGGAATAGTAGGCGATTGCATCATAAGGACCCACTGCCGAAACTGAGATAACTTCCGGGTAGGCTGCCGGATAGCTGGGTAGGTCGGTAGCATCGTTACCGGCAGCTGCGACGAGTACCATTCCTGCCGTTGCCATCTCCGATATCTTGGCTCGGTGAGCCGGATCATCCCCGTAACCCCCGTAACTCATGCTCGCCACGTGTGCGCCATTTTTCAATGCGTAGTCTTCCCCTTGAATAAGCATGCTGGTCGGGGTAGATCCGGCGCCAAACACCCTGACAGGCATTATCTTGACGCCGTTCCAGCAAACGCCGCATACTCCTATAGCATTATTGCCTTGTGCCGCTATTATGCCGGCACAATGCGTTCCATGTCCGATTAAGTCGTTCGACGGGTCGTTATCGTTGTCGATAAAGTCGTATCCCTGGACCAATCGACCTTCGAGGTCGGGATGGTTTGCAGTTCCGCTGTCGATTACCGCCACAGTTACTCTTGACTTACCCTTCTCGATTTCCCAAGCTGTGGGCATGTTGATTTGGCGCATGTTCCACAATTTTGACCAGTACTCGTCGTTGGGTACAGCGCAAAGATAGTAAACATAGTTCGGCTGAATGCTTTCTATAACCCACCGGAAGGGCACGGCCGACTTCGCACGTCCCGCGTACAAACTCGCGTGTCCTCCTGCACTGCCAAGCCGTATCAGGTAGTGGTCAGCTACCGGAAGAGCTTGAACAAGGGTTGCCCCCATTCTCTCAACTGCCTGGCGGACAAGTGCGGGGTCGCTGCCTGGCTGCGCTTTAACTATGTATTCGTTGGGGACGTATACCTGTCTGCTGCTGTAACATAATGCAGCAGCACAAAGCGACAGCACCAACACCGCCGTCGAAAACAGGATCAACCAACCCTTGTGCTCCCTCATTTGATCAAACCTCCTGCCCATCCCGGCAGCCGATGAAAAGTCTGTAGGCGATACGAAACAGCATTTCATCAACGTTCCACTCAGTGAACCTCTTAATAAAGCACACGCACATTGATCGAGCGCCACTGACTGCCTATGGGAATATGGGCGGTGTGCCTCCGATGACGAATCTAGCCTCTTGTCCTTTAACCCACGCGGGACTTGTATCTTCCTGGTGTCGACAGTAAACTCGCCACCTCATCGTTTTGTCTGCGTACGCAGAATTTGACAACACGTTTGCTAGCTCGATACGTGCGTTTGCAGGTAGTGACACCGTCGGTCCCGTCTCGTAGATATAAGGACTTTGCCAAGTGGGTCCGGTACCCGGAACAACAGGCTCCACCACCATGTAGTACACATCGGCGCCGTCCTTGCGCTTCCACTCGAAATTTATAGTCCCGTTCTGTAGATCCGTGACCAGTATCTCAGGTGGGGCGGCGTTCGGATCGTATGCGGGCGAAATAATGTCCGTGTACCTAACGGGTTCAATGGCAGTGGCGGTGATGATATTACTCACGGGCGTGTAGTAATATCGTGTTGTAGTGGTTTGCTGCCCGCCTGTCTGCTGGTCTGAAGAGCTACCAGGCGTCGTGGTAGTTAGGCTGTAGAGAACTCTCACCTGATACTTGTGGGTAATCCCGTATGGCTCAGCAGGAACTGTCGCGGTTACCTCCGTGTAACTAGTCGCAGGATTGCTGGCAAGCCTATAGTAGGTTACGTTGGTTGCGGTTGCCGTTCCGTAAAGGCTGTAAACGTCAGTCCAGCCCATATCTATGGCGCTCGGATCACGTATTACCTTCACGGGAGCAGCTGTATCGGTAAAATCGTCCCGCAGGATTTGATACTCCAAAACATTCTGGCCGTGGCCATACTTCTTCGGATCCCAAGTGATAACGGTTGGGGACTCACCGGTTCCAATGGTTGGGGCCGGTTCACTGCCGCGGCCAGGTCTAAATATCTGGCCAATTCCGAAGATAATGCCTGCGGCTAAGACGAACCTCCCAATCTTGCTGAGAGTATTGCTTTTTCTTTTGACCCCAGAAGGTGCACCCGAAGGTATCGTTTCCGACTCAGTCTTGCCGCTGACCACAGGCATATCAAATATTGCGCGCACTTTGTCCTCGGGCTGTATACCCCTCATCGACTTGATGATCCTGGCGTCACTGTCGATAGCACTCACTCTTTGGACTTCTACATAGCCTATGATTTCGCCGCGGCGCAGCACTATCATCCTCATCCCGGGCTTTATACCATCACGCGAACCACGGTTCAGCATAACGTGATTCTCTTTGATATTCATCATAACGGTGGCTTCCGGGATTATATAATCGATCATAGTCTTGACGCATAGAAACGCGGCGTTGTTGACAGCTTCTACTATTAGAGAGTCGTCATCCGGGACATAACCCATGCGAGCACTCGACGTACCTGTTTGTACCGCGCCGTTGATTATCTCGCCTGAAGCTTGATCTCGCAGCTGCACTGCTAGCGTGACCGCCGCACGCCTGGTTTCACCTGAGCCGGTTAGCTGAACAGCCTTCACGTAGCCTTCCAGCACTGCGTCGGCGTTCAGGGCCTCTCCCAGCCTGACGAGCTCAAGCTTTGACAGCGGGGGATGAAGACCGAGCTTCTCCATCTCCGCCTTTATCATTGCCCGCGTGATGCTTACATCGTACCGATTGGTTTTTGCCATTTCGACAACGACTGCGTCGGTTGCGAGCCTAGCGAGCAACTCTCCCTGGACGCCCGATTCGTTGATGAAGTCCACTACGGCTACTGAATACGTGGGCATAAGCTGAGCGCTCGCTCGCGTGGCAAGTGGCAGGGGCGCAAGTGTACACAACAGTGCCAGGATCGTTATGTGGCAGACGATTCTTGTAATCCTGGATCGTAAAAGGTGCTCCAACAAGTCCCGTTCCTCCCTTTAGACTAAGAAAGCATCTACCGAATCGCCAACAACTATAGCATACGAATTCCAGCCGGAGCAAGATGTTCGGCGACTATCTGAGACAGAAATCGCAAACAATTCCAAAACTGCCGCACACACACGCTCAGGAGAAAGGTCTCGACTTCGAACCTCACTGATCAACACGTGCGTTGCAGCAAACCTTCTTCCAAAACTCGTCTACAGCCTGTTCCAACTCCTGGAGGCTGCCGTTGTTCCAAACAACGAAATCCGCCCTCCGTACCTTTTCACTCATTGGCATCTGAGAGTTGATTCTTCGGAGAGCTTCTTCAGACGTTATACCAGTTCTGGTTGTGAGACGATGAACCTGAATCCCTTGTTCCGCTGCGACTACCAGCACGCAGTCTACAATGTCTTCCAACCCGCACTCGTAGAGAAGAGGAATCTCGACAGCCAAAACACCGTTGCCATCCGTTCCCTTTCGAAACTCTTCTATTGCTGATCGTATTCTCTCGATGATCCGTGGATGGGTGATGCGATTTAAGTCGTGTCGGGCTTGCTCATCAGCGAAGACAATCTCGGCAAGTCGCGACCGGTTGATGTTTCCGTCGGCGTCGATCACGGCAGTGCCGAATCGCTCAAGCACTTCGTGATACGCTGGCTCGCCTCGTGCGAGAATCTGTCTCGCCACCTGGTCGGCGCTCAGTGTTTCGGCGCCCCTCTTTCGAAGCATTTCCAGCACTGTGCTCTTCCCAGACGCTATGCCCCCGGTAACTCCTATAACTAGGCGCCTATCTTTTTGATTCAGCAATCTGAGCTCCCCGAGCCGCAAGATCTAACGAAAGAAAAGCCCAGGAGTTTGTTTCCTGGGCGCACTATCAATACGGCATACCACACGACAATAGCAAGCGTAAAAGCCTCCAACATATGGCCGCAGTGCACTGTTTTGCTAATCAGCTGACGAAGTCACTCTTCCGAGTCACTCGATGCTTCACTCTTGGAGGTAGGTTCGGTCGAGCCGGTTTCCTCATCCAAAGTCGTGTCCTGAGCAGATGGTTCCGTGGTTTCCGCTCTGTCCTGCGGATCCGCATCAGTAGTTGACGAACCTTCGGCTTTGGGCTCAGCCGGCTCATCTGTCCTCGCAGAATCCGATTCGACGGAAGCGTTGTCGATTTCAATCTGTGCCTCGAGCAGTTCTTCCTCTTCGGCTTCGGCTAGCGCTTCAGCTTCTTCTCTCAGCCGTTTCTTGGACTCCTTGGCCCGCGGTTTCTTCGTTGGTTTTTCTTCTTCGTCTTCTTCGTGCAGTCCCAGCTTTCCGAGTTGGTGTCCAATCAGGTCTCCAATCGTCGTGCGTCCCTCATCGGTCTTCGACTGCGCATATTGTTCATATTCCGCCTGTTCGCGCTCGCGCTCTCGTTCCGCCTGTGCTTGTCTGAGTGAAAGAGTCAGCCTACGCTCATCAGGCCTAATGTCGATTACCTTCACTTCGACAGCTTGGCCTACGCTGACTATTTCCTCCGGATTGCTTACACGTCTGTAAGCCAGCTCAGTGTTGGGGATAATGCCTTCTACACCGCCCGCAACCTGCACGAAGGCGCCGAAAGGAACAATTCGCGATACCTTGCCCGTTATAATGTCGCCTATGCTGTAAAGTTGCTTAATCTCCTCCCACGGATCCGGGAGAATCTGCCGCAGTCCGAGAGACACCCGTCCCTGCTCTAGATTGAGCTTGAGAACCATAACATTGATTTTCTGACCCACTTTTACTACTTCCGACGGGTGGTTGATACGGGTCCACGACATCTCGCTCTTGTGCAGGAGGCCATCGACTCCGCCCCCCAAGTCTACAAACGCGCCGAAGTCCGTGATCCGCCGCACGATACCTTCTCGAATCTGCCCTTCGGCCAAAGACGCCAGAGTCCGCTCTCTAGCTTCTTTCTGTTCCTCTTCAACTGCCAGACGATTTGAAAGAACAACCTTTCTGTGCTCTCTGTCGACCTCGATTACCTTGAACGGTAGGCTCTGCCCGATATACCGATCGAGGTTTTTCACCTTGCCGCTTCCAACGTGTGATGCAGGAACGAAGCCGCGAATTCCCAGATCGACAACCAACCCACCTTTGACGCGGTCTGTCACCATTGCCTTGAGGGTAGATCCTTCCTCATAGGCTTTTTCAACTCGTTCCCACGCGTTTTCAAAATCGGCGCGTTTTTTCGAAAGAACAGGACCGCCGTCTTGGCTTTCGGGCTCTACCACATAAACTTTTATCTT
>JARYME010000005.1 GCA_029907315.1 Armatimonadota bacterium | reverse complement strand
GTCGAAACTACTTCACCGCGCGCTAAAGTAAGACTTGCGAAGGCAGTAATGGCCGGCGAGCTTCAGGCCAGTTCAGGCGTCAGATACCAAATGGAGCGGTGTCTTAACTGTCGAGCCTGCGCCTATGAATGCCCGAGTGGAGTCGAGCCGAATATGATCGCACTTGCTATGCGAGCTGTCTATGCGAGGCGTTACGGTATCCACCCGATAAAGCGACTGGTGTTCCGCGTGGGGTTGAGCAGACCTCGTCTTATGGCATGGGTGCTCAAGGGTTTTGGTATAGTCCAGCAAGTCAGTGCCATAGAGCTTCAGAATAACCCGCTCAGACATTTACTTCCCCTTGTGGGCCTCAGACGCGACAAAGACTTGCCCATCCTCGGCCGCCGGACCTTGATGTCGCGCCTTCGTGAAAGAATACTCCCGTTGGGCGAAACCAAGATCAAAGTCCTCTACTTTCCAGGATGTGCAATAAACTTCTTATACCCGGAAATGGGACTTGCCGTGGTAAGCATTCTGAGAAAGCTGGGCGCTGAGGTTCTGATTCCACACAACCTGGTATGCTGCTCGACACCGGTCTTCAACTCTGGGGACTTGGAAATGGCTCGCGTTCTGGCAAGCAGAAATGTTCGCATTATGCTTGAAGCCGATGTGGAGGCGGTCGTTACATCTTGCGGTTCGTGCGGCCTGACTATTAAACACGAATGGGCCAACACATTGGGTGTAGAAGACGCCGACAAGATAGCATCGAAAGTCATGGACATCACTGAGTTAGTGGCGCGGTATGTGAACGAACGAATGATAGTGCGCCTCGAAACCCCAGAGGCCGTAACATACCACGATTCGTGTCACCTGCGCCGAGGTATGAGCGTATACACGGAACCCCGGCATCTTCTCGCCGCCGCACTCGGTGATCGGTTTGTAGAAATGAAACAAGCGGACAGGTGCTGTGGCGGAGGGGGTACGTTTAGTCTATTTCATCCGGACCTGTCACAGGAAGTAGCTGCGGTCAAATTGCAGTGTATCTCAGAATCCGGAGCACAAATCGCTGCCGCCGGTTGTCCTGCGTGTATAATGCAGCTTCGGGATTCTTTCGTCCACCGCGGTATGAGTCAAAAAGCCGTGCACACGGCAGAGATCATTGATCAGGCACTGCAACCAAGCGTATAATGCAGCTAGTGTGCTCTGTGATCCTTGCTTCTTCAGACGCCGTGACGCCCACCACCCATAGCACCTTCTCGTCATCGACAACCACAGCAGCTCTGCGGCGCTCAGAAGGCGGAATCTTTTTGTCGACAAAAACGTCTTGAAGCTTTTTTCTCCCCTGCATCCCAAACGGCCGTATCCGATCCCCAGGTCTAGGATTTCGAACACGCAGCTTACCGCTAATCTTTTCCGCATCAAGCAGAGCCACGGTAGGCTTCACTTGCAAGACCCGAACTTTTTCAAGCACTTGCGCATCTATGCTCACGCCCAAGGTCGGGATATGTGTAAGCCCGGGTACGGAAAGTTCTATTTCGAATGGTTCGACCTGCTGTTTTGAGGTTTCGCAAGGAACGACGCGTAACTCAGTGCCGCGCTTCTCCACAACAATGCTACCCCCAGGTAGTTCCATCGCAAAGTCCTCGCCGCTCAGAACGGCTGTCACGATGCGATCTATGTGCTCGTAGGTTATATCTGCCAGATTGCCCCTGACTCTTTGTATCTCCTCTCGAATAAGCTCTGCGGCTACTGCCGGCAAAAGCCCTGACACGAGCCGCGCATCAAGTACCGATCCGCACTCAACAGCGACAGCAACCTGTGAGGCGAGCTGACTCAAAGCATCATGGTCTCGCTCGGAAAGCTTGCCAAGACGAAGCAACGCGGCTTTCACCTGAGGGTTGTAATCCTGCTCCAGTAGTGGCAAAAGCTGCAGCCTGATGCGATTTCGCAAGTATGAGACGTCGAGATTCGAACTGTCGATTCTGTACGCGATGCCGTTCGCGTGTAGGTAATCGATGACCTCGGTTCGCCACGTTTCAATCAGCGGTCTCACTGTGTAACTCGATACTGCGCGCATAGAAGCCAGACCCTCAAGTCCTGTTCCACGCAGTATGTTCAGCAGAACCGTCTCTGCGCGATCATCAGCTGTGTGTCCGACAGCGAGTTTGTTACAGTGCAACTCTGATAAGCAATTGTGTAAAAACTTATACCGTAGTTCTCGAGCTGCTTCCTCTTCGCCCAGCCCGGTTTCCTTCCGATAACCTCCTACATCACCCCGACCGATCCTGCAAGGCAAGCTGAGAGTCTCTGCAAGCTCAGCAACAAACCGCTCGTCTTGATCTGATTCGGATCCTCGCAAGCAATGGTTGAAGTGAGCCACACAAAGTGCAATACCCAGTTTTTCTGCGGAGGCGTGTAGCGCATGCAGCATTGCAACAGAATCCGGACCACCTGAGACTGCAACAAGCACGCGGTCGCCAGGGGAGAACATATGATACTGAGGCACAGCTCTGAGAACGTTAGGTAGGCAGTCCATCTGACTACTCTTCTGTCCGGAAGAGCATATCCATCAGCTCGGGAGCGTAGTCGACTCGCACTTTTGCATCTTCTACTGCGCGTTCATCGAAGGGAATGTGGTTTCTCTCCGGCTTCGTCGAATCAAAGAGCAGGAATGGGACAGGTCCCTCCGAATGAGAACCAGAAGAAATCGGCGTTCTATGATCCGGCATAAGGAGTATTCTTACGTCATAGCCGCGTTTTTTGATACCGTCCAAGATAGTTCCCAGGACCTTTTGATCACATTCTTGTATAGCCTCGATCTTCTTGTCGATGTTTTTCTCGTGCCCTGCTTCATCAGGTGCCTCGACATGCACCCATACGAAGTCATAGCTGTCAAGGGCACGAACCGCATACTGCCCTTTGCCAAGATAGTTTGTGTCTACATAACCAGTTGCACCGGGTACGTCGATGACTTTCAAACCGACCAACTTCCCCAAACCGCGTATCAGATCGACAGCGGCAACCACCGCACCGATCTTACCAAATCGTTGAAAGAAGCTCGGCATTTGCGGGGCTGTGCTTTCTCCCCAGAACCAAATCATATTGGCGGGCAGAAGTCCCTCTTCTCTCCGTCGGCGGTTTATCGGGTGGCAGTCTAAGATTTCGTAAGAATCTTCCATTAACCTGATCAACTTATCTGCGCCATCCCCTACCGGATAGTAGTGTTTAAAGGGTTGATCCTGGAACTTGTAAGGTGCTGTGCACTGAATCTCTCGTGGCCCTTTATGCCACACCATTATGTGCCGGTAGCTTACTCCGGGATAGAACCGAATGACGTTTGTGCGCAGTTTCTCGTCGATAAGAATGATAAGTTCACGTGCCTCCTCCGTTGAGATGTGACCACCGGTTGAGTCCAGCATCCGCTCGCCGTCAGTGGAGATAAGATTTGCTCGGAACACGATGTCGGATCTCTCAAGTGGTATGTCCAGGCTTGCAGCCTCGATGGCACCTCTACCTGTGTAGTAATCTCGAGGATCGTATCCCAATATCGCCATGTTGGTTATATCGCTGCCTGGTGCCATGCCCTCAGGAGTCGTAACTGCTGTTCCGACAAGGCTTCTAGATGCCAAATCGTCCATATAGGGCTTCTTCGCAACTTGCATTGGGGTTTTGCCGTCGAGCTCATCCAGCGGTTCGTCAGCCATCCCGTCGAACACAACTAATAGGTACTTCATCGCCTCCAAACACCCAAACTAATTCACGCCCATAGTATGTGGCGGCAGCAGGAGCTCGAGCTTGCCGAGATCTGACCCGCATCACAACCAAATCACACACGACGCTACACAGCTTCAAAACGCTTAGTATTTCTAACCGAAGCGCTGCCGTAGAATCTATCCCGACTAAACCAACGGCTTGCCTACCAATCTTTGATATGCCTCGCGGTACTTCTCCGCCGTCTTTGCCACAATGTCTTCCGGCAGCTCCGGACCAGGGTAAGTGCGATCCCAATCAAGACTCAACAGATAATCCCTGACGAACTGTTTGTCGAAGCTGGGCTGGCTGCGTCCTGGCGTGTATAACTTTGCGTCCCAAAACCTTGACGAGTCAGGCGTCAAGACCTCGTCTATCAAGATGAGATGATCGTTTAGTTGCCCAAATTCGAACTTGGTGTCGCTTATGATGATTCCGCGCTCAGCAGCGTATTCGGAAGCACGATTATACAACGCGAGGCTAAGAACCTCCAGTTGCCTGCCGATTTCCTCTCCGACGATCTGCCGCGCCTCCTGAGCACTGATGTTGACATCATGTCCAGTGGTCTCCTTGGTTGCCGGTGTAAACACAGGGCGAGGCATTTTTTGACACTCGACCATATCCGCCGGCAGTTCAACTCCGTGGAGAACGACGGTTCCACTGCTTCCAGACGCCGCCCGTAGAGCAGAGTATTCCTTCCACGCCGATCCTGCTAGGTATCCTCTCACAACGCACTCTATCGGGATGGGCTTTGTCTTGACGACAAGCATAGAGCGCCCGTCCAATAACTCCCTGTACTGCTCTGGGCTCTCTACACCGGCTTTGCCGATGCGATCAAGGATCTCGTCTGTGTCGGCAGTAACCAGATGGTTGTCAACAATATCTTTGGTGAGATCGAACCAGAAAAGCGACATCTGCGTCAGAACTTTTCCCTTGTCTGGAATAGGCGTCGGCAGAACCACATCGAAAGCGGAGATGCGGTCTGTCGCCACGATAAGCAGTTCGTCTTCCAGATCGTAAACGTCTCTCACTTTGCCAGTTACGAACTTGGGCAGGCCTTTGATGTCCGTCGTGGTCACGATCATACCAGTTTCATCTCCTTCGCAACCGCTTTTGTGTCGGCCGGCAGTTCGATAATCGGCGGCGCTATCTTAATCGCTCGGTCCGGATCCTTCAGGCCGTGGCCTGTCAGCACGCAAACGATGTCGCACTTGCCGCGGAAGAATCCTTCCTTCGCCTTTTTTATTACCCCGGCGACGGATGCCGCCGACGCCGGCTCACAGAAGATGCCCTCCACCGAGGCGAGCAGCTTCTGCGCGTCGGTTATCTCTTCGTCGGTGACTTTGTCAATAATGCCGCCCGATTCGTCGCGCGCTGCCACCGCCTGTTTCCAGCTGGCCGGATTGCCGATGCGTATGGCGGTTGCTATGGTTTCAGGATTCTCAATAGGATGACCGTCCACTATTGGAGCAGATTTGGCAGCTTGAAAGCCCAACATGATGGGCAAAGTTTCGATCTTACCGGCATCGTAGTATGCTTTGTAACCTGCCCAATAGGCTGTTATGTTCCCCGCGTTCCCCACTGGGATTGCATGGTATGTCGGGGCGTGTCCGAGCTCGTCGCATATCTCGAAGGCGCCAGTCTTCTGGCCCTCTATCCTGTAGGGATTGAGCGAGTTCACCAAAGTAATCGGATAGGCTTCTGAGATTTCGCGTGTTATCCTAAGCGCGTCGTCGAAGTTGCCGTCTATCGCAAGTACCTTGGCGCCGTGAATCAGTGATTGAGACACTTTGCCGATTGCCACTGCTCCCCTAGGGAGTATGACTGCGCATACCAATCCTGCCCGTGCCGAATAGGCAGCAGCGGACGCAGCAGTGTTTCCCGTAGAAGCGCAGATCGTAGCTCTACTTCCTGCTTCCACTGCTTTGGAAATTGCCATAGTCATCCCGCGATCTTTGAAACTACCCGTAGGATTCATACCCTCAAACTTGAGATAAATCGTGAGCTCACCGCCAAGCATGGATGCAAGCCTATCCGCTTTAATTAACGGTGTGTAGCCTTCAGAAAGCGAAATTATGGGGGTGCGGTCGGTAACGGGCAAAAACTCGCGATACCTCTCGATTAGGGGAATCCTCTTGAACGACTGCGGACTCATCAGCTTTCCAGTTCCTCTTCCTTTATGTTCGGCTGAACAAACGCTGCTACCAGGTCGATACTCAGTCTGCTCAGTCTTCCACTCTGATTCTGCTGCCGATGTGCTTCACGACCGGTAAACGTCTGATCGCGTCGAGAGCTGCTTTCATACTCGGTTCCGGCGCCTCATGTGTAAGCCACACAATTTCAGCACACGAATCTGGAAGCATCCGCTGCAACACGGATTGTATCGACACCTCGTAGTTCGCAAACTCTGCCGCAATTGCGGCAAGTACTCTGGGTTTGTCTTCAGCAATTATTCTCACGTAGTTCCGACAGCTTACATTTTCCATGCCTAGCATGGGCAGTTTATCAAAGCACGTGCATGAAACACGCGCAGTTGCGCCAGTGTTTATGTTGCGGGCAATGTCGATTATGTCGCCGACAACTGCACTCCCAGCTGCTTCACTGCCCGCACCTCTACCAAAGAACATAACCTCTCCAACGGCGTTACCACGCACGAAGATTGCGTTATACACTCCATTGACGTGAGCCAATGGATGGGACTTTGGCACAAATGCAGGGTGCACACGGACTGACATCCCTTCATTCAACCGCTTTGCAATTGCAAGAAGTTTGACCGCGAACCCGAGCTGGTCTGCATACCTCAAGTCCTCAGCGGATATTTCTCTTATCCCTTCCCGGTAAACGGCCGCAACGTCCGCCCTGCTAGTAAACGCAATGGACGCGAGGATGGCTATCTTATAGGCAGCATCATGGCCGTCGACGTCACTGGACGGATCAGCTTCAGCGTAGCCTCGTTCTTGAGCCTGACGCAACGCTTCCGAGAAGGAGATTCCTTCGTCCTTCATCTGTGTCAAGATATAATTGGTAGTGCCGTTTACTATGCCTTTGACTTCTAGGATTTCGTTCCCCGCCAAACACGTTTTGAGCGGTCGAATGATTGGTATCCCCCCACCAACAGACGCCTCGAACATCAGATCCCGCTTCAGCCGAGAAGCAAGAGGCAGGAGTTCCGAACCTTCCTTGGCAATGAGTTCTTTATTGGCGGTAACCACGTGTTTACCGGATTCAAGAGCGCGCTTGATATAATCGTCCGCTGGTTTGACACCACCAATAACCTCGACCACTATGTCGATTTCGGGGTCGTCAAGGACATCATACGCGTTCGTAGTAAGCAGAGATGGATCGACGGCTACAGGTCTAGGCGAGGCAATGTCCAGATCGGCTACGCGTTTTATGACAAGCCTCGATCCGACCTTCCGCGCTATCGAATCGGCATTCTCCAATAGCAGTTTGACTGCTCCCACTCCAACAGTTCCAAAGCCTATGATTCCGATATTGATAACGTCCTTCACTCCTCGACCCTTACTCTTACCAGCGTTTCTCCTTTTTGGACGAGTTTGCCGTTTTCCGCGGGAATAGCAACCACTACGCCTGCAACATCGCTAGGTATAGGACTGAATACCTTCATTGCCTCAATTAGTCCGATTTCGGTACCGACCTCGATGTGATCTCCAACTTCGACGAACGGAGGTGCATCCGGTGCCGGAGCTCGATAGAACACGCCCACTAGAGGGGCAACAATGTCTACTATCTTACCATCAGGCTCAGGTTCGCTCGGTCTTTCCTCAACAGGTTCAGCAACCGCCGGCGCACATTCCGGCACTGATGGATCCGGCACCTGAACTGCCACGACAGGCGAAGAAGTGACTACAGGTTGAGAGGCAAGCTGCGCGGATCCTTTGATCGTGATAACCAAGTCTCCTTCTTCCACGGTCAGCTCAGCCAACCCGTGGGCTTCAACAAGTTTCAGTAGCTCGCCGATCTGCTCTACATCTATGTCTCGCTTTGCCAAGTGCTCATCACCTACATGCAAAAACAGAAGGACGGATCCACCTCCGCCCTCCTGGAACAACATTCCCGCGGCAAGAGTAAGTATAGCATCGAGCGCTCAGTGCGTCAATGCGCGACGGAGAAACGGCTTCTACTCCCTGCAGCGAGAACACCACCTAGGGGCTATGCACAGTGTCACCTTGGGCTTTTGAAGAGCCTTTAAAACCCTAGCGCAGGATTAATGTAGGTAAGGATTCGAGCGGCGCTCGCGTCCGACAGTCGTTGAAGGACCGTGCCCGGGATAAAGAACCGTATCGTCTGGAAATGAAAGGATCTTGCTTTTGATCGAACGAATCAGGAGCTCGTGGGAACCACCGGGAAAGTCGGTGCGTCCTATCGAACTAGCAAAAACAGCATCACCGCAGAAGATGCCCACAGCCGCAACATAGGAAACGCTGCCGGGCGAATGGCCGGGAGTGTGAATAACCTTCACCTCGTGCTGCCCTATTAGGATCACGTCGCCTTCAGAAACGAACTCCGACGGGCTCACGGATCTGTAGTCGCTCATATCGTAGAACTGCCCCGCGATTTCCAAGCTGACCTGCAGCATCTCGACATCCGCAGAGTGCATCATCACAGAGGCCCCACACTGCTCGGCGACATCCGCCGCAGAGTAACAGTGGTCGATGTGCCCGTGGGTTATAAGTACGCGCTCAACTCGAAGACCATGGTTGCTAATCTCGTCGATAATTCGATCAGCGTCGCCGCCAGGATCGATTACTGCAGCAGAGTAAGTCTCGCGGTCCCACAACAAGTAACAGTTCGTCTCAAGCGGACCTACCGTAAGGCAGCGAAGCTCCAGTGCCACGTTTCAGACCTCCGCTTGCCTCTTCACCACGGCCAGATTCGCCGTATCAAACTGGTCCATCTGCTGCGCGTATGTGAGATGCAACTCAGCCCGCTCGAAGTTACCGACCTCACGATACACTTCTGCGAGCACTGCGTGGTAAACCCGTTCTTCGGGGTTAAGCCTGATCGCGCGCTTTAGTGCCGCGATGGCATCACTAAAATACGATGCATGCGCATATAACAAACCCAGACGGAAGCTATAGTAAGCGTCGCGCGGGCTGAAAATAGTGGCCTGCTGCATTTCGATTATCGCATCACCCACTCGACCCATCTGCGCGTACATATCGCCTAGGCAAAAATGATAGAAACCGTCGGTTGGGGCAATCTGAACTGCCATTTCAAGTTGACTCACGGCTTCCTCGCGAAGGCCTACATGCCAAAGTGCCACGCCCAGCTTGTAGCGGTAGAACGGATTCATTGCGTTGTACTGAGTCGCCTTACGATACTCCGCGACGGCTGCGTTCCACTTTCCGCAGCGTCTGTATATCTCTGCTAGGCTGTAATGCGGTTCGGCTCTGCGTGGGCTAATCTTTATAGCTTTGCGGTACTCTGCCACAGCTTTTGTCGACATCTCAGAGTACGCGTATGCATCGCCCAAGCGGGTGTGGTACGTAGGATTGTCGCCTTCCATTTCGACGGCTTTCCGATACTGAACGATGGCCTCCCGCACTTTGCCCTCGCTACACAAAGCGTCTCCGAACTCCTGGCGCTCATAAGCTGTCTCGGGCTCTCGAGGATCACCACCAGCTCGTCGCCTGCGCCATTCCTCGAAAGCGCTTTGGGCACTGTTTGAAAATTCGCTTCTTCGGTTCGTGGTCACCTTAGAACAACTTCCCTTGCAAGCCGTAAGGACATTAGGCTCGTGTATCGAGAACAAATGTTACAGGACCGTCGTTTTCCAACGCAACAATCATCTTGGCTTGAAACCTTCCTGTCTGCGTGGACACGCCACACGCCCGCAGCATTTCTACAAAATCATTATACAATGTTTCGGCTTTCTCTGGAGCAGCAGCTTTGTCAAAACTGGGCCGACGTCCTTTTTTGCAATCTCCAAGCAAAGTAAACTGAGAAACGACCAGTGCCTCTCCACCTATGTCGAGCACCGACAAATTCATTTTCCCAACTTCGTCTTCGAAGATGCGCAGATTCGAAATCTTTTCAGCTAGGTAGTTCACGTCGGACGCATCGTCGTCTTGGGCAACACCCAGCAGTATCAGCAGCCCGCGTCCTATCTGAGCTATTACCTGATCGTCAACGCTCACGCTTGCCGACCGAACTCTCTGAACAACCGCTCGCATAAGGAAAAGCTCTCCATAGGTAACAGGCAACACTCGTTAGCTCAGTGGATATAAAGGGTTCAAGACCATTAACGGCACGCCTGGCAAACCTCGCATCAAACCGAGGCCACCCCCCAGTGCTACACGAAGTCCGTAGGACTAAGTGTTGCGAATTATTCCAGCCCACGGGAGCTGCAATCCGATTGTTGCTACCTGCTTTTTCGCGCTTTTCTGGCAGAAACCCTTTCTATTTCGAGCACATCTGTCAGCGCCCCGACGCGCGTAATTATCTCATTGAGCAGATTGATATCGGGCACTTCTACGGTCATCTCAATATCAGCTGTCTTGTCTGGTTTTGACTTTATATGCGCACCTGCTATGTTGCTTCGCAGCTCGGAAAGGATAGCTGTTATGTTGTTCAGCACGCCCACGCGGTCGAGAGCTTTAATTCTGATGTCGGTAGGAAAACGTTCACCATCGGCACCCGCCCAGCGAATTTCCACTACGCGCTCTGGCTCCTTGCGTCTGTACGCTTCCACGTTCGGACATCCCGCCGTGTGAAGCATAACCCCCTTGCCTCGGCTCACGTATCCCACCACAGCTTCTCCCGGCAGCGGCGCACAGCACTTCGCCCGAGTTACCATCAGGTTTCGTACGCCATCAAGAGTCACGGCAAGTTTGCGAGTACCGGAAGCTTTCGGTGGCTCCACGAGTATGGGTTCAGGCTTAGACGCCTCCGGACCACGAAGCCGTGATGCTACAGTGGCAGGAGCTACGTGACCGTAACCAACCGCAGCCAGGAGGTCCTCTTCGGTTTGGAAATTGAGGCTCTTGGCTATGGCCTCCAATTCGTCGCTCTTCATCAGAGCTCGACCGTCCTGCCCCATTCGCTCGAGCTCTTCTTCCAACATTTGTTTGCCCTTGACAACGTTCTCGGCAAAGTGCTGCTTGCGGAAGAAAGCCTTAATCTTGCTTCGAGCATGTCCGGTTTTGGCAAAAGTGAGCCAGTCCAGACTCGGCTGACTGGTTGAGCGCGTGATTATCTCGACAATGTCGCCGTTGTTGAACTGGTAAGTGAGAGGTACTATCCGGCCGTTTACTTTGGCTCCTACACAGTGATTGCCGACATCGCTGTGTATGCGGTAGGCAAAGTCAATCGGCGTGGAGCCCGCAGGCAAGTCGATCACGTCGCCGCGAGGAGTAAATACAAATACTTGATCGGCAAACAAGTCCTCAACTACCGTCTGGAGGAATTCACTCGCATCCTTGCTGTCAGCTTGCCACTCAAAAAGCTGTTGACGCAGCCACGAAAGCTTCTTTTCAAACTCATCCCCACTCTGCAACCGCTCTTTGTACTGCCAGTGGGCAGCAACACCGAACTCTGCCACTCGGTGCATTTCCCAGGTTCTGATCTGAACCTCTAGCGGTTCACCCCTGGGTCCTATCACCTTGGTGTGCAAGGACTGATACATATTGGATTTGGGTTTTGCTATGTAGTCGGAGAACCGTTCAGGAATCGGCATCCACAAGTCGTGGACAAGGCCCAAGGCGTGGTAGCAGTCACCAACTCTGTTTACGATGATTCGCAGTGCAGAGAGGTCGTAAATCTCGGAGAAGTCGACGCCCTCCTTCAGCATCTTCTGGTAAATACTGTAGAGGTGTTTTGGCCTCGCTTGTATATGTGCCTCGATTCCCTCACGCTCAAGGTGGCTGCGGATCATCTCCACAGCCTCAGCCAAATCTTCCTCTCTTTCGGCTCGCGTCTTGGCAACCTTCTCGGCAACTTCTTCATATGCCTCGGGGTTCGTGTACTTGAACGCCAAATCCTCAAGCTCCCACTTGAGTCTCCAGATACCAAGCCTGTGGGCGAGAGGAGCGTATATCTGCAGTGTTTCCTCGGCAACTTTTCTTCGCCGGTCTTCGGGCAGCCCGTGCAGCGTGCGCATATTGTGGAGGCGATCCGCAAGCTTGATAACCATCACACGTAAGTCGCGCGCCATCGCCAATATGATCTTGCGGAGATTCTCTGCGCTACGCCGAAGCTCCACTCGTCGCTTCTTGGTGGGCTCTTCCTTCTGTTCCTTGGGAGGCTCGAAATCGCTGAGTTTGAGTTTGGTGACGCCGTCTACCAAAGCCGCTACTTCTGCGCCGAACTGCGACTTAATGTCCTCTATGCTGTAGTTCTGATCCTCGACTACATCGTGCAGCAGAGCAGCGGCGATGCTCGGCGAATCCATTTCGAGCTCAGCCAGTACTTCTGCGGCGGCTAGGGGATGCGTAATGTAAGGCTCGCCCGTGAAACGCTTCTGACCCTCGTGCGCTTTTGCGGCGAACTCATATGCTCGGCGAATCAGATCGAGATCCGCGTCCGGGTCATAGCTTTTGACTTTTTCAAGGATCTTACCGATGTCTGCCATTCAAACTATCTTGCTTGTTTACGAAGAATACCGAAGCTTGGAGATGTCTTAGCGCGAACCAGCATATATCAACTGGATCGACTCAGACGCACGCCTTTCAGTACAAGCTGAATACCGTCCGCATCTCTGTAATCATCGACTCTTATACTGTAGCACACATCTACGAGGTCTCCAACTGCCAACTCGGCAGCCAGATCACCGAGTCCAAACCCTATGCAATCCAAAGGAGGGCCTCCCAGCCCATACAATTGCAATTTGATGTGTGAGCCATCGCCTACCCGCCTCAGATCTGCTATTTTCAGACGGTTAGTAAGGAGCAATGGTTCAGGATTCGCATTGCCGAATGGCTCCATGCTCTCGATAGTTCGCGCAAGATCTACCGTCAATTCTGTTGGACTAACCTCCGCCTCTATGTCTATACGCGGAACCAGCTCTTCAACGCGAAGAACTTCCAGCGCCGCAGCGTTTACACGATCCTCGAACTGATCAATATCTGAGAGGTGCAAAGTGATTCCTGCAGCCAGTGCGTGGCCCCCGTATTTAATCAACAAGTCGCTGCAGCTGTGCAGCGCTTGGATCAGGTTGAACTCGGGTATACTGCGTGCCGACCCGCTGCCGATTCCGCGCCTCTCATCCCGGCTAATAACGATGGTAGGCCGGTTGAAAAGCTCGCATATCCTGGCTGCAACGATACCGATTACACCACGATTCCAGCCTGCGCCCGAAACGACGAGTACCGATTTGCCAGCGTTAGATTTGATTTCTGCTTGACGGACAGCTTCGTTAAACACCCTTTCCTGTTCAGCTCGCCGTTGGTTGTTATAACCTTCTATGCGCTGCACCAGGTCCTCAGCCTCTTCTTCTTCCCTGGTAAGCAGAAGCTTCAACGCCGTTGACGCGTCGTGCATTCTCCCGGCAGCATTTATGCGAGGTCCGAGGATGAAAGCGAGGTAATGCGCCGTAAGGGGCTTATTTTCCAACCCTGCGCACTTTATCATCGTGCGCAGGCCCACCTTCTTTGTATCTGGAAGCACCTCCAAGCCGTGTTTGACTATCGAGCGGTTCTCCCCCAGGAGCGGCACAACATCGCTCACGGTTCCGAGAGCTGCCAGGTCAGTAAAGCGCTGCGTGAAAAGATCCTCGTCGTAGTCGAGCGCTCTTACCAAGCCTTGAGCCAACTTAAAAGCGACCCCAACGCCCGCAAGCTCTGGAAACGGATAAGCAGCATCTCTGCGCTTGGGATTGATTACCGCCGTAGCTTTCGGCAACCTGTCGCCTGGCTCGTGATGATCGGTGATCACCAAATCAATGTTGTTATAACGTGCCGCTTCCGCAGCCTCCCAAGCCGTTATGCCGCAGTCGCAGGTCACGACCACTCGAGAACCTCGGCGTGCGATCTCTATAATAGCCTCGGGCTTCAATCCATAGCCGTCGCACAGCCTGTTCGGGATGTGGTATTCCACATCAGCGTTGAGAGCCCGCAGGACTCTAACCAAGAGTGCAGTGGCCGTAACTCCGTCTACATCGTAGTCCCCATGAACACAAATCTTTTCGCGACTGCGCACGGCTCGCACCAATCGGTCCACCGCTGCATCCAAATCGGGCAACAAGAAGGGATCATGCAGGTGGTCAAGCGAGGGATTCAGAAAAGTATAGGCTTCAGCAACGGTAGTGATACCTCGGTTAACAAGAAGCCGCGCAACTACGGCGGGTATTCCCGCCTCAGCAGCAAGCCTTACAGCAAGGGCCTCATCACACTCAACTACATTCCACTCCGCGTTGTCCATCACATTTCAGTATTAAACAATAGGCCCGCAGATTCCCCTCTTTGGAGACAAATCTGCGGGCTCTCAACTGATCAGATAGCCAGTCTCCGACTGGCTCGATGCTCACAAGCTAAGGCGCAACAACTTCACCGCCTCAGAACCTTCTCTTCTTTCCTCCCTTGCGCTTGGACTTAGTGGACTTGCCACCGGAGGAAGCAGCAGCACCTGCTGCCTCTTCAGGCGAAGTCTCTGCGTTTGTAGCCGCGACTTTCTCTGTCGTCTCCTCAGAAGCAGTCTCGGAACGTGCTACCAGCGGCTTTTCCTCGAATGTCTTCTTCTTGGGCTCTTTCTTTCTTGTCGCAAGGTTCTCCCATATCACGACCAGGGGAGTCGCGCAGAAGATCGAGGAGTATGTTCCGATGATGATACCAGCAAGCATCGCCACATAGAATTGCCTCAGGAGAGGACCGCCAAATATGATTAGCGCTGCCAAAGTAAGCACAACGGTTAAAGACGTATTGACTGAACGAGTTAGAGTTTCAAGGACGCTCCGGTTGCACAGTTGCTCGAAGCTTTCGCCGCGAAGTCTGTGCTTGAGATTCTCGCGTATGCGGTCGAAAACAACAATCGTGTCGTGAACGCTGAAACCTATAACGGTTAATACAGCGGTCACAAACAAGCTGTCAATTTCCCAACCGGCGACCTTACCCAGAAGAGCAAACAGGCCAATGATAAATGCAGAATCGTGAATCAGCGCAATTACAGCACTAACACCGAATTTCAGACCAGCCACAAATCCACCTATCGCGAACCGGCTGCTGAGATACAGCACTATTGCAATGGAGGCCAAAATCACAGAGATCACGGCGTTTCTGGTGAGCTCTTCACTGATTACCGGCTCCACGCTGCTCTCAGCAAAGACCGGTTTGTCCGTGCGAGGATCGCGCCGAATCGTAAACTTTTTGTCCAAAACCTCTCTCAGTTGGGCAAGTTTGCTCTCGTATTGTCTTTCCCCAAGCCTCTCGCGCTGGAGATCAGTTGTGATAAACGCCATGGTCTTGCCTTCGGCCAACTGCACAGTGCACCCGGGGGTAATCTGCCTAACGGTCGAAAGCACCTGGTTAAGTTGAACCGGTTTTACAAATCCAACCTGAATAGATGTTCCGGATTTGAACTCGACACCCTTGTTTAGTCCGTATATCCCCCAAATGACAATACCCGGAATAATCAGCAAACCACTAAGAGCAAAGAACCAATTGCGCCTACCAACAATATTGAGCACTTTGCCCGTGGTGGCAAACCATCTCGCACCCAAACCGTAAAGAACAGGGTTCTGTGCCCATTCCCATTCGACCAGCAAGTGGAGTATTGTACGCGTAACCGTAATGGCAGTGAACATGCTTATCGCCACACCAATTAAAAGGGTTGTGGCGAAGCTTTGCACGGACGGACTACCGTACCACATAAGTATGGCGCAGGTAATCGCGGTGCACACATTCGAATCGAAAATGGCGGTGAATGCACGCGTAAACCCCGCGTCGATAGCGGCGCGCAGAGTTTTGCCGGCGCGAAGTTCTTCTTTGAGGCGTTCAAATATCAGAATGTTAGCGTCGACCGCCATGCCGATGGATATGATCAACGCTGCCACGCCCGCAAGGGACATGGTTGCCTTTATGAGCATGAACGCTGCAATCACGTAAAGCGCGTACAGACATAGGGCAACGTCGGCAATCAGGCCCGGCAAGCGGTAGAACACCAGCATGAACGCCATGACCAATATGAGTCCCACAATGCCGGCTTTTACGACTTTCTGAACCGTTTCCTTGCCCAGCGTCGGCTCAACAGCGTCCTTGGCAATCACCTTGAGCGGTACCGGCAGTGCACCGGCGTTGAGAAACTCTGCCATCCTACGCGCTTCCTGTAGGCTTCTGAAACCGGAGATCTCAGCCTTTCCAGAGGGTATAGGTTCGTTTATCGTCGGAGCGGTTAGGAGCTTGCCATCGAAGAACACCGCCAGGTAGTCGCCTACGTGCGCTCTTGTAAACCGACGGAATATCTCAGTCCCTTCGCGGTTGAATTCTATGCTGACTACCGCTTGGTTCTTTTGATTCAAATTGGCTCTGGCATTGGGCAGCAGGTACTTACCCGTGAGAACTGGCTTATTATTCTTGACATCGACAACTTTCTCCAAGACTTCCTCAGGCTGCTTTATACTGTCGATGGTCTCTCCGCGAGGACCAATGAAGACGTAACCTCGCTCGTCGGTACCCGTTTTTTCGATGCGCCACTTACCCAGTGGATTGTTGGCGTTTTGAACGTCTTTCAGGTAGTAAAACTCAAGCGCCGCCGTGGATTTGATCTGCTCGAGGGCCGCGTCGGGATCCTTCACTCCTGGCAGTTCAACCACGAGTCTATCCTCCCCCTGGATAACGACACGCGGCTCCGTAACCCCGCCGAGACCTTTGACACGGTTTTGTATGGTCCGGCGGATAGACTTCATTTTTTCGAGGCGTTCATTGTGTGTCCTGGGCCACTCTTCCGGATCATTGGGGTTCTTTGGCGCCGCTTGCAGGACTACGCGTATTCCACCTGCAATATCAAGTCCTTTAACCAGGGATTGTGTCGCAACGACATAGACGGCAAAGATCGTTAGAATTATTACGCCGAGAAAATACCTCTGATATCTTGACACTGTGTATCCTCCCCTATGGACTTATAACCGTTTCCAAATACAACCCCTCGATTTAATACGGTCGCTGCTCCTGCTGGAAGTCACGCATCGAACTGACGAAGCAACCAGCGCTGGCTGCGCCGAAAAAACGAGGTAAGCTCGCCTAGACAACCTCCGAAGGGGCATCATCGCGAATGTGACTCGAGTATTATATTCGGCAGCCAACCGGCTGTCAACAAACCGGCAAGCAGCGCTGATGCCGCGATCGCCAGGTTCGTATAATCATTCCGTACACTATTACGAGCGGAACAATTGGAATTGTTGAGCGGTTCATAATAAGGAGGGGCTAGACACGGTGCGGCGACTACGAAAAATCAAGAAAGCCGGGAAGCCTGGCCTACTTCCCGGCTCGAAGCTCTGCGATACTCTGCAAGCTTCGTTTAGGATTATATCCCACCGGACTCTGCTCTACACTTAAGTATCAGTTTCGCGCACCTTAAACATGACTAGCGCGGTCTCTGATCTTTGATTCGATGGTCAACTGGCCGAAGGGAAACAACAGCTGCACCGGGAAGTGTTTGTTAGATGGCAATTCAGCTGCGCAGGAATGACACCTCGCTGGAACCGTTTCAAACGCACTGGTAGTGTCCAAATTGAACGAAGACTCGCTCGATAGAATATGCATAGAAGACATCAAAACGAGCTGCACGATCGGCGTTGAGGAATCTGAGCGCCGGATGCCGACAGAGTTACGGATCGGTGTCGTGCTGTATGCGGACTTGAGCAGTGCGTGCAAGAGCGATGAGCTAAGGGATTCTATCGACTACAGCGCAGTCGGCAGAAGTATCGTTGAACACGTCGAACGCTCGCAGTATCACCTGCTGGAGGCGCTGGCTGAGTCCGTGGCACAGCTGTGCCTGAGTTTCGCAGGCGTAAAGCGCGTCGATGTGAGAATTGAAAAGCCTAACGTGTTGCAGTTTGCACGCTGTGCCGCTGTGGAAATAACTCGAGGATTGAGTGACAGATATGGACAGAGAAAGAGTTGAAAAGCTGATTCGCGAACTCTTGGAAGCCCTGGGTGAAGACCCAGATAGAGAAGGACTGAAAGATACCCCGGCTCGCGTAGCAAAGGCGTACGAGTTTCTCTTGAAAGGGTATCAAAGCGATCCCGGCAAGATACTCAAGCAAGCAGTGTTCGAACTAGATGCGAACAACATGATCGTAGTTCGCGACATCGAGGTATACAGCTTATGCGAGCACCATCTGCTGCCTTTTTTCGGCCGCTGCCATATCGGCTACATACCTAGGGGAAAAATTATAGGTGTGAGTAAGTTGGCGCGCCTGGTTGACTGCTATGCACGAAGATTGCAAATTCAGGAACGGTTGACACAGCAGATAGCCCGCGCAATTAGAGATGCAGTAAACGCTGAAGGTGTCGGTGTAGTCATTGAGGCACAGCATCTGTGCATGATGATGCGCGGCGTCGAGAAACAGAACTCGCTGATGACAACTTCAGCCGTGCTTGGAAGCTTTCACGAATCAAGCGCAACTAGAAACGAGTTCCTCACTCTGATCGGTAGGCACAGAGAGTTTCCGTAGACGACCGCCAGACGCTTCTATCTACTAACGCGAGAGTGTAGCTCATATACGGTGACATCCCCGCTCTTGAAGACAGGACGCAAAAACTCGAGTAGTTGCCCCTGGGGTTCGATTTCCGCGGGAGGCTCGAAAATACAGAAGCGTGCTTTTGTCCTTTGTAGCGTTGCCAGACGAGCTCGGACATCCGTCGAGTCGTTCGCAAAAGCGATCCATTCACGCATTTTGGATGCATAGTCAGGAGTTTCACTCCAGTGCCCGTAATAAACTCTAAGACCTGCCATAGCCGGAGTAAACAAAGCGAAAGTCGGCGGAGCGAATACGACGTCGTCTGGACGACCATTTTGTTCCAACCAGCGCATCACTGCAATTTCCTGTCTCGCTATATACGGCGTGTAGTGCGTTACGGTCCGACCTTGGCTCAAAAGGCCAATGTCGCGCGCCAGGAAAGCGAAATTGCTGTTGAATGAGAACAGTACTACGGTGCTCGCGATCGCCCAGCGAGCGAGTTCGGGTAGCCTTTCCAGTCCGCGCATCAGCGCGTAAGCGCACAGAATACAAAGCGGAACGTGCAATCCCATCACCAGCTTCCTCTGCTGAGCAACGGGCAGGTACGGAAGCGCGAAGCCTACTACCGACCAGACCAAAGGCAGCATCATTTGCCGATTCGCCCGACGAATTAATACACATCCGCCGAACACCGCAAAAGCAAAAACCAAACCGTATCCAGCAAAGAATGCCCAGATCTGCGGCGACGGCGCAGGCGAGTTAGCTCTCGCTCGAAAAACCTCGTCAATCTTGTAAAGGTACGCCTGGTAAGCCAGGGACGGTAGCGCAATAAACCCCGCGAGAGCGCTTAGAGCAACATCGCGGGTCGGCACACTGCGATCTATGATAGCAAGACAGAGCAGATAACACGCCCACACTGCCGCGACGGTTACAACATCGTAGGTATGAATGTTGCCGAGCAGCAGTAAAAATAATCCCGCGTATATGTAATATCGCAGGGAGCGCGTACGGTGAGCTTGGACAAGAGAATTGAACGTCAGCACCATTAGAATTAGCCCGCAGAGAAACAGCGGGTTCAAATACATACTAAGGAACGTAATTGCCTCAGGCTGCCAGTTATCAACAGGACCTGTGGGAGCACCATAATCCAAGAACAACCACCCAATACCCGACGAGAAGCACAACAGAAGGACGAAAAGTTTGCGGTCGCACGGCGAATCCAGAAACAGCTTCGAGAATCGCCACGCTGCTGTCACGAAACCGACCCCCAGCAAGGCCCTGAACAGGTGATACACCCAGATTGCTGGAAGGTGTGCGAATCGAGCCACCAGACCCATGGCGAGGAATAGTACGTTGAGTTGTTGCGCCCTAACCGGTTCAGAAGTGAACATGTTGACGTAGAACAGCTTGCCATCTGCTATTTGGCGAATCCAGGACAGGTAGACCGCCCCGTCGTCTATATTGTGCGTGAGACCTAAGAAGACGTAACCAGGCGGAGTAATAAACCATCCCCAAAGGTATGGTATAGAGCCAACGAACACGGCTGCAGCTGCGCAACCCAGTACCCAACGCCGCTCAGCTGGTCCATTTCCCGCATTCATTGTGTCCTCCAGTAAGCGGACGCCCAGCAACAGCAAACAATACCTGCAGCGGTCGCAACGCCTAAGCATCCAAGGAACAATCCCAGACGATATGAGAAAAACGAGATCCTGGGTCTGTAGTACGATGAACCAGGATGCTCGCCTGATATCTTGTAAACGTAAACGCCGTCCCAATAACCAACCAGCCTTACTCCCAGCGTAGATTCGCTTAGCTTCTCAGTTGTCAGCACATAGTCGGCAAGCTGAGCTAACCTGGGCGTAATACGTTTGATCAACACCATATTGCCGTTTTCAATAGGGCTCGAATCGATACCTTGAATTGCCGAAGAGAGGTCTTTGTAAACACGTGTGTAGAGCGAGTCGTAGCCCTGCACATCGTTGATGCTATAGACCATAGCTGCGTTCGGCGGCAGAATGCACGAAGGCACACGATACAGACTCCATCGTTCATTGATAGGTGCAATCCGCGAACCGTCCGCTGTAAGTCGCTTGAGCTCTTTGATGAGTCGAGTTTCGGGGTAGACCTCTGATCGTGCGCACGTCGGGTTGTAGTTTACCCCGAACGCGAAGAGATCGGCTGTCGCAATCAAGATGGCTGCAATCTGAAAAGTCGGTCCGCGAAGCAGGTCAAACGACCGAGCGAGAATCACCGCAAGAGAAACAATTGTCAGAGCAGCCAGCGGCGTATACCATTTGGTAGGATCCGGAATGGCTGACCAGCCGACTTGACTCAAGAAAGCAAGGGCGCAGAAATAAGCAACCGCAAAAGCTAGACCCAACAACAAGATAGACGCAATGGCTGCCGCGACCCCCAATCTAAATCCAGCCTGGCGCCGCACGATTTGACGCGAAGCTTGCGCCGCGAGCCAATCCGTGCCGAAGCCTACCAGAGCAGCAACCGCAAAGAAATAAAGAAGCAAGATCCTATTCGGACCGCCAAGCGCGCTGAAGCCGGGGATCAAGTAGTAGAAAGGGTAGTTGAGTGGAGTGCCGGTCGCACAAAGTATTGCAAAAAGTGCCAGCAGTACAAAGAAAAGAACATATCGCCTAGATCCGGCGTGGAACAGCCCGGCAATTGTCAGAAAAAGCGGCATCACACCTATGTAAAGCCCATATTCGATAAAATCGGCTGCACTGCCGAGAAAGTAGTCACCGCGCGACGGATTACCATAGAAGTCAGGAGCGAACGCTGTTATCAATCGATACGCTGCTACCCCATTTGCAACGAATCGCGCGTAACCTTCGGCTGACACATCGCGCACACGGTGCGAACTCCTAGCCAGCTCTACCGTCGGTAGCACCTGAGGGGAAGCCACGAGTCCCGCCACGACAACGAAGACCGTAAGTCCGGTGAAGGCATTTCGTATTGTGGTGCAACATCCGCTAGACGAATACTCTAAGCAGAGCCTCCACAGCCACCACGCGGCGGCTGCGAGCAGAACATAGAAGGCAATTTGGAAGTGTCCGGCGAGGAAAGCCATTGCTTGGGCCAGACCAGCACACACTGCATACGAGGCAGACCTGCGCACGACTGCTCGGTGTACCAATAGGACGATGACAGGCAACCATACCGACGCCCCAACAAACGTAGGTAATTCAAGCCACCGAATATTGAACGCGCAGAACGCATAGCATACTCCCCCGATCAAACCTGCTCCCGCGCTGCACCCGAGCTCTCGCAGCAACAGGTGCATAAAAAATCCGGCTAGAAAGAGATGCAAAGCGGCATATGCCGTCCACGCGACAATCGGATCACATACAATGAAAAGAAGATTGGGCGGATACAGAACAGCCGACTGCGCGTTCGCAAGAAACGGTGTCCCGCAAAACTGATGGGGATTCCATAGGGGTATCTTACCCTCACGCACGCACCGCGCGTAGAACACTCGCCAAGGATAGAATTGCGCAATAGCATCCCACTGCAAAGGGTTCCACTGCGGAGCCTGACGGTGTGGTTTTGCCGCTGCTTTCCAGGGCAACATTTCAGCAAGATAGTCACCAGGCAGCAGCACCTCACCATTGAAGATCGGCCGCCACAAAAAAGCACATACAAGCGCAGCGAAGACAAGACAGCAGAGCAGATTTTTATTGCGCTCCCACGCGCTCCGCATGATGCGCCACCGCTGCTGCAGCCTGCGGGAGCTGAGGCCGGTTCTCCCTTGGACTGCTAAGACCTATGAAGGTAACACCGAGTGATATAAGAATGAGCCCTGTCAACGCAAACTTCCAATCAACCCGTTCGTGTAAGATTACCGCAGACAGCAGCACCACAAGAAAATAGCTCATACTGAACATCGGAAAAGCAACAGACAAGTTGACCCGACTGAGCACAGACAACCAAATGAACGTGCCCACTACGTACAAGGCGAAACCTGCAGCTGTTTTGGGCCTCAGCATCACTTTCAATATGTTCCAGACAGTGCGCAGCAGGTTTGTACTCACGGGAATCTTTTCTTTGCCGACCCCCAGCTTGATAAGTATTTGACCGAAGCTCAAAACTATGAGCGTCAACCATATCAGTCCAAATACTTGAAGTGTCAACGGCTGGTGCACTCCTTCCGTGATTCACCCATTCTGCCCAAGCCTATACCTATGAACGACACCCCCGAGCAAATGAAAAACAGTCCTGCTAGTGCACAACCCCACTTAACCTGCTCGTGGAGAATCACAGCCGACAAGACTACGACGAGCGGATAGCTGAGGCTTATCATCGGATAAGCCACGCTAAGCCTTACGCGGCTCACTGCCGTGAGCCAGAAAAACGTACTTGTCACGTATAGGACAAGACCCAACATAACTTTCGGCCTCAGCATCGCCAACGCTATGTTCCCAACAGTTTCGAACAATCCGCGCCCTGGTGGAATACCCTGAGCGCCTAGACCCATCTTCAGGAAGACCTGTCCGAAAGCACCAAGCGTAATCGCGATGCAGAGAACAATGAACGTCCGGAGTGTGAGATTTCCAACCGGTGTTTCGCTGTCCGTCAACGCTTTTGTTCTCCGAAGAATAGTGACGAAGGCAGGGTTACCGTTGTAATACCCTGCCTTCAACAAACCACATCGTGTATTACCTGTGTGATTATGATGGTCGTCGACTTGCGCCCCTATACGTTCAGAAGTTCCTTTGCCTTATCGACAGCGCTGGCGGCATCAGGTGCATATCCGTCAGCCCCTATTTCATCGCAGTAATTCTGGGTAACCGGTGCGCCACCGATCATTACTTTTACCTTATCTCTCACACCTGCCGCGATAAGTGCGTCGATCGTATCCTTCATTGCGGGCATAGTAGTCGTCAGCAATGCCGACATAGCGACAATGTCTGCACCTTCCTTGGCCACTTCTACGAACCGCTCCGGCTTGACGTCAACCCCCAGATCATTTATTTCAAAGCCGGCACCTTCGAGCATCATGGCTACCAGGTTCTTGCCAATGTCGTGCAGGTCGCCACGCACGGTACCGATTGCAACCTTGCCCACCGGCTGTACACCACTCTTGGCTAACTGCGGGCGCAGAACCTCCATCGCCGTCTTCATAGCCCGCGCTGCTATGAGAACTTCCGGCACATAGAATTCATTGTTCTTGAACTTCTCGCCCACAACGTTCATTCCGGCAATCAAGCCCTGATTAAGGATGTCCGCCGGGCTTACGCCCTCCGCGAGCGCACTCTCAGTAAGGGCTTTTGCCTCGGGGGCCTTGCCGTTGATTATGGCCTGCGCCAATGCTTGTAGATCCGCCACTTTTGCTCCTCCTGCATCTATTATGTTGATGAACACGCAGCAAAGACGAAGAAGAACCGCCTGCCGGCTCCCCGCTCAGTCCACCGGCAAACAGAAACCGTAAACAGTATAACCAGTTCCCCCGCGGCGCGCAAGTTCTCCTATTGCATCTAATGTGCTGGAGCGCAAACCCTTGGGAACATCATGCATTCCATCAACTCCGACTGATAGTCGGGCGAAACCGCCAGCTCAAGATGCTCGGCCTTGCGGGCCAGCTCCCTTGCAGTCTGCATCTCTTGTTCACATAGCAGAGCGAGACGCGCGCCTGTCCCCGCGGCATTGCCAATTGATACCACTTTATCACGCGGCACACACGGGATCAGTCCTATGCGTATTGCGCTTTCCACCCTGATGTAGTTGCCGAATGCACCCGCAAGCAAGATTTCCGATAGGTCGTCCTCTGAGGCGCCTGCCGCGCGTATCAACGTAGCCACCGCAGCTCTGATAGATCCTTTCGCAAGCTGCAAGTGCCTGATGTCAGTGTGGGTCAGAGTGATCGGCTTGCCAGTTCCGGATTGACGCCTTTCGGCGAGAACAAATTCAGGGCCGTTCTCACCGTGGATTAAACGCCGCCTGATTGGTTCAGGCAAGTCCGCAGCTTCGTCCGGAGAAAGCATCCGTCCTGACTCATCAATTATTCCTGCGTCCAACATCTGTGCGACAGCATCAACCAACCCCGACCCGCATATCCCAACCGGTCTGCGATTTTCGATAGTGCTGATGTACACGTCATCAGATATGACCACGCTGTCAATGGCTCCTGGGCTTCCTCTCATCCCGCAGCTGATACCAGCACCCTCGAATGCAGGACCCGCGGCAGCAGAGCAGACGTAGGTCTTACCACCGTGAAGTAATGCCATTTCGCCGTTTGTGCCGATGTCTACGGCAAGTCGCGTCCTTCCATCTTTCTCCCACTCCACTGAAAGCAGAACAGCCACCAAGTCCGAACCTACAAACCCAGCAACGTTCGGTAGAACGATGACGGGTGCTTCCGAAGCGATAGGCAGGCCAAGTTCGCGCGCAGAAACTCTGATGTCCGAGCACACCGCCGGAACATACGGCGACTGACCGAGACTTGCAACATTGATTCCTAGAAGCAGATGCGTCATGCAAGTGTTTCCGACAACGGTCGCCTTGTAGACGTTTTCGAGCTTTATTCCCGCTGAATCGACAAGCATTTTCGCAATTCTGCTGAGAGCGTCCACCGCCGCAGCCCTCAGGAGTTCCGCTCCTTTGTCTTGTGTGGTTGCAAAACTGATGCGTGAGACAAGGTCTTCGCCGTACACAGTTTGCGGATTCATAAGAGCGGACACCGCGAGCTCTCGGCCTGTTGAGAGGTCCAGCAGGTAGCCCACTATGGTAGTACTGCCTAGGTCATAGGCGATGCCATAGCACTGCGAGGTGGTATCGCCAGGCTCCAAGGCTATGAGCTCGTTTTCATATAAAACCGCGGTAACCCTGTAGTCGGCTTCTCGTAGCGCATGAGATATAGTTCGCACAACACTGAGGTTTGGTCGAAGAGTAATTTCTTCTTTGCTGAGGTGATCAGCAAGTCTTTCAAACTCTGCGCGCTCATCGTCCAAACTGGGTGGATCCAGTCGACAGTAAGTTTTGCGTATTCTGGAATCTACTTCGCACTGACGAAAAACCCCCTGGCTCAGAATCTTTTGAACACGTGAGCGGCTTTCCGGGGGAATCGACACGGTTATGTCTGCGGAGACCTTAGTGCGGCACGCCAATCTGAAGCCTTCAGCAAGTTCCTGTTGGGTTAGAAGCCGGCGCTCGGAGGAATCAGGCTGTGACAGTTCTCCTTTCACCAATACTTTGCACTTACCGCAGATGCCCATACCTCCACAGGGCGTTTCGATGCCGTAACCCGCGGCCGCAGCGGCTCTAGACAATAAAGTGCCCGCCGGGACAAGTAGTTCGGTCCCGTCGGGCTCAAAAACAACCCGCAGCAGTTTACGTTTTGACATGTGCTACAACCCGTCGCGGCCGTGATTAGACGAAGTAGATTATGTTCTTTTTGGCTACCTCGTTGTCGGGATCAACGGCCAAAACATACTCGAATTCGGCCTTTGCCTGCTCTGTCATACCGAGCATGCAGTATGTCAGAGCAAGGTCATTTCGTGCGCCAAGATTATTCGCATCCAGACGCACGGCAAGAGAGAGCTCCTCTATCGACTCGTCGAACAACCCCGTAAACCCATAGATCAATCCGATCTGTCTGTGAGCTTCGGAGTGCTCGGCGTCAATCTCTAGAATCGCTCTAAACTCTGCCAGAGCCTCTTCGTATCGACCTTCGTTCTTCAGTGCCAGGCCGCGTTCGTAATGCTCCTCAATCTGCCCCATTCCCCAGCCTCTCAGGACGATCAGGATATAAGCTATAAATGATTACGAACGCCCTATCGAGCGGCAACCCAATCAGAACGTCCTGTCGGCAAGTAACGGAACAGTCGAGAAACCGCCAATCGGATTTGCTTTCTTTGAATCTGAGAGCTTTACCTTACGAACTATGCGGTCCTGACCACTCTCCCGTCATTATGCAGTATAGCAACAACCGAGGACCAAATCAAGGCTCTCAGTCCATATGCATAGGCATCAATACGTAGAGGTAGTCCTCTTTACCTTGCGGCCGTATTAATGCAGGACTCACCTCTCCCGAAAGCTCCATCTCAATTGCTTCGGTATCGCTCACACTGAGCACGTCCAGAATGTACTTGGCATTGAAAGCCAGCCTGATGTCCTCTCCCTCCTTGATAACCTCTACTTCCTCGTGTGCTCGGCCGATGTTAGGCGCCTCCGCAGTCAGTGTCAGCGTCCCGTCTGTAATCGTGAATTTCGTTCTTTGCGAACTCTCTCGCGCAACAATCTCTACCCTGCGCATAGCCTGCGCAAACTGCTCCGTCGGTATGATGAGCTTTCTGCTGTATTCGGTCGGAATAACCTTCTCAAAATTCGGAAACTGCCCTTCTATCAATCGCGAAACCAACACCGTTTGACCACAAGTAAACTTGATCTGGGTTGGCGAGATAACCACGTCGACTTCGCCGCCCTCGCCGGCAATCCTGGTTGCCTCCTGCATCGCGCGAGCCGGCACGATCGCATTAACCGATCCCTCGCACTCACTAATCGGGCAATCGAAAACGCACAGCCTGTGAGTATCCGTGGAAACGAGCTTGAGCTGTTCGGGACTTACTTGAAGCAGCATACCGGTGAGAATGACGCGTGATTCGTCGGTGCTGACAGCGAATATGGTTTTCGAGATGCCCTCGCGAAGAACCTCGCTATCGATCTTGAACCGCACTTCCTTAGTCACTTCCGGAAGCATTGGAAACTCTTCCGGAGGCAAGCCCAAGATTGAAAACTGGGACGTTCCGCACTTTAAGTTTACAGTGCTCTCCGTATCGGTAGACAGTTCGACGTCCGCATCGGGCAGCGTAGATATAATCTCGTTTACGACACGTGCCGGAATGGTCAGCGCACCCGGCTCCTGGACACTCGCCTCGACCGTATGCTCTAACCCGATTTCCAAGTCATAAGCGACCAGGCGCAGTCTGTCATCCTCGGTCTTCATAAGGATGTGCCCAAGTATAGGCAGTGACGTACGCGGGCTGACTGCGCGCGCCACCGTCTGAACACCCTCTTGCAACCCCTTCCTTGAACAGATAACTCGCACAGGTTTGCCTCCAAGAATAACGTCTTCGAACTCGGCGTTAGTATAGCACAGCAGTTTCAGACAAACAAGATTGACGTTGAAGATGCACCAGGTTGAACAAACCGAAATCTGAGGAGTAGAATATTTTAGCTGGGCTTTTCCACTAAGCTTCGAAGGAGGAGTCTCCCAGATATGGCAACAAAGCACTTCAGCCTGCTGAGAATGAAACCCGGACACAACCCGGAGTTTACAGGGCCTTTGGCTCGCTCACTGGGACCGCGTATCGCGGGCAATAGGTTGATCAGATTGGCAGCGCAAGCTCTCGCCGTCACGCACGCGCGTGAAGTGGAGCTACTGGGAATGGAGACTGAAGTCTCTGAAGATGGCACTTTCTCCGCCAGAGCAACAGGTCCAATGGCGATATTACCTCAAGCCAAGAAGGCAGTAGAAGGTGTGCAAACGGCTATTCGCAGGAGGGGCAAGCCCTATGCAAGAAGAGACGACTTGCTGATCTTCACTTCCTACCAGCCACCCGTCCCATCGAATGCGTCAATGAAACTTCTCGGCAGCAGGCTGATGCTGGAATTTACGGGACATCCCCAGCCCACAGTTTGCACGCTGCAGGTAACGACACGCTGCCAGGCAAATTGCATCCACTGTTCAGCAGCTCGTCACAAGCGCAAGGACGTGCCAGAGCTTTCAACGAACGAGTGGAAACAGGTGATTCGCGATGCTGAGAAACTCGGCGTAGTCAGCGTTGTTTTTACTGGTGGAGAACCCCTGCTCCGGCCTGACATATTCGAGTTGATTGAGTGGGTTGATAAGAACGAGGCTGTGGTACTGATGTTCACGAACGGCATGCTGCTCACTGAAGAAAACGTAAGAAAGCTGGTAGAGGCAGGGTTGTGGTGTGTACATGTTTCAATTGACTCACCTGACCCACGCGCTCACGATGAGATGCGGCGGCTGCCTGGATGTTTTGAAAAAGCAATTGAGGGATTGAAGCGATGCAAAGACGCCGGCCTTCTCGCAGGAATCTCGACTTACGCTACTCCTGAGCGACTTCATAATGGTCAAGTGGTTCAGATGATTGAACTGGCGAAGTCGATCGGGGTTGACGAGATAACTATTTTCGACGTTGTTCCTACAGGCAGGCTCCTTCTCGAAGATCGGAAGCATCTTCTGTCAGACGAGGACAAAGCCGAGCTGTGCAGAATCGAGGACGAATACAACAAGAACAAGCCGCCGCTAGTTATAACCCAGGCGCATGTGAATGGCCCCACTGGAGTCGGCTGCTATGCAGGGTGGTGTCAGTTCTATATGACGGCGTACGGCGACGTGACTCCATGCGACTTTACACCGCTATCGTTTGGCAACGTTCGAGAAAAATCGTTGGAGGACATATGGTCCGACATGATATCGCATGAAGGGTATGCCTGCCACAAAAATTCGTGCAGAATGCAGGATCCTGAGTTTCGTGCCAGATGGATCGACAAGATCCCTTTGTCCGGACCGTTCCCCTACCCTGTGGCAGATCTGGACAAGTTGAGCGACGTCGATCTAACCCGGGACAATATTGAGAGAGTAGGACACTATTCGTCTGTTGGGATCAAGCATTAGAACTCGTCAAGCGCATGTAGTCCTGCTATCTGTAGGGTTTGCTAACGGAGAGTTCATAGACTGGTGTCATTTGTTGGGGTGCTGCATTTTTGCACCTGCAGCATTATTTTGAGACCACCTGCATATCTGACCAAGAACGCAGTCGAATGAAGCGCCTGTTGGTTTCCCAACCAACAGGTATTGAGCCTTCGACTATACCCGTGACGCATACAAAGTCGCCCACAGCAGCAGGGATGTTGGCATCTGGGCACCTCACCATTACACCGATTCGGCCAAGGTAGTCCTGTACGCGAGACCCATCATCCAGCCAAAAGGTGTCGTTAAGTTTAGCCGTCACCTTGCCCGCAATACGCACAAGGAGCCCCATATTGTTGAGCCCTACTCCTGACCGACCGTCGCTTTCCATAACGCCGGGAACTGTGGCATACTCGCCAGAAATCACCGCCCCGCCTACTGCACGGCACGTCATTGCCCGAGGTTTAACTACGTGTCCTGAAGATGGCTTGGAAATTGATGTCGTGAGAGTAAGCTGGCGCTCAGAAGGTCTACTGCTGACATAGCGAGTAGTAACTTTGCCAGTGAGGCTGACCACATCTCCCACGCTCACGTCCGTTCCGCTGTAGCTCACCCGCATGCCAGATGCGCCGTTTTCATCCTGAACGTAGATATAGCCGAGCAACGGAAACACTGCTGAGACGATTTTCCGCTTCAGATCAACTGTCGCGCCTTCTGGTGCAAGTTTTGCCTCAAGACATGAGATCAAGTGCGGCGAAGCTGACGCGTACACCGGCGGTGCGAAATGACCGTCGAGATCGTGCGCAAACGCTGCGTAGTAGTATGTCACACCGTTAGTCAACCCGACGTGCTCAAAGCTATCCGAAGAACCTGGAAGCGCCAAGCGTTCGCAAAGCCTTGTGCCATCCGTCGGACTTGTCGGAAAACCTGTCTCTTTGAACTGGATGACAGTTCCGATAAAATTCGGGCTCACAGGATTCGTCCATATGATCCTGTTAACACCGTCCGACGGCGTGACAGCAAAGAAGCTGACTGCACTTGGGGGGCTCGCGGTTACTGTGAGGTCGAGATATGTAATCTGATTTGCTAGCACTTGAACCCCCGAGACGGTTTTGCCGGCATAATAAAGCTTGGTTGCGGAGACTGTGTAGCAACCCGGCGGAAGAACGAGAGAGTAGTTCCCTCCTTCGCTGGTTGCGGTTTCGAAAGGACCTGCCGCAACAGTTACTCCGGCAATTCCTTTGCCGAACTGATCGACAACTCTGCCTGAGAGTATCCCGGAAGGCTCAGGTGGGCGCACAATTTGCTGCGTATACCACACGTTGTAGACACCGGTGCCGCCTGCCTGGTCGGAGTTTTCCTCCCAAACAACCGTTATGATACCGCCTCCGTAGCTTATATCGGCAAGGAGCGAATTGGACCCCGGCGTATTGGAGATGTTGACCCAAGGACTCCATAAGCCCGAAACATTAGTGGAGTACCATATTTCTCCCACGCCGTAAGAACTGTTATCGGCAACAACGTGGCAGAATCCATAGTCATCAACAGCGATCTTAGGTCTCAGAAGATTGGGAACACCACCTGGTAAAGCGACCGGTGCTGTCCATGACGATCCGTTCCATTTTTGATACCAGTTTTGACCTTCCGCGTTGTAAACGATGTGCACCTGGTTATCCGGTCCTACAGCAATACCAGGAGTGGCTGGACCTGTCGCTTTGGTTGATATTTCCTGTCTGGGAAACCACAATCCGCATACACGGCGCCTTGCATTTATGTGATAGTCGCCGGTTATCCGTTCGGCCCAGATAACTGTGACGTCTCCGTTGGGCGCAACGGCAACACTAGAATTGACCGAACCGTAAACTGGACCACCGGGTGTATCGGACACGTTGAAGGCACTACTGAAGCCGCTGCCGATCCACTCGGAGAATAGGACGTCGTAGTTGTCGTCAGCATATAGCGCTTCGTCCCATGTGACGATCGGTCCCACAGACCCTTTTGTCGCAATAGCAGGTCGCAGCGATTTGATAGCAGTGTTACTGGCGTTGTAGATAGGTCCCCAAGAGCCGTGAAGCTTGCGGTACCATATTTCGAAATTAGAACCTGTTTGATCACTAGTCCATGCGGTATGCACAACAGAACCATCTACAACAATGACAGGCCAATAACAGTGCGCAGATCCACCCTGAGATATCTGCACGGGGTTGGCAAAGTTACCATTCACATTCGATGCGTACCAAATCTGGAACGTGGTCCCACCTACTCGCTCGCGCCAAACTACATATGCGTTACCGCGGTCGTCAGACGCAACGCGGGGATCTAAACTATCCTGAGAGGTCCTAGCAACAGGCACCGGTGTGGTCCAGCACAAACCTGCACCTACAGCTAGGATTAGCAGCAAAGCCGATGCAATAGGGATCCTCACGCTGTTCAATTTAACACCACCAGATCGGAAGCGCTGCGTATGCGCACCTGCCGCCTGTTCGCCAACCAGCCGACGGGTACCGCTCCTTCGACTACACCCGTCGCACTCACGAAGTCACCGACACTTACGCTTGGTGTACTCGGACATCTCACGCACACCCCCAATCTCCCAGCAACGTCCGGTATATGGGAGCCGTCGTCCAACCAGATGTAGCTGCCTACAACAGCTGTAACCCGTCCAACGATCCTGACCAGCAGCCCCATCGTATTCACACCTATACCAGGGTTGCCGTTCGCATCTACAACGCCAGGTTGGTAGGGACCAACTGGCGCTCCACCCACAGAAAAGCAGCCCATACCCACGGGCCGCAGCGGTCTGCCTTGCGAGACTTTTTCTACGACTGACGCAGCTAACTGCCTTTCAGATTGGACACCGCTTACGATTCGGGTAGCCACGGATCCACCAACGTTCACTACATCTCCCACCGACAAGTCGGATGTCGCCGCGGCAACGCGGATACCAGAAGTACGATCCGGTTCCTCTATGTAGAAGCACCCTTCTGCAGAAAAGACACCAGTAACCGACTTGCCCCGCAGGTATACGTAGGTACCGTCCGACAAGTGCTTGGCTTCGATGCAAGAGATCACGTGTGGAGTCGCACTCGCCAGGGCAGCAGGCGCAAAGTTACCACAGTCGTCGTGCGCGAATGCGGCGTAGTAGTATGTGGTTCCATTCGATAGATTTGCGTGGACGAATTGGTCAGCTGTACCCGGAATGCCAACCCTATCACACACCAAATAACCGTCGTCAGGACCGGTGGGATATCCTGTCGTCTTGTAACGGATCATCGTGGCTGAAAATCCGGGCGATAAGGGATTCGACCACGACAACCTTACTTCACCATCGAACCCTTTTGCACTGAACGATGTTACCGGCTCCGGCACGCCGCATGAACGTCTTACTGAATAGTAGATCTTCGCTGCCGAATTGTTCTTGCGCTCTTCCCAGACAGCAACCGGCGAGTTTCTGCCATCCAACGCAAACGCAGCAAAATCAACCTTTTGAGTGTCGACACCCGCAGAGATAAGTTCCGGATTCGAAAAGGTCGCGAAATCATACGTCCTGTAGAACAGCTCCAAAGGGTCGCCCTGTGTGAATACGTAATGGAGCACATTGTTTTGGTCGAAAACACCGTCCTGGAACCATTGTGCGCCCAAGTTGATTGGATAAGTCCACGACGTTCCGTCCCATCGCCGGTAGGCCTGAACATTTTGCGAACCACCGAACTTATCAATCCAAAATATGTTCGGTCTATCGTTACGGTCCAGGATGATTTTTGGGCTTTTCCCGTAAACCTGAAACGACACCATAAACCATTGGCTGGACGAAAGCCATGCAGAAGGACTGCCGAGATTGGTGTTATTCGTATACCACACTTGAAATGTATTGCCGCCAAGGGAATCGTCGTGCCATACTACGTGCACAGTGTTTCCCAAACGATCAACTGCAATATCCGGTGATACAGAACCATACGCATATCCGGTCGGGTTCTTTGTGATATTGTAAACAGGCTGCCACACACCAGCTTGTCTCTTGCGATACATTATGTCGCCTGCTCCGCCGGTCATGTTCCCCTGGGTCCAGACAACGTGCACATCGTTGAATCTGTCGACAGCAACCCTTGGTGTCTTGCAGGAATCTGCATCGGAGCCGATGCCAGAGCTTAACATCGTGGGACCAACCCAAGTTGAACCGTTGTGCTCCCAGTAATACACTGTATAAGGTGTGTTGGTGGTTCCGTCGACCCGCCAGATCCCGACTACGTGAATACGATTGTCTGAGCCGACGGCTATATCGCACTCAGGTTCTTTGAAGTTCGGACTGGGTAAGTCGTAAGGAGTAGACCACGCTACCCCATCCCAGCACCTATAAACAATATTGAGCTGGCCTCCTGAAGCCTGTACGGGATATACGCAGTGTACGCGACCGTCCGGACCAGTTGCCAAAGCGGGAGCCGAAGCACCCACGGCACTTGGGGTAATACTCGTCTCAGGAGACCAACCTGCTACCACGCTGCTACTCAACCATGCAGCGAGCGTAAAGCACACTACTAAAAGCCGCATCTCAGAAACTCCGTATTCAGTGCCTGGTCAACCTTTTAGACAAAGGTTTTAGCACCACCAGTTCGTCTATTCTGAATCTAACCCCACCGTACTCTATTGTCAAGGGAACGATGCCCTAGTTAGTAAATCGTTTTGTATAATTTTGCCATCCGCTCTTGCGTTTAAGGGAGTCGGTTGACATGTATCTAACCTTGCCGAAAATAGGTCTCTCCCTAAACGGTCTGTCGTGCTTGCCATATATGCACCAAGCGATGTTGGCATAACCATTTGGGTCTCGACCATCCAAAGCATACTTATCGTTGAGATATATGGCTGAAGAAAGGGCTTGCTCCGGGGATGGGCACCACTCAAGAAGCTTTTTCGCCCAAAACATTCGCACATATGGGTGTATGATCCCGCAACGAAACAACTCCATCTGGGCTGCATTCCATACATCATCGTGAGTTTGTGCGAACTCGAGTTCATCCAACGTGTATACTTGTAATCTTGGGTCGCTGCGATGATTCTCTAAAGTTTCGCGTGCCCACCTTGGAGCCGTTTCTAATGAAGCATAGCCAGTGTTGTACGTGCAAAAATTTATCGCAAGCTCTCTACGAACTACTAACTGCTCGAGAAATGCCTCCACAGGTTCTCTAGGAACATCAGCTTTTAGAACTGTTAGGGCAACTCTCCGGCTAGATATTTGTCCAAAGTGCAAGTAAGGGCTAAGCCCGCTGGACACGGGAGTACTGAGATCGTCTCTTAGCGTTAAGTAGTATGGTAATCTGTAGTGCACGAACTCTGTAAGCACGCGCTTGGCATGTGTTTCACCCCCTATCCGATCGGGAACTGGGGGCACGTTATGCTCGACGTCAAGCGAGGACACCAGCTGATCTATCTCTACCTGCAGTAGGTCTAATCCCTCTAACTTAGCAGTCCATCTACGGTTTATCGTCGGAGTGGGAAATTCGACAAGCCAATCTCGCAGCACGCGAAGGATTTTCGGTCTCAACGTATATGCTGCCCACTGCTCAGATCCGATAAGACGCGCTGGGACGACAGTTTCTGCATCAACCTGGATAAATCTGACCGGCAATGCCACAGCTGCATGAGCACGCCAGGTTCGCCCGACATTGAGATAATCTTCATCTACCACTACTGCACACGCCCTGTAACGTTTGGCAACATCAACCACGCCCTCATAAGGCTTTTCCCTGCGCACGAGAAAACCGGCACCGATATCTCTGAGTGCCAACGATGTCTCCCTCAAGCCTTCCAACATGAATTTAAAAGCCCTTGTACTCGCCATGGGATAGCGATCGAATACACCAAAATACACGGGTATCATTTTCCCCAAGTCGTTGGCGAGATCTATAGCGAAGTTAAGAGCAGGATTGTCGCGCACCCGTTGGGAACGCTGCATCCAATAGACTACACATTCTCCACCGGGATCGATAGGGCGGTCGTTAATGTGGGTAACGCGCTTAAAATATGGATCTAAGGGCACAGGTTACTATTCCAAAGCACAGAAAACAATAGACCCCGCGAGTGCCGTGTGTCTACCGAGTTTTGAACCCCAGAAACCAGGGTGGAACCCGCTGGTGATCCTCGCGATTCCCCGTTTAAACGGGGCTGCCACTCGGAGTCACCAAGTCAAGGTTCCTAAAGTATGAGTGTCGGCTCAAACTTCCTCGACGAATCACGCGCACCGCAGGGTCCCAAACGGAACCGTGCTTCAATTCAATTGTATGTTACCACAGGAAAAAGGGTTTTGCAACGAGAAAGTTGCGCCGTGCTGATGAAAACGCAAATACGACAGCGAAACTAGGTGCGGCAACGTCGCACGGTTGCAACGGCCTGGCAGGCTATGCCTTCACCCCTGCCCTCGAAGCCTAGCCCTTCGGTGGTTGTGCCTTTTAGGCTGATTCGATCTGGTTCCATTTGAAGCACACCGGCTATGCGCTCCGACATCTGGTTCACGAAATCCGCTATGCGAGGTTGTTCGCAGATCACTACTGCGTCAATGTTCACGACGCTCCAACCTGCCTCAGCCAATTTCTTTCTTACTTCGGCAAGCAGATCCAAGCTGCTCGCATCTTTGTACTTCGCATCCGAATCGGGGAAGTGTCTGCCTATGTCGCCCAGACAAGCAGCGCCCAAAAGGGCATCCATTACGGCGTGAGTTAATACGTCTGCATCAGAATGACCTTCCAGTCCCTTAGGAAAAGGGATATCCACTCCCCCAAGTATCAGCCTTCTTCCCTCGACCAACCGATGCACGTCATAGCCTATGCCGGTACGCACATCAGAACCGGCAAGTCGAGCCTCAGCCCATTCGAGATCTGCAGGAGTCGTCACTTTGATGTTCTCGTAGGAGCCTTCGACAACCGTCACCTGCTCCCCCAAAGCTTCCACAAGCGACGCGTCATCGGTTGCCAGAATGCCTTTAGCTCGAGCTTCCAAGTGTGCCCTTCTGATAAGATCAGTGCGGAATGTTTGAGGAGTCTGTACAGCATACAAGCCCTTTCTGTCCAGGGTCTCGACCACTCGACCATGCGCCGTTCGCTTGACGGTATCGATCATTGGAACGGCTGCGATGCAAGCGCCGCTGCGTGCTGCCTCTCGAACAGTGCGCACTATGAGGTCCTCCGTCACGAAGGGCCGCGCAGCATCGTGAATCGCTACTATGTCGTTCGTAACGAGTTCGAGACCGGCCGCCACAGAATCCTGTCTGCGCCTACCGCCCTTAACGATACGCCGCACCTTGGAGAATCCGAACGCGCTGCAGAGGGCTTGCGCAGCAGGCATATCTGAGCTCCGCACCACCAGGATAATTTCCTCAACTGCGGAACACGACTCAAAAACGGACAGGGTGTGAGCAAGTATGGGTTTGCCACCGACAGTGCAGAAGACTTTGTTTATTCCTTTACCGAGTCTTTCGCCTGAGCCTGCTGCCGGTATAAGTGCGGATGCTTTCATCTTCTTGGGTAGGTTCCGTTTCTACGGGCTCTTTGATCTTGCCGAAAATCATTTTGCCCTGAACAGTCTGCAGAACTGAGGTGACCACTATATCCAGCGTCTGATCAATAAGCTTTTTGGCGCCCTCGACAACTATCATAGTGCCGTCGTCCAGATAAGCAACACCCTGGTCTCTTTCTTTGCCTTCCTTAACAATCGTGACGCGCATTTCCTCACCAGGCAGGACAACGGGTTTCAGTGCATTAGCCAACTCATTTATGTTAAGCACCTCAACCCCCTGGAGCTCAGCTACTCGATTCAGGTTGTAATCATTGGTCACAATGACGCCGCCAAGCTGCTGTGCGGCCGACACCAAACGCGCATCGACATCACCAGCCGCTCCGATCCCGGGGAAATCCGGAATTTCGAGACCAATCTCCTTCTGCATCTGGTTCAGGATCTCGAGCCCCCGACGTCCCCTTGCTCGCTTCAAGGAATCACTGGAATCCGCTATGAGCTGCAGTTCATCCAAGACAAATCTAGGAACATAAACCGGACCTTCCAGAAACCCTGTGCGGCAGATGTCCGCAATCCTGCCGTCGATAATCACGTTCGTGTCGAGCAGTTTCGGTTTTGAAAAGCGCCTTTCGCCAAGTTTTTCCGGCGCCGCCGGAACCGGAAAATAGAAGCGAACCTGTTCCTTAAGACTTTCAAAGGCAACAACGGAAACATAGCACAGGATTACGGTCAGTGCTAAGGTGAGCCAAACAGGTGGCGCCAGTATACTTCTTATCAACGCTGTCAACAATAGACCACTTAACAACCCACCGAAGAACAACAGCCTTTCGGTAGGCAGCATTGAGTTCCATCTTTCTCTGGCACGGTTGGCTTGGGCATAGGCGAGCCGCTCGACGACGAACGCAAGCATAGCACCGACCAGCATAAATGCTGCAGTGAGCCACAAACGGTCGGACTTTGTAAGCTGAGTGGGGTTCTGCGGAATCCACAAAAACCAACTGCTCTCACCGCGGAGATAGGCGTCAATTAGCCGAAGGTACTGCTGTGCAACTTTATAGCCCCCACAGGAACCGAGGATGACCATGATGAACGTCACAAGAGGTCGAAAAAGTTTGCTGCTCAATCTCATCCGCTGCGTCACCTCCTTTCCTGGGGGCACTATCGGATTCGCAAGGCTACCTATCTACTTCTCCCAGTACAATGTCCAAGCTGCCCAATATCGCCACCAAGTCGGCAACTTTCCACCCCTTAGCCATTCGACTCAGTGCACCAAGGTTGATGAAAGAGGGCGACCTCCATCTAAGTCGGTAGGGCTTGTCTGTGCCGTCGCTGACTAAGTATACCCCGAGATCTCCCCTGGACGATTCAATGTGGTGATATACTTCGCCCTCAGGAAGCTTCAGTCGAAGCGGCGTTTTGTACTGCAACTTGCCTGGCGGCATCATGTCCAGAGCTTGCTCAATGATCTTCAAACTCTCTCGAATCTCCTGCATACGCACCAAGTACCGCGCTAGGGTGTCGCCTTCGGTCCTTACAGCGATATCCCAGTCCAGTTTGTCGTATACGGAATAAGGATCCGCCTTACGAACATCATAGGCAACACCGGAACCGCGCAGCGTTGGACCGCTCATAGAGTAGTTAATAGCTTCCTCAGCGGAGATGACACCGACCCCTCGCGTTCTGGCGATGAATATCTGGTTGTTTGTCAATAGGTCATCGTACTCAGCAAGTCTTTCGCGTTGCTTCTTTATATACGCCTTTGCTTTCTGATAGAACCCTGCTGGCAGATCAGCCATCACCCCACCGGGGCGAAAATAGTTGTAAGTCAGACGCGCCCCACAGGTCATTTCGAACAGATCGAGTATATCCTCACGCTCCCGCATTCCGTAAAGAAACGGGGTGGTCGCGCCGAGATCAAGGCCCATAGCACCGTAGAAGATAAGATGGCTGGCGATCCTATTCAGCTCCATCATTATCACGCGTATATACTCGGCGCGTTCAGGCACCTCTATCTGCCCAAGCTTTTCGACCGCACCCACATAAGCCGCATTCTGGAGCATAGAGGAAAGATAGTCCAATCTGTCGGTGATTGGGATAAACTGAATGTAGGTGCGCATCTCGGCGAGTTTTTCTATGCCGCGGTGCAGATAACCGACGTCGGGTTTGACGTCTACTATGACCTCTCCGTCCAATACAACTTCCAGCCGAAGCACACCGTGGGTCGATGGGTGCTGCGGACCCATGTTGATTTCTACAAATTCGGTCCTAATCCGGGATGACATAATCCTTCCTCAACGGATGACCTTCCCAATCCTCCGGCAGCAAGATGCGACGCAAGTCCGGGTGTCCGAGGAACTTGACACCCATCAAGTCGTATACCTCTCGTTCTTGCCACTCCGCTCCTTTCCACACGCCGGTGAGGGAATCAACTTTGGGATTTTCTCTGTCTAAGTCGACTCGAAGCACGACTTTGGCATTCGAAGCCAAGCTAGTGAGTCGATAAACAACCTCGATACGGTCTTGCCAATCAATTGCAGTGATGTCGGCTAGGTAGTCGAAGGCAAGACTCTCGCCTGAACGCAGAAGCTCACACACGCTCACCAGTAAACTTGGGTTGAGCTTGATGTTCAGGACTCCGTCTATTTCAAACGAATCAAGCACCGCGTCCGGAAACGCGTTCCGAACCGCCGCCTCTATAATCTCAGGCATCACAGCGAGTATCCTCCGGTAGATTTGAGCGCTTCATACGGACCTGGTTGCGCATCTTTTCCTTGAGTTTCTGAACTGCGAAGATCAGTGCTTCGGGCCTTGGAGGGCAACCAGGCACGTAAACATCCACCGGTATAATGAGATCTACCCCTTTCAAAACCGCGTAGGAATCCGCAAATGGACCGCCCGCGTTAGCGCAACTGCCTGTGGCTATCACGTACTTGGGCTCCGCCATCTGATCGTAGAGTCTCTTGACACGAGGAGCCATTTTCTTCGTAACCGTCCCGGCAACTATCATTAGGTCGGACTGCCTGGGGGTCGCTCGAAACATCATACCGAACCGATCCAGGTCAAAACGGGCTGCGCCGGCTGCCATAAGAACTTCGATAGCGCAGCAAGCCAGACCGAAGCTGAAGTACCAAAGCGAACATTCTCGACCCCACTCGAGTACCTTATCGACAGTCGTGGTTATGATTGCACCGCCTGGTATTCGCTCAATATAATCGAAAGGCTTCTCTACTTCCACTCGAGAACCCCCTTCTTCCAAGCATAAACAAGCCCCAAGACCAACACGCCCACGAAGATTACCATATCCACAATGCCCAAAACAGCCAAGGCCTTGGTTCGCGAGAACCCCAGTAGCCCCGCTGCCCATGGGAAGATGAAGGCTGCCTCGACATCGAAGATCAGAAATATCAACGCGTATATATAGTACCCGACGCGAAACTGCAGCCAGGCTGGACCGAACGGAATCTCACCGCATTCGTACGTGCGAAGCTTTTCTCCGGTGGGTTTGTAGGGGCGAAAGAAATAAGAAGCTATTAAAGTAATCGCAACGAATACGATTCCTACTACGATAAATATTCCTACTGCCAAAAAGTCTTTTGCTAACATAGCTCCGTGGCACTCTCTGCGTCAGCGAAGACCTAACCGCCCGTCGTTCCAGAACCCAGCTCTCGGTTCGGTAGATCACGCGTCCGACACCAGAGAATGCCTATTTGACCTCCGCTCTAAGATTGCCGATCACCTTGGCAAGGGTAAACATCGTTGTAGCGTCACCTTCAGCAAGCTTAATGTGGGTTGCATCTACAAAATCAGTGGGCATCGTGGCGTCAAATGGCACCCATTGTCCAACCCAACACTCGACCCAAGCATGGTAGTAGAACCCATCGTTAAGATAAACCAAGCCTGACACAACCTTTGTAGGCACGCCCACAGCTCTTGCCAACGCAGCAAACAGCACGGCGTAATCCCTACACACTCCAGATTTAGATTCTAACACATCACTCGCTGATCTTGTAATCCCAACGTCCGCCTTAACCTTTAGTTTCGAGTAGATCCACTGCCTTATTTTGGAACAGGCTGTGTACGCCTTCTTGGTAGTTCCGACAATCGACTCAGCGTGGGTCTTGATAGACGGTGCATCGCAATCAACGTAGGGGGTCGGGACCAGATAGTTATCGAAACCCAGTTTTCGAACCGGCAGCATAACAGACTTCCTCACATCAAAGAGCTCCGCGCGGATTCGATATCTGTAAACGCCCTTTTTCTCGTCCACGACATCGACCTTCTGCCGCGAGTCACTTATAACCATCGAGGAATCGGAAAGCCCATAGAGCAAAACGTCAAGAGCTTTGCATTCCCTAGGCGCTTGAATCGGCTTATCAGTTTTTGCGCGTGTCCGAAACGCAAAATCCTCGGTCGTTCCTGCCAATCCGGCCTTCGCTTGCTCTGCCGGTTCGCGGATGAGCGAGATGCCCATCATTGCAGCAACCTTCAAGACCTCGCCGTCACGGGCTTGCCACACAGTCATATCGCCCATCGGTGTGTGATTTGAAAGGACAGTGGCACTGTAGAGCCTGCCACCGAGCTCAAGCTCTTCCTGTCTCTCCGCTTTTATGATAATTTCCTCCACAGCTAAGGTAAGCGGATTGAAGTAGTGAGCTCGGTATTCGCTGCCTATCCCAGGAACCTTGTCCAGCGTAGCAAACATAGAGTCGCCGACCAGGTTCGCTCCCTCAGGTACGGCAACCGACTTCTTGCTCGCACTCTGCCCCGATGTGACAACGCAGTCGATAGAGGACTTGCCAAAGCGAGCCGTGACGGTTGTGGTCTTGCCCCCGCTAGACATCACAAATTCCTCATAGAGGGGTCTCCAGCTTTCATCCGCCAATACGATAGTAGTGACGTCTTGAATCAGCTCAACACCTAAAACAGTAAGGCGAGTATGCATTGTACTGGCTATTCGGTATACCCTAACCCCGTCGAGCTCAGAGCGTTCTATCTTGAGACAAAGGTAACCGACTTTGTTCTCGCCTACATACGCTCCCATCCAAGCTTCGTACGGAACCTTGTAAGCGTACGACCTAGCGGGAATAGCAACAAGCATAGCCAATAGAATCCACTTCCTCATAAACAGCTGCGATCTTGTGAAAGACATTACCGGAAGCCCTTCTCGATGCGTTCACTGAGCGCGGTTATACGAAGTTGAAACCAGGACCACTTAACAAATCCAGAACGCCTTGTCGCAAGCACGGCATAGGCATTCAGAGCGTACTACGCATGGGACTCTCGACGCTGCGCCGCATCAAGGCGAGCCAAAGCCCGCCTCAGAGCTGCTTGGGCTCTTTCAATATCCACGTTAGGCCCACCCGAGGCAAGTCGATGAAGAGCACGGTCTTTGGCTTCCTGTGCACGTTGAACATCTATCTCGTGGGACAGTTCCGCCGTTTCAGCAAGGACAATAACCCTATTGTGGGCAGCTTCCAGGAAACCGCCTCCCACAGCAACATACTCCCAGTGCCCGTCTGCCGTACGGTACTGCAGGACGCCGATATCAAGTTGGCTAACGATGGGCGCCCTGTTTGCCATTATGCCGAAATATCCCTCAACGCCCGGCGCGATCAACGACACTACGCGGTCACTTGAGAAAACCACTCTTTCCGGCGTGACGATCTCCAGTCTAAATGCTCGTTCAGGCATACTGCGATTCCATCTTCTTCGCTTTTTCTACAGCCATCTCTATGGAACCAACCATGTAGAAAGCCTGCTCGGGCAAGTGATCCCATTTTCCCTCGAGTATCTCCTTGAAGGAACGCACGGTGTCCTCACGCTTGACGTATTGCCCCGGAAGACCTGTGAATACTTCGGCCACAAACATTGGCTGTGACAGGAAGTTCTCAATCTTGCGTGCTCTGGAGACGATCAACTTGTCTTCGTCAGACAGCTCATCCACACCGAGAATTGCAATGATGTCTTGCAAGTCCTTGTAGCGCTGAAGAACTTGCTGCACGCCTCGAGCTACTTCGTAGTGCTCTTGCCCGACGATTTCCGGGGTGAGTATTCTGGATGTCGAAGCAAGCGGATCAACCGCGGGAAATATACCTCTCACAAATATCGACCGCTCAAGGTAAGTCGTTGCGTCCAAGAAGCTGAAGGTAGTGGCAGGCGCCGGATCAGTAGGGTCGTCGGCGGGTACGTATATAGCCTGGATGGAAGTAACAGAACCGCGCACAGTCGACGTAATTCGTTCCTGCAGTGCACCCATCTCTGTAGCAAGAGTGGGTTGGTAACCAACTGCACTTGGCATACGACCGAGAAGTGCCGATACCTCAGAACCACCCTGTACGAATCTGAATATGTTATCGATGAACAGGAGTACGTCCTGACCCTCAGCATCGCGGAAATACTCGGCCATAGTAAGCGCGGAAAGACCGACTCGAAGCCTTGCCCCGGGCGGTTCGTTCATTTGGCCGAACACCATTGTGGTCTTGTCGATAACCCCGCTCGCCTGCATCTCAAGCCACAGGTCATTGCCTTCGCGAGTCCGTTCTCCGACCCCCGCGAATACCGAGAAACCCCCATGCTCAGTGGCAACATTACGAATCAACTCAGTTATCAGAACTGTCTTGCCGACACCCGCACCGCCAAACAGTCCGATCTTGCCACCCTTTGCATATGGACAGATCAGATCGATGACCTTGATGCCGGTCTCGAACATCTCCACCACTGGCACCTGCTCTTCAAACGGTGGAGCAGGTCGGTGGATCGGTAGACGCTGTGACGCATTGACAGGTCCACGGTTGTCGATGGGATTTCCGAGAAGGTCGAAGACACGACCCAAGGTTTCGCGGCCGACTGGCACGGTGATCGGACTCCCCGTATCTATAGCTTCCATTCCGCGCACCAAGCCGTCGGTAGACTGCATTGCGACGCACCGAACTACGTCGTCGCCAATCATCTGAGCAACTTCTGCGACAATTGTCCGACCCTGAACGTTCGGAATTTCTATAGCATTAAGTATCTGCGGTAGTTCGTCTTGAGGAAACCTTATGTCCACGACCGGTCCTATGACCTGGATTACCTTTCCTGTTGCCATTTGTCCTCCCAGGCTCTGCCTAGTTTTGAGTTGCGAAGCCGCGTGTGACAATTACATTGTGCTACTCGTTATGTAAGAGCCTCTGCGCTCGTTACTATCTCAGTGAGCTCTTTGGTTATTGCTGCCTGGCGAGCCTTGTTGTAAGCGAGAGTCAAGGTTTCGATCATTTCAGCTGCATTGTTGGTGGCAGTCGACATTGCCGTCATTCGTGCTCCCTGCTCACTGGCCTGTGCTTCGATAAGCGCTTGATACACCAAGGTATCTAGATATCTGGGAAGCAGTGCGCCCAGAAGCTCTGAGGCTTCGGGTTCGAACTCGAAATCGCCCTCAGCCTTCTGTTCGGTTGCAGGCTGCTCCATAGGAAGCAACTGCACAGTGGTAGGCACCTGTTTCATAGGGGTAACGAAGCGAGAATAAACTAGGTAGACAGCGTCAACCTCGCGTTCTTCGAACATACTCCGCACACGTGCCGTAAGACGCTGGACGTCTGAGAAAGCCACATCCGAGCTGCGGCTTTCGAACGTCGCTACTATCTGATACGGCCTGCGCCTGAAAAAGCTTATCGCTTTTCTGCCCAGCAAAACGAGTTTGACGCTTTCCACGGGCCGACCGCCAATCTCGCTCAGCGCGTGATGGACAACGTTGACATTGTAACTACCAGCCAGACCTCGTTCTGCACCGATAATGACAAATAGAGTATTTGTCTCCTCGCGCCGCTCAAGCAACGGGTGGGAAATGCAAGCGGCGGAGCTAGACAATCTACCCATGAGCTCCTTCATTTTCTGAGCGTACGGTCTTGCCGCTTCAGCTCTCGCCTGCGCTTTCTTGAGGCGTGCGGCAGCGACCATCTTCATCGCATTGGTGATCTTCTGTATGTTCTTGACCGTGCGTATTCTGCGACGAATTTCTTTTGCTGTAGCCATCAGAGTGAAAACTGATTCTTGAATTCCTCTATTGCTTTCTTAATCGCGGCTTCAGTTTTCTCGTCTATTTCGCCGGTACTTTCGATTACATGACCAATATCCGGATACCGCTCGTCCACGAAGGCCAGCAGCTCTTTCTCGAAACGTCTGCACGCAGACACCGGCAGGTCGTCCAAGTATCCGTGCGTGGCCGCATAGATTATGACGACCTGCTCAGACAGTTTCATCGGCTGGTATTGCGGCTGTTTGAGTATTTCCACGATTCTCTCGCCGCGTGCGAGTTGCGCCAGTGTTGCCTTATCCAAATCACTGGAGAACTGGGCAAAAGCAGCCAACTCCCAATAGCGCGCCAGATCGAGCTTGAGCATGCCGGTGACGGTCTTCATCGCCTTTTTCTGAGCGCTCGAACCAACCCTCGAAACAGAGGTTCCAATGTTTATGGCTGGTCGAACGCCAGAATAGAACAAGTCCGGCTCGAGGTAAATCTGGCCGTCTGTTATGGAAATGACGTTCGTAGGAATATACGCGGATATGTCTCCGAGCTGAGTTTCGATAATGGGCAGCGCGGTCAACGAACCGCCCCCCAATTCATCACTGAGTTTAGCAGCTCGCTCCAAAAGCCTTGCATGCAAGTAGAAGATGTCTCCCGGATAGGCTTCTCTACCCGGCGGTCTTCTGAGTAGTAAAGAGATCTGGCGATAAGCTTGAGCGTGCTTGGACAGGTCATCGTACACCACCAAAGCGTGTCTACCACTGTCCCGGTAATACTCGCCCATAGCACACCCTGCGTAAGGGGCTATGTACTGCAAAGGCGCTGGATCGCTGGCTGAAGCGATGACTACGGTCGTATATTCCATAGCGCCGTACTTCTGAAACGTATCCACTATGCCAGCGACAGTAGACAGTTTTTGGCCAATAGCAACATAGATACAGTAGACGTCCTCGCCCTTCTGGTTCAGGATCGTATCTACGGCTATGGCGGTTTTCCCCGTTTGCCGATCACCTATTATGAGCTCTCTTTGGCCCCTACCGATCGGTATCATTGAATCGATCGCCTTGATTCCGGTAGCCAGCGACTCCTTGACCGGTTGCCGCTCAACAACCCCAGGGGCACGCGACTCAACATACCTGCGCTCAGACGCAACGACAGGTCCCTTCCCGTCCAGCGGATCCCCTAGCGGATTCACAACGCGTCCGACGAGAGCTTCGCCCACTGGCACATCGATAATCCTGCCGGTCCTTTTAACCTGGTCTCCTTCCTTAATGTCTGTGTCTGGACCCAGTATGACAGCGCCGACGTTGTCTTCTTCCAAGTTCAAGATCATGCCCATGACGCCGTTCGGAAACTCGATAAGCTCGCTTGCCATTGCGTCTTGCAGGCCGTAGATCCGTGCGATGCCGTCGCCGACTTGCAGGACGGTTCCCACGCTGGCTTCTGAGATCTCTTTTTCGTAACCGGCAAGGTTACTTTCCAGTACTCTGGCAACCTCATCGGGTCTGATATTCACTGCCATAGCACAACTCCATTAGACCTATTCTTAACGCCAGCTAATCAGAAAAAGCCGGTCAACCCCAGCAATCCTTACATTCCACCCATCAAACGTTCCTTGATTGCGGCAAGCTGGCCGCGAATTGAACCGTCGATCACCGTATCTCCAATCCTTACCACAACACCGCCTATGATGGACTTGTCTACTTCGATTGAAAGCAGCACGTTTTTTCCCGTTGCACGAGAAAGCCCCTCAGCCAGCCGGCGCTTTTGTTCTTCCGTGAGTTCAACTGCGCTCAGAACCTGCGCTTTGGCTATGCCGCGGACTTCGTCTGCAAGTTGCACATACTCAGGCTCGACGGCCGAAAGGATTTCCTCCCGGCGCTTGTCTACCAACAGCTTAAGAAACGACAAGGTCAGCGGGTGCAGCTTGTCGCCCAACAGCTCCTCAAGTATTTGTTTCTTTCGTTCACGGGGAACGACGGGCGAGCGAACAGCCCGGCGCAACAACGGCACCGAATCCAAAGTATATGCAACTAATCCCAGGTCGCTTTCCACGCGGTCTATGACATTTGCCCTACGCGCTGCGCTAAGTAGAGCTGCAGCATACCTGCGGACCACTCGACGCTGGATCATACGTCTCCTCCACTCGGTTCGCGACTCCGAGTTATTTGACTGTCTAGATCCTCGATGAATCTATCCACCAACCGGCGATGCTTCGACTCATCCAGCTGCTCTTCCAACAGCTTGCTCGCCACGGTAATTGTTAGATCAGCTACGAGGCCTCTGAGCTCGTAAACGGCTTTCTCTTTTTCTCGCTGAATCTGCTCCTCAGCTCGAGCAAGAATATCTTCGGCTTTAGCCCGCGCCGATGCAATTATTTCGTCGCGCATAGCTTGGCCTTCTTTGATCGCTTCAGCAATCTTCGTGTGCATCAGCTCTTCAATTGTCGCCAGATGGCGCTCGTACTCAGCACGAAGCCGCTCAGCGACCTGCTGGCGCTCCTCGGCATCGCGGTAGCGACTCTCTATTTCCTGCTGCCTGGCTTCCAAAATGCTCACGATCGGTTTGAACAGGAACAGCTTGAACACGACCAGAAGCAGCAGGAAACCGCCGATCTGAACAGCCAGAACTCTAGGATCTATGTTCAGAATGTCCACTTACGCTTCCTCGATATTGCAGGCTCTGCGCAATTCCACCGCCTGGTGGTCCACTTCCCCAAGGCGGCCGCGCATCGCTGTGCTATTTTCCTATGAGCTGCATGAGACCCTTGGCACTTGGAACGCCCAGGAAAAGAAGAATCAAGGAAATAAGGAGAGCATAGATAACCAGGGATTCGATTAAAGCCAGTGCAATGATCATAGCCACCTGGATCTTGCCTGCTGCTTCGGGCTGCCTTGCAATTCCGTCAAGCGCCGCACTTGCCGCCCTACCTTGAGCAGCCGCTCCGCCGAGCACGGCTATCGGCAGTCCGAAACCGATCGCGAGTATTAGTGCCGTGATCCACATGAAAACATACCTCCTCAGCAGCGTTATTATGTAGAATCCGGATATTGGAATTTCCTAGTGGTGCTCTTCATGTCCCGAAATGGCAACTGTAACGTATATGGTAACCAGCATCGAAAACACAAGTGACTGAACAAAGCTGGTAAAAATGGCAAAAATCAGCATTGGAAACTGCAAGGGTATCAGCAGTTTCCCAAGCACGCTGGTAACAATCAAAATCAGTATAGCTATGACCATATCCTCACCAAAAATATTGCCAAAGAGTCGGATGGTGAGCGACAGTGGCCGTGCTAATTCGCCTATTACGTGAATCGGAAACATCAGTGGTGCGAGTATCAACGGCTCCCCTGCAAAGTGCTTCAGATAGTTTATAAAACCCTGCTTCCGAATTCCGTAGTACTGAACAATGCAGAATGCAACGATAGCAAGGGAAGCGGGAGTGTTTATGTTTGCCGTAGGGCTGGTAAGTCCCGGAACAAGACCTAACAGGTTTAGGCACAAAATGAAAATGAAAAATGTGCCTATGATAGGGGTCAAACTCTTTGCTTCGTCTCCAACAATGCCGCGCACAAATGAATCCAATGAGACTACACAGAACTCAAGGAATGTTTGGAGCTTGCCGGGATTTCGAACCGTAAGCCGTGGCCTCGCCAAGATCACGATTGCAGAAAGCACTATCACAACCAGAAACGTCTCTGGGACCACCTCCGGCAGCCAATCTGGAAGAATCCGGTAGTGGTACAGCCAGTGCAACCAGGTTCCGTGTTCCAGTCCACCGCTTCCGCCGTGTCCGTGCTCCAACGGTCTAACTCCTATCTGCAACTAATCATTGCGCCAAGTGCTTTGAAAACGATCACACTTTGCGAAAGAATAACTCCTGCACAGAACCCCGCTATGAACCCAAAGCTGCGCCCGCCTAGCAGAACCACACCCAGCATAAACGACACGATAACACCAAACTTGACAGACGCAAGTTTTGCAAGGTCCCGCTTGTCAAAAGATCTTCCGGGCACAAAAAAACGGCGAACCGCCCATTCGATTCCCCGCAGCAAACCGACCGAAGCTGCAGAACCAACAGTCCACCCCAGCGCGGCACTCATCATCCCACAACCGCTCAGAAGGCCGACCCCAACTGCCCATACAAGGGCACTGGTTCGATATACCCTTACCAGAAAAAACTCATCAAGACCCGTTTCCACGGCTCGCATGAATGAGGATTCTCGCCGATTCGTATAGACCTGCTGCCAAACCCAACAAGGTCAGAATTATCGAAAACCACGGGTCGCTCTTACAAGCACGATCGAGGTAATACCCTGCGAGCAGCCCTATTCCGCTGGATACCAAGATCAGCACAGGTATCGTCCAAACCTGCACCACGATGGTCAACCAGCTGTTTCCAGGCTTCGGCACGGAATAGCCTCGCGAGTCCACCTCGAGCGGCGCCGAGACGTTCGTTAAATGATACCACTCGCACTTTTGCTTGGTCAACCGTTTCTGCCCACCTTGCTGACGAAAAGGAACTAAGTCATCACCGAGAAACTGTTCGGACCCGAAGCGATCGCCCCTGTGCGACCGCCCGCGGACTATGCTCAATGGCACCTGTGATATAATCATTCGGTGCCCCAATATGAAGACGCTCGACAGATACATCTTGCGCGAGATGATAGTTCCTCTAGCCGCCGGCTTCTTGGTGGTTCTGATATTACTTGTCGGCAATATCGTCTACAACAATATCGGCATAATAGTCGCAAAGATTAAGCAGTGGCCGGATTTGATATACTACATCGCTCTTCAGTCCCCCTACTTCGTGGTTCTTTCACTTCCTTCAGGAGCACTTTTCGGCTGCTCGCTAGCTGTCAGTCGTTTGACCCGCGACAGTGAGATAACCATGATGCGCATGGCAGGAATCAGCGTTAGGCGCATTTTCTTACCCGTTTTCGTCGTAGGTGCCTTGATCAGCTTGGTCGCGTACTCGTTCCAAGAACTGGTTACCCCTTGGGCAGACCGCGAGAGCGTCAAGGTATTGAAGCGGTTGTGGGCAGCACCCGGTGATTTTGCGATTCAAGCAAACGTATTCTTCAGAGCCGACAATTACTACTTTTACGTTGGCAAGGTAAATCGAAGCGGCAACACGTATACGCTTGAGAACGTGATGGTGTACGAAAGCCCCGTATCATCCGGGTACCCAACCCTCACTACAGCTCGCTCTGCGAGAATGAGAAACGGCGTATGGGTTCTGACTGACGGTACCAACTACAGAATAGACCGCGATGGAGACCTAAAGCTGGTTGTCAAGTTCCGAAATATGAAGCTCGATCTTAGACGACCAGTGGCAGACTACATCGTCCAGGAACAAAAGTCACCCAAAGGTATGACAATCGCGCAACTGCGTGAGCAGATAGACCTTATTCGCTCAAGTGGCTTGGATGCAAGAAACTACCAGCTCGAGTACAACTACAAACTGGCGATACCACTGAGTTCATTGGTGCTGGTGCTGTGCGTAGCACCGCTCAGCCTCAGATTCGGCAAGAGCGGGGGTTTCATGGGAGTCCTTATCGGAATAATAGTCCTCTTTTTCTACTGGAATGTCATCCTTTTTAGTCGGGTTCTGGGAGAAACAGGTGGGCTACCTCCAGTCCTAGCAGGTTGGAGCGAAGTCATCATTTTTACACTCTTGGGCGCGATCCTGATGTGGAAGGCGGAATAGGCGAAAACACGGTGCACGGCTTTGAGCTCACGGTCTCAAAATAACAAACGAAGGACCTGCGCGTGTGTTCTGATTGTTCTAGCCCTCTGCATGGCGCTGTTGAGCAAGCAGTCGCGCGCATCCGACGGAGCAAGACAGAGGGAAGAGAGCTCAAAACTGCTGCCAGCTGGATCCGCAATTGTCCAACCGTCAACTACAGAATCTTCAGAAGCAGCAGTCCCCCGCTCAGTCGTACCCGAAGAATCAACCAAGACATTACCCGGAAGCCAACCGGCACAGTCGCATGCGGATTTCGCTGAGGTTCAAGCCGACTTTACCAGGACTACATTCGACGACCAAGGCTCGCCTCTTTCGACATCGGCTGAGGGTAATGTGCGCTTGCGATATCGAGACATAACTGTCTCGTGTGACAAGGCCGTGGTCGATTGGAAGGCGCAAAGATCAGAGTGTGAAGGCCACGTAGTGTTCCGGATTGAAAACCAAGAGGTAAAAGGCGGCAAACTGCAATTAAATCTGAGGACGCGTGAGTGGCATGCAGAAGCGCTGAGTACTACCATCACGCCAGAAACCGCCAAAGGGTTCTTAAAGGAATCACTTTTTGCTGAAAGCAAATCAGTACAAGGTATTGGAACCCGCCAACTCAGCCTTTTTGATGCTCAGGCCACAACTTGCAGCTTACCCACTCCTCACTACGAATTGGTTTCGCGCTCTGTAACAGTCTACGCTGGTGACAAGGTTGTACTCCGCGATGTGACAATGTACGCTCTTGGCCGCCGCTTACTCGCACTACCTCGGCTTACTATTCCACTGCGGGAAATCCAGCGAAACCCAAACATCATTCCACAGATCGGTCAAACCCAGGAAGAGGGCTTCTTTTTGAAGACAAGTTATTCCTACCTCGCCACGCGGACTATGTCGGGTCTGCTCTTGTTCGACCTGATGAGCAGAAAAGGATTCGGCAAGGGTCTCCAGAACGGTTGGCGGTACGGCACGGCATCCGGTAGCTTGTTCCTTTACCACGTTTTTGACAGGACCATAGACCAAAACACCATCACCGGCAGGTTTGCACATTCTCAGACTTTCGGTGCGACGCGTATAAGTCTGTCCAGCGACTTTCGCTCTAACAGCTATCTGTACGCTCCGAAAAGCACGAGTTTGGTGAACCAACTCTCAGTCAGCCGCGACCACGGCAGCGCTGCAACGTCGCTATTGGTCAGCCACAACATCGACGATGCCTTTGTGCGCACCTCGAGATTCACTGCAACACTTTCACATAAACAACTCATAGGCGACGGTACACTCGATACAAGCATAGACTACACGGCATATACATACGATCGTACCCGCGCACGGTTGACCTCGCAAGCAGCGTTCGAAGGAAAGGAAAAGCGATTTGACTGGGGTTTATCTGTGCAACGGTTGACAGATCTCAGCGACGAAGCTTTCATAGGACAAGGAGTGTTCGGGGGTATAGAAAAACTGCATGAACTCGCACTCGTGACTGACGGGACTCGCCTTGGAACGGGCTTGCCCCTCAGTCTGAAGCTGACTTACGGTCAATATTCCGAGCTGCCTTCCCCTATCAGTCTTGGCCGCGCCTATTTCGAAGCCACTACCCCAGTCCAGAAATATGCACTGAGCAACACATGGAGTCTTAGTACTGAGATCGGTTTCCGCCAGTACGTCTACACTGACAGTACTGCCCAGTACTCCGTGGCAGCAAGCGCCGACATTTCAAAAAGGCTGGGACCAACATCGTCACTGGACTTCGTTTACCGCCGGCAACAGGCATCTGGGTTTGCACCTTTCCGATTTGACTACGTTCCTCGCTACAATATGGCAAATCTCAGCATCAACTACCAAGACAGCAAGACGCTGCGGTTTAACATTTTGGCAGGCTACAACTTCGAGCAGCCAGATAACCCGTGGCAAGACCTTACGCTGCGAGTTTCCGTACAACCGTCGCCTTCCCTGCTGCTTTACACGGCCACGGGCTACGATTTGAACCGCTCACAGTGGCGCACTCTAGTAAATCAACTGCGAGTTCGCGCAGGCTCCGCTGGAGTTGAAGATGATGAAACTTGTCCGTTCCGACTTGACATAGGAACTAGATACGACACAGCTTCTCGGCGATTGGCGACTGCACGTGCCGTACTGGACGCCAGAATTCGTCGATTGTGGAGAATCCAAGCCAACGCGGGCTACAACGGCTTTACTAAGAGCTTTGACTACAAAAGCATCGTGCTGACGCGCGACTTGCACTGCTGGGAAGCTTCGATCGCGTATGTGGACCAGGGCGGGTTCTACAGAAGCCGCGGCATAACTTTCACAATTCGCATAAAGGCATTCCCTCTGTTCCAAAACTTCGGTGTCGGATCGTTTGGCCAAACGCTGGACACAAGCGTCGGAGACGTCTACTAATTGCCATCAGTTTCAAGCACAACTGCCAGTTGTCTAGTTGCCAAACCGGGGATATAATCCGAGCAGAGAAACGAGCACTTATGCGGAAACTTACTATGGTACCCAGCGGACAAGAGGAAAAGCAAACTAGAGTGCTACCTCGCCGATGGTCTCGATACAACAGGCTGCCAATAGACAGCGTTGTAACGTTGGCTCAGCAAGATGACCTCCACGCAGTCGAGTACTTGCTGTATAGATTCCGAGATCTTGTGCGCAAGAAAGCACGTTCTTATTTTCTGCTCGGCGGAGACAAAGATGACGTGTTGCAGGTTGGAATGATAGGCTTGTGGCGGGCGATAATGGACTATTCACCCGACAAGGAAATCTCGTTCCTCGCATTTGCACGGCTGTGTATAGAGCGCCACATAATTTCCGCAGTGAAAGCCGCCACCAGGCGCAAGCAGTGGCCTTTGAACAGTGCCATGTCGCTCGATCAGTACGTCGAAGACGACGATTCAGAATGCAGCCTCGCAGAGATCCTAGTAGCAGAGGAAGTAGTCGATCCTGAGACTGTACTGATCAGAGCAGAAAACAGAAAGATACTCAGAACACTTGTTCGCAAAATGCTTTCCGACTTCGAATGGCAGGTCTTGCAAGAGTACCACAGGGGAGGATCATACTGCGAGATCGCGCGGAGACTGGCTTGTAAACCAAAGTCGGTCGACAACGCACTGGGCCGCATCAGAAAGAAGGTTTCTCGTGCTCGAGATTGTCTGCTGGTCTAAGTCCATCGTCAGGTTATCCTTACGTGCCTCTCAGCTGCTCCGACGAAACACCAAGACATATTGATGGTGGATGTTCGATACGAAAGCATACGGGATACCGTACGGGTAAAGGTTCTTATTGTTCTGAACAAGGATAGTAATACCTT